>CAYSAK010000001.1:0-81977 GCA_964429055.1 uncultured Candidatus Saccharibacteria bacterium
TTACCTCAGTCATTAATATTATCGAATATTGCACCACCGACACTTGAGCCTAGAATAGAAACAATCAACGTTGTGTAATAAAGGTTATCTTCACCGAGTGAAGCCGGGAGCAAGCCTTTTTTATCCATCCACTTCAAAAATCCAACCAGCGGAACGCGAATAGCATTTGGTATTTTACCAAGAACATCAATTGCGGAATTGGCGCCTTTCTTACCGGAATCTTTATTGGAACGTTTCTCTCTAAAACTGTTAACCTTCTTCCGAACTTTTTCGCCAATTGAATAAACATTATCATCCTTATCAATCGGGATCATCACCATCATCTCTTCAGAATGATCGTCAAAACTCACCTTCGCCACAAAAGACAAAACTATCTTATCGTGCTCCCAAATATGCCGATTGGCCACGAAGTAGTTCAGTTTCGGCCGGTTATAAACCGTCTTGCCAATCGCCGTGAGAAAAGCGTGGAAATAAGTCACTTCTTCGCCGGCTTTCTTCTTCTTATCAATGTATTTTACCAAATTAGTGAGGTCCATTTTTTGATTAATATAGACATCGCTGACGCTCCGGTTTGGTTTCAAATCAATACTGATTTGCGCCATACCAGTCACATTTTTAACCCTGTGGGCTCCTCCATATCTTTTCATAAATATTATTGTAACACGGATTCATAAAATGATATAATAAAAGCATAACCATAAGGATTAAAATGAGTGAGAAAAAGAATATTTATCAGAAAGATATGAACGAAATGAGGGAATTACTCCTTAAGTTTAGTAAAACCCTATACGGCCGCACGGTATTTTTCCTAGCCTATTTCTTACCGCTAATGGCATTTTTAGTATTACTTGGTCTCGTAGTGATCAATTTCATCGTGCTATCTTATGACTTATTCTATCCAATTATTGGGACCTTCTTCCTATTTGTAGTGCTATTTATCTTAGCAAACATCTATTATTACCACGAACTCAGAATCTTCTCTGAAAAAAGCTGATAGAACAGATACCAAATTGACTTTTTGCTCAAGGTGTGATATAATGGGGGTATATATCAATTAATTATCAATCCCTAAAAACTTATCGACTTACCATCTAAGTGTAAATCTAAGGTTATAGGGACGAAAGGAAAACATGACTGAATCTAAAAAAGACGAAGGTCTCACTATTCGCATTCGTCTCAAAGCTTATGATCACCGCGTGATTGACCAAAGCGCTCGCCAAATCGTTGATACGGCGATTCGCACTGGCGCCAAAATCAGCGGTCCAATCCCTCTACCAACCAAACGCAGCACTTTTACCGTTGTAAAGTCGCCACACGTTTACAAGACTGGCGGTGAAGCTTTCGAAATGAAAGTTCACAAACGTTTGATTGACATCTCTAATGCCAGCCCGAAGACGATTGAGAGTTTGCAAAATCTTTCACTCCCTGCCGGTGTCGACGCCGAAATCAAGATGTAAAAAAGTCATAAAAAATCCCCTGAAAAAAAGGGGATTTTTTGTTGCAAAAAAATTAATTATGATATATAATGGTAATGTTAAAATAAGGGTCATACGTGAGAACAAATAAGTGTTTATTCCCTACACATACGTGCTACAATTGTTTTTCTAAACAAAAGCGCGGTGACTTTTCCATCAAAAGTACCGTTTCGAGAGCTAAACTAAGCCGTATCGTATCATACTCTTCTTTGGTACTCTTGCTCCCCCTGATAGCTTTTACCTTCTTCCCGCCAGTCTTCAAGACAAATCAAGCCGAAGCCGAAGAAATTCTACTCAGCACCAGCACGCTTGAGGTTTCAATTTCTGACAACTCTCTAGAGCTATATCTCATGCCTAGCTCAAGCTACGGGACATTCGGTTCAACCTCAGCCGAACTTTCTGTTTTTACCTCAAACGTCACTGGCTATAGCCTACAGATTGTTTCATCATCAAGCGATACGAGCCATAAAGACAAACTAATTGATGACTCAGATTCTGGAAACATCAAATATCTCGATTCAATCAGTAGTGTCTTGCCGGAAAGAGATTTTTCTTCAGCCACCGATGCCACTAACAACAATAAATGGGGATACAAGCCTAGCCAATACCTTTCTGGTGGTGACGTCATTAAAAATACTGGCAACGGAGCACTTTATCTTCCTGCTCCAGTAGAAGCTCAAACACTAGCCATTACGAAAGCTTCAAATAATACAGCTGACAGCTACAGCATCTCTCTAGGAGCGAGAGCTGGTCTAGATGCCGAATATGGCACCTTCAAAAATACCTTCCAATTTCTCGTCACATCGAATCCGGTAGTAATCGATTTTATGCAAACCTACACCGCCTCTGATTGTGAACAATTAAAGGCTGGCGAGACAAAACTAGTTTATGATGAACGTGATGACGCAGCCTACCAAGTCGCGCGTTTAAGAGATGGCATCTGCTGGATGACTCAAAACTTAAGGCTCGGTGCTGACGGCAACGAGGTCACTTTAACCAGCGGCGACTCCGACGTGACTAATAGCTTCTCTTTTACTTCTTCCACCAGCCAAGAGGGTTTATTTGTTACTGCCAATACCGACACAGCCAAAGCCTATTATTCCGGAGACACTAACCTAGGATCATATTACAACTGGTATACCGCCACAGCCGGAACCGGTGATTCTACCACGGTAGCCGACGCAGAAGCTACTGGCTCAATTTGTCCAAAAGGCTGGGAATTACCAAATAGGGCAGACTATGAAACGTTTCTCTTAAACTACAAAGCTAATGACCTAGCACAGCCATATTTACCAAACTACGCAATAACTGGTTATTATAAAAATAATAATCATTATCAAAGTGATACACACGCTTATGCCTGGGAAAGAACTTCATACAACCTTGAAAGAGGTGATAATTTTTACGTCAACGAATACAATGAATATACTAATTTTACAGACGGAATGGAAAAGTTCGATGGTATACCGGTTCGTTGTCGGTTCAGCGGCAACGTGACTAATTTTTCAGTTAGTTTTAATGCTAACGGCGGCAGTGGCAATATGGCAAGTCAAAGTACGACTACCGGCACTTTAAAACTTAATGCCAATACTTTTACGCGTACAGGATCCTCCTTTATTGGTTGGAGCACTAATAGCGACGCTAGTAAACCAATGTATATCGACGAAGGCACCATTACTTCCTATTCAGGTTCACAAACTTTATATGCAGTTTGGGCCAAAAAACAAACCATTACATTCAATTTTACCAATATCTATGGATTAGAAATAATCGATGAAGATACTAATGTGGTCACCACCATCACTTCAAGCGGAGGAACTGCAGAGCTTGATGAATCATTCACCTACACCATTAGGGCCTTAAGGGCAACTCTGAACTCCGCCACCGTGTCTGCCGGATTTGGAGAAATCGGCTCAGTCTATAATTTAAACCTTGTCAATTTTACAGTAGAGCAAGGTGCAGCTACGCTTAATTTGATTGGTACGGCCATTCCGTCAATGCAAAGCTTTTCCGACGCCGACTGTGATTCTTTGTCAATTGGTCAAAACACATATTTATATGATACTCGTGATAGTAAAGTGTACGGTGTTTCTCGTTTGGGAGATGGTCTATGCTGGATGACAACCGATCTCAATGTTGGTAGTACCAACGAATCCATCACGCTAACCAGTGCAGACACTGATATCTCAAATAATTTCGTCTTACCAATTGCCGAAACCCTTGGCAACAAGACTCAGTGGGGGACATATGATGAAAATGATAATTATGATGTAGCACATATCTATTACCATAAAAATCATGATAAAAACTTATATGATTGGTATGCCGCAACCGGCGGAACCACCTATACAAGCAGCGCTGCCACAACCTCTATTTGCCCACTCGGATGGAAAATGCCTTCACGCAACCAATCAAATAATCTTTTAGATGTACTTGGTGAAACTAGTGATTCAACAAATATTGAAATCTTCACAAATCCACCATTAAACTTAACTAGTAGCTTATATGACTCAACTGTAAAAGTTGTACGTCTAAGCGATATTGCATATTGGACATTGGACGCTTTTTCAAAAGATTCAAAATACTACAGTTATTATTATGGTACTCATGAAAATACTATAGCAACTACGAGAGGCTATTATAAATTAAACGGGTTAGGCATACGTTGTGTTCATACTTCAAATACAGAAGCTGGTTTTGCTATTAATCTAGATGCTAATGGCGGAACAGCTAGTGTTAATTCTCTAAGCGGCACCGCCGACGAAATCATTGCTGATTTACCTAGACCAATTCGGAGTAACTACCATTTTCTAGGTTGGTATACCGAACCTAATGGCGGAGAAGAGATTAATACTGTAAACATTGCCGCCGGTACCACCACCTACTATGCTTACTGGACACAAGAAATCCCAGCGATGCAGAATTTTACCGATGCAGATTGTGGATTACTCAGTATTGGCGAGAACAAAACTCTCTATGACACACGAGATGATATCGAATACGAAGTCACCCGTCTAGGTGATGGTCTATGTTGGATGACAACCGATCTTCGTTTAGGGAGCACTACCGAATCTATGACTTTGACTAGTGCAGATACAGATACAACTAATGATTTTGTCTTACCAGTTGTTGAAACCAGTGAAACTAAAACCAAGTGGGGAACACCCAATTCTACCGAAGGTCTTGACGTTGCACATGCCTACCAATATAGCGCCACTAAAAATGTTTATAACTGGTATACAGCTACAGCTGGAACTTCTTACGTAAATAATAGCTCCACCACTTCTATTTGCCCATTAGGTTGGAAATTGCCTACTCAGACACAAACAACCTCCTATATTAATATTGTTGGGGAAGCAGATCATTCAACAAATACAGCTATCATCTTAGGACCACCCCTAAACCTAACTGGCGGGCAATACATTTCTACTGATATGTCACTGTACGAATACGTACGTTATTGGACAGCTAGTGGCTTCATAAACACAAACAACGACACCAGCATTTATTATGGATATATATTCGGAATAGCAATCGGAACACCAAGTGATGAAATAAGAGTAGGTAGTGGCCTTCAGAAACAGCACGGGCTAGCTATGCGCTGCGTCCATACTTCAAATCAATCATCTGGTTTCACAATCAATTTGAACGCCAATGGCGGAACAGTTAGCACCAACACATTGAGTGGCAATGTAAACACCATTATCAATAATCTACCTACCCCACAACGGGAAGGTTATTATACTACTGGTTGGTATACCGAACCTGATGGCGGTGAAGAAATCAGTAATGTAAATATAGCAGCCGGCACTACCACCTACTATGCTAGATGGGCAGAAATTGAACCTTATTCTATCACATTCAATTTCAGTGGCGCAAACAGTTTAATGATTATTAGAAATGACGTCGTGGTCGACACGGTCGAAACTAGTGGTGACTCAGTCACGCTTTACGATCCTTATGAATACACTATTCGAGCCGTAGGTGCAACGTTAAGCTCTGCCACCATCACATCGGGCGCAGGAACTATTAGCACTATTACTAATTCCAATGAAGTAACCTATACGGCTGGACCAGGAGTTGCTTCTTTGAATTTTGTAGGCACCGCCATTACGGCTCTACAAGACTTTACTAATCAAAACTGTGGCTCTTTGCAATTTGAACAAATTACTACTGTCTATGATAAGCGAGATGGTAAAACCTACGGCATTGCCCGTCTAAGTGATGGCGTTTGCTGGATGACATCCGATCTTCGTCTAGGAAGCACCGCCGAGTCAATGACTCTAACCAGCGCCGACACCGACACATATAACGATTTCACTCTGCCGATAGTGGAAACCAAAGAAACTAAAACTCAGTGGGGAACCACCAATTCCACCGAGGGTCTTGACGTCGCACACGCCTATCAATATAGTCCTACTAAAAATGTATATAACTGGTATACTGCAACCGCCGGGACCACCTACACTAGCAACTCTGCTTACTACTCAATCTGTCCAAAAGGTTGGAGTTTGCCTACGCGAACCCAAGCCACCGCCTATATTGAAGCTATGGGAGAAACTGATGGTACTACTAATACTGATATTATTAGGAATCCACCGCTGAGTCTTACCCAAGGATACTATAGTCCAACAGCCCTAACTACATATACTAACCGACTCTACTGGACGGCTACCGGATGGAGGAATTCAACTTCCGGTTATTACTTTGGCCATTACTTTGGCGAAAGAATTAGCTCTAATGTTTATTATGTCCAATCTTCTTATGGTTATCAGAAAATGAACGGTCTAGGTATCCGTTGTGTCAAAAATGCAACTTATTTAGTCAGTTTTGATGCTGATGGTGGTTCAGTCTATCCTGATAGTATGGTTTCCTCTAAGGTCTATATTCTCAATAATGCACCGACTCCAACGCGCTATGGATACATCTTTGGTGGTTGGTATACGGAACAAGACGGTGAAGGTGAGTTATTGAGTAGTCTTACTCTTGCTCAAGGATACACTACCTATTATGCCAAATGGGAAGAAGCAGATGAATATACCATTACCTTCAATTATAGTGGAGCTAGTAGCCTCATGATATTATATGATGACGCATTGATAGATACTATCAGTTCTAGCGGTGGCACAACTGATCTATACGAAACATTCACTTACACTATCAGGGCTGTAGGCGCGACATTAGATTCTGCCACTATCACAACTGGCGCAGGGACTATTGAAACAATTGGCGTCAATGAAGTAGAATATACGGTTGGCCAAGGAAGTGCCACGCTAAATCTAGTCGGTACAGTTATTCCAGCCATGCAAAACCTTGCATCCTCATCCTGTACTACCACAGAAAGCTACGTTTATGACAATCGTGACGGAAAAGTATATTCCATAGTCAGACAAGCCGACAATTTATGCTGGATGACACAAAATCTCGATTTAAATATTGGTGGTTCTGGCACGGCAACCCTAACCTCCGACAACACCAACCTTACCACCGCCGGTTCAGGTATTTATACGGATGGGTATACCACAAATAATAATCTAATCACCTGGACACCTGTCTCAACTGCAATCACTGGCAGGGCCAAAATACAAGGCAATAGTAAATTAACTGCCGGATTTGACAACAGTTCGAATGGTCATAATATACCATATTCTGCTGAAGGTGGGAGCGTCTATGTTTATACTTCAAACAGCACTAGCAAAGACACAATTTATAATTCACTATCAGAATGCGTGAATGCAAGCCATACAGCTGCTGAATGTGCTCATTATCAAATTGGTAACTATTATAACTGGTCAGCAGCAGTAGCCAGTAATAATTCCTCTACTCTCACCACCAATGGAGCTACCGCCGCTAATGATATTTGTCCAGCAGGCTGGCGACTTCCAAAAGGCAAAGAAAACAATGTTTCTAGCGCTACAACACGAGAATTCGGTGAATTGTTCCGGGTGTCTGGAATTACCGATACCCTTGCGGCAACCACCTATGCCACCGACGGATTCAACAATATAAGAACTGCGCCTCTATACTTCGTTCGCGGTGGTTGGATCACCGAAACCTACTTCTCCGATTTAGGTGTTACTGGAGATTATTTATCTAGTACTGTGATGAGTGGCGTTGCCACCTATAGCGGAGATATAGACGGAAGCACTGGTATAGATTCAAATTATGACCTTTATCGCTATATTGGAGCCAACGTTCGCTGTATCACCCCGTAGCTAAAAACAAGAAAAATCCCCGAGAGGATCGGGGATTCTTTACTAGGATTTTTTAGGAGTTAGAGGCTGCGAAACAATTGCAGACAAAACACCATCAGGTTTACGATAGACGTAGACGTAGTAGTTATTCACCCCTACGAATCCGGCAACAATCTCATCTGAGATGCTCGAACGCAGAATAAAATTATTCCGCGCCCCCATGGAGAAGTCAGCCGTTAAGATGTCCTCGTGCTTCAAATAATCTTCCGCTAAACGCTTAATCTTTTGGCTTTCGGAAAGTTTGGCAATCACCAGAATTGGCTTCTCGTTGATTACCGTAAAAAGCACTGCGACATCTTCGGCGTCACTAACATGGAGTTCCATACCCTCATCGGCATAAAACAGACTACGACGGCAATCAATACGCTCAAACGTACCACCACCGAGACTGGCATTCTTATGATTGGGAGTTTTCTTGCTAATCTCATAAAGAGATTTCAAGGTTCCACAATCATGCCAGTCAAAGTTGCCTACGGAAACCCGCAGATTGTCAAGACTGTCCATTAATTCATCAGTTGAAATACCCTTGTAAGAATGCCCGGTAAACAGCTTATTAATCGTATAAGCCCGCCAGACATTGATACCGGTGTTGCAAGCCGAGTTACCCTGGCGCATAATCTTATCCGCCAAGATTCGATCAGGCTTTTCCACAAAAGATGTCACCTGATAGCAAGGACCATAGTCTTCCTGATAAATGGCATGACCACAGCCCATGGCCGTCACGATATCATTGATTTTTACACCAATGATTACCGCGTCATCACTTTCGTCGACCTGGAAATAGGCCGCCTTAATTGTATCTCTAAAATCTTCATTGGCTGAGAGATACTGGTCAGAAGGAGTGCTAATCACAACAGCATCTTTATCTAAAAGATAAATGCACTGCGTGGCATAAATCATCGCTCCAGCATAACCCAGATTTGGGTCAATTTGAACGATGTTTTGGGAAAGAATTCCCCTCGAAAGACACTGCTTTTTAGCGAGAGCAGTCTGATTCTCATCAGTAGTGATAACCAACATGTGGGTACGTTTGATGTTCAGAGAAGCAAAATTCTCTATCACGGCCTGGATAAAAGTGTTTTTCTTATCCAGCTGGCAGAATTGCTTGGGGCAACCAGGATGACTGATTGGGAAAAGGCGTGTACCTTGTCCACCAGCAATAATTGCTACCCAAAGATGTTCCATGTCCATAATCCACCTCCTAGAATGTTAATGTGCAAAAAAGTCTGCCTAACTTTAGGCATCTGTCAAGTATTATACAATTTTTAACCATAAAAGTCAATATTATAACACAAAAAATCGTTCTATGCTATAATTAATATATGACCAAAATCGCTAGGTTTAAAAAGCGTTTTTATTTCGTCGCGGCGAAATATTTTCGATATTTTGCCAACCGTGCCTTTAAGAGATGGCACCCAAGAGTAATTGCAGTGACCGGTTCAGCCGGTAAAACCACTGTAATGACTATGCTCGAACACGAAATGGGTAAAAAGGCGCATTATTCGCACAATGCCAACTCGGCCTTTGGCATTCCTTTTGATATGCTTGGCCTGCGTGGTATTAGGGGGACCAAACTCAAATGGATTTGGCTGTTTATTGCGGCACCATTTAAGGGTTTATTCTATCGTCACAAAGAGAAGTTTTACGTAGTTGAAATCGACGGTGAAAGACCACACGAAGCCGAATTCTTAGCCGAATGGCTAAAGCCAGAAGTCACCATCTGGGTATCAATTGGCCTCTCTCACGCAGTTCAATTTGAAAAAGTCGTCGAAAACGGCGAATTTGACACTTTAAGCGACGCTATCACCGCCGAATTTGCTAATTTACCAGCCAACACCAGTAAAAGAGTCTACATTGACGCCGATTCTAAGCTCATGGTAGAAGCCACCAGTAAGATTAAAGCCAAAGTAGTTCCAATTAAAAAATCTCTCATGCGCAAATATGTAGTATATCCAGACTCTACAGATTTCACCTATGGTGATACCACCTTCCACTTCAACCATCCAGAGCCAAAAGATATCGCCTTTGGTCTGTTTGTGATTCAAGATTTGATGAAATATTTGAAGTTGCCATTTAATCCAGACTTTTCCAATATTAAAATGGCACCCGGCCGTAGCTCCTATTTCAAAGGTAAAAAAGGAATTGATATTGTCGATAGCAGCTACAACGCTCACATGATTTCAGTAGCCTCAATTCTTGATATGGCCAAACGCATGCACGCCGAACGCAAATGGCTAATTATCGGCGACATCGTCGACCAAGGTTCACTCGAAAGCGAAGAGCACAAAAAACTCGCTAAACTCATTGCCGACGTCAAACCAAATCGCGTCGTCTTGGTAGGGCATCGAACAAAAGAATATACCGCACCTGAACTCAAAAGGCTCGGCGTTTCCGCAGTGGCCACCACCGATCCACGAAAGGCCTTAGCCTACATTGAAAAGAATATCACTGGCAAAGAAACTTTGATTTTCAAAGGTAGCCAATACCTTGAATGGATTATTGAGAAATTGTTAGCCAATCCAAAAGATGCCAAGAAACTTTGTCGTCGCGAAAAGGCTGCCGTCGCCAGGCGCAAAAGCTGGGGGTTAGACTCATGAGCGAGAAGGTGGATTTATATATCGTGCACGGTTGGAGCTATACCATTGAACCGTGGCGCACCACCTTGGGACTTTTAAGAGAAACCGGTCTAAAGGTTAAAGTTTTGAAAGTGCCTGGTCTCACGGAACCAAGCGACAAAGTCTACACGATTGATGATTATATTGAATGGGTAGACAAAGAACTCCCTGAAGGTGCTATTGCACTGGGCCATAGCAACGGTGGTAGAATCCTTCTGAATCTCTGCGCTAAAAAACCAGATAAATTAAAATACCTAATTCTGCTAGATTCTGCCGGAATTTATGAACCATCCGCCAAGAAAAAGATTGTCGCTAGCCTTGCTAAAATTGGCAAACCCCTCAAGAAAATCCCTGCACTAGATAAAGTTTTCCACAAGATAACTGGTACCACAGATTATTCTAGGGCTCCCGAAAACATGAAAGTAACACTTAGTAACATGCTTGAATCTGACAAAAATCTGAAGTTTGATGCCATCACTACCAAAACCTATATTCTTTGGGGCAAAAAAGACATCGTCACTCCACCAAGGCAGGCTACTAAAATTTACGAAGGCTTGCCAAATGCCGAGCTTAAATTTTACGCTCGCTGGACTCACGCACCATATATTTCTAATTCAGAAGAGCTCGCTAAAGCTTTGATTACTTTAGTCGAAAGGATGAAACAGTGAAGAAACATTACTTTTTAGGTACGGCAGCGGATTTTAGTAAAGAAGAACGCATCAAAATGCGAAAAGGCCACGGTGCCAAACAAGACTCTCTTGCACTTCACGATTATCTTTGCCGAGAATACGGTGGCAAGCAGGTGCTAATCACCAGAAATGGCCGTTCAGCCATTGCCGCTGGTCTTACCTACTACCTAAAAGACTTCCTCGGCCAAAAAGATGGCGAGGTCATTATTAATGGTTTCACTTGTTATGCCGTAGTACAGGGAATTGAGGCCGCCGGCTTTACTCCGGTTTATGCAGATATTAGCAAAAAAGACCTAAATTTCACTATCGAAACTCTAGAAAAAGTCGTCACAAAGAAAGCTCGCGCCGTCATGGTCCAAAACACCTTTGGCAACATGGTAGATATTGTTGAAATCAAGAAATTTTGCAAAAAACACAGTCTGATTTTGATTGAAGATTTAGCTCACTGCGTAGGTCGCGTCTATCCGGATGGACGCGAAGCTGGCACCGTAGGCGAATTAACCGTTTTCTCCTTTGGTAAAGAAAAATCAATCGACACTATTAACGGTGGCGCCGTAGTTTTTCGCGACGCTAAAATGCCTTTGCCACCTGAACTACAAGGCGAAGCGGTAAATGATGAAGAATTCCGCGCTCGCATCTATCCAACTATCGGCATGTTTTACCGTGCTCTGTCATATGTGAAGTTAAATAGCCTCTTCATGAGCCTAATGCTCAAAATCGGCTGGGTCAAAAAATCCGCCGACGCCGATGTAGATTTCAAGGAAAACAAACTCAGCAATTTTCAAGCCAAAGTTGCTCTGGAACGCTTAAAAAAGCGCCACGAAATCGGCAAAAAGCCTCTGCGCGAGTTTTATCTAGTACGCTACCGAGACGAAGTTTTGAAGAAATTCCACAAAGCCGGCTACTATTTTGACGGTTTTTGGTACGAAAGACCAGTCTCACCGGAACGCTACTATAAAAAAGTCCATTTTAACGAGAAAAAATGTCCGGTCGCCGTGGAAGTCAGCCAAAAAATCGTTAATATCCCGACCTATTACAGCAAAAAAGAGCTCGAAAAAGCTCACCAAATCGTAAAGGAGTATTTAGATGAGTCCTGAAAACTGGCAAAAAGTTGTCAAAAAATACCCTGAAGCCAATTTTTTGCAATCACCTGAATATGCTAAGATGAATGAGCTCCTTGGCGACAAGGTAATTTTTGGAGATTTTGGCGATACTGCTCACGCACTAATGATTGTTCGAAGCGCCAAACGCGGACGCTATCTAGAAATCCCTTGCGGCCCGTTGATGGATTGGACCGATACTAAAAACGTCAAACAAATCTTTAAGAAAATCGCTGAAACTGGCAAGAAAGAAAAATGTTCGTTTGTAAGAGTCAGGCCACAGCTAAATGCTACCGAGAAGAACTTGAATCTACTTACTAAACTCGGCCTCAAAAAATCGCCGATGCATCTCGCCGCTGAGCACACCGTGATGGTGGATTTGAAATGTTCCGAAGAAGAAATGTTAGCCAGGATGCGCCGCCAAACTCGTTACGAAGTCAGACGAGCCGACAAACTCGGCATCACTGTAGAAAAGAACAACTCCGAGGAGCTGTTTAAAGAGTTCCACAAAGTCCAAGTTGAAACGGCTAAAAGACAAGGTTTCATCCCGCCAAATCTCAAGACTTTGCTCGCCGAAAAAGAAGCCTTCGGCGGCCAAATTTGGATTTACGTCGCTAGAAATACTGAGAAAAAACCAATTGCCTACGGGATCATTATCGGTAACGGCCGCGAAGCAGACTACTACGAAGCCGCCTCTACTAATCTCAACCGCAAATTGCCTGGCGCCTACGCTCTTCTTTGGCAAGCCATGCGTGATTTGAAAGCTTTAGGCTACGAAAGATTCAACCTCTGGGGCATTGCACCAGCCGGACAACCAAACCATCGTTATGCAGGCGTCACCACTTTTAAGACCGGCTTCGGCGGGGAAGTCATTGAATACGTTCCGGCTCACGATTTAGTACTTTCTAAACTCGGTTATTTCAAAGATTATGTCGTCGAGAGCGTACGCAAGAAAAAGAGGCACCTATGAGAATAGACGACGTAAAAAACCGCGAAGAGTGGGACGCTTTTATCAAATCACATAACGAGGCTAATTTTTTGCAATCTTGGGATTTTTATGAGTTTCATTTAAAGCGTGGCAAAAAAGTCGTCCGAAGAGCAGTATTTGACGGCGATAAAATCATCGCTGCCTATGCCGGCGTAGTAGAAACGGCTAAGCGTGGCACCTATCTTGCCATTGCCGGCGGCCCAATTATGGACTGGAAAGATGGCAAGTTAGTCAAAATGGTCTTTGACGACATTGAGTCAGAAGGGAAAAAGCTAAACTGCGTTTTCGTTAGAGTCCGCCCGCAGCTCGAACTATCCGACAAATCACTAAACTTAATGAAAAAACTCGGCCTAAAAAAGGCCCCGATGTACTTATCTGTAGAATATGCCGGTATCTTAGATCTTAATAAATCAGAAGAAGAAATCCTTGCTGGCGCTTCACAAGGCTTCCGAAGAAAACTCAGAAAAGCCGAGAAAAACGACATTGAAATCACTGCCGACGCAAGCGACACAAGCATCAAGGAGTTCTGCAAACTCGAAAAGAAGCACGCCGAAAGGCAAAAATACGTTGCTTTCTCAACTAGCTTTCTAACTAAGCAGTTCGAAGCTTTCCGCGAACACGACGAAATCTTGATCTATACCGCCAAGAAAGACGGCGAAATCTTAGCTCAGAATTTCATGATTTTCTACGGCCCAGAAGCCAGCTACCATTATGGCGTATCGTCCGACCTCGGCACCAAATACTCCGCCGCTCCACTCCTTCACCTAGCCGCTATGAAAGAAGCTAGAAAGCGCGGTTGTATTAGATACGACCTGTGGGGCATCGTCGGCACCGACGAGACTTCACACCGTTTCTTCGGCGTTTCCGAATTTAAGCGCTCGTTTGGCTGTGAAGAATTAAAATACACCCCGGCACATGATCTCATTTTAAAACCAGCTAAATACCAAATCACCAAACTTGTCGAAACCACCCGCAAAAAACTCCGCCACGTTTAATAATGTGATATAATAAGCATAAGTAATATAAGGATTTTTATGGCAAAGATTAATCGTAGATTTATTGACAAGCACTGGCTCGTGTTCATCGTTCGTGGTGGGCTAGCGATGATTTTTGGGTTTTTAATGCTCTTTGGTGGGCTAACCAACCTCGAATCCGTCGTCGCCACCATCAGTATTCTCTTACTGGTGATGGGTATTATCGACGCCACCAGCGCGCTTTATAACTCATCCAAAAAACATGGCTGGGTTAACTCGGTAATCGACGCCTTAATCGATGTTGTTGCAGCCTTGGCGCTCCTCTTCTATGCTAAAAACGACTTAGTCAACAGCCTCATTATCATTGCTGCCTACACCTTCATCTCGGGCATTATCGACGTCTTCCACGGCTTTTTATCCACCGTCGACCCAACCGACCGCTTCATTCGCATCCTTGCTGGTGTCGTCGGCTGCGTGATGGGCTTCGTCATTCTAAATGCCGGCAGCTTCGAACTAATGACCTTTATCCGCTTCTTTGGGGTTTATCTACTGATTGTCGGTATCACCAGCATGATCTACGGCGTCCACAACCGCTCACAAAATATGGAAGACAAAATCGCTCGTAGCGAAGCCGCTAAGAAAAAAGTTGCCAAAAAATCCGCGAAAAAACATACTCGCAAAAAATAAAATCATACTCGACGTTTTAACAGATACGTTTTAGATTATACTTTGATGTTTTTGAACTATACTTGTGATATAATAAAGTCTTAAGGAGGCTTATGAAAGCTGTTAAAAAAGCTATTATTACTGACGCTGGGTTTGCCAGCCGTTATTTACCGATTACCAAAACTATCCCTAAGGCGATGATTCCAATTGGTGCGAAACCAGTGATGCAACTTTGCGTGGAAGAATGTGTTGAAGCGGGCATTGAAGAAATCATTATTGTGGCTACGCCAAATACCATGTCGCGCCAAATCTACGATGATTATTTCCATAGCAAATCCGACAACGTCAAGGCTCTACTTGAAAAGCAAGGCAAGTCCGAGCGTTTCGAACCAGTGCAAGAAGTACTCAACTTCCCAAAAATCACCGTCATTGAACAAGATCCAACTCTACCTTATGGCAATGGTTCGCCAATTGTTTCTGCAAAGAAATATGTCGAAAACGAAGACGCCTTTGCCGTCTTATACTCTGACGATTTAATTCTTGGCGAAAGCGACGTCAAAGTTTTGATTGATACCTACAACCAGCATCCAGAAGCCAAGGCTGTCATCGCCGCTCAAGAGATGCCAGAAAAAGTTTGGAACAAATACGGCATGATCGCTCTAAAAGAAAACGGCACCCTCTCGCACATTGTCGAGAAACCAAAGACTCCTGATTTGTCACCAAGTAATCTCACCAGTTACGGGCGATATCTCTTAACGCCAGAAGTATTCGACTACTTGATTCCATCTAACACCGGTCTCGATGGCGAACTCTGGACTGTCGATGCCATCACCAAGTTAGCCGAAAAAGGCGATGTCGTAGTAGCTAGAAGCGCCGGTAAATGGATTACCACCGGCGATCCAAAAAACTACTTTATGGCGCACCTTGAATATGTATTGCGCAATTCAGACTACGCCGACGACGTGCGCAAATTTGTTGCCGAATATTAATATGCTATAATAAAACTAAGGAGAAATAAAATATGAACATGGCAGAATGGATTTTAGTAGCAATACTTAGCGTCACGCTCTTTATCTTCCTAGTGGTCGCCATCATCTTGATGGTCAAACTATTCGGGTTGGTAGACGAAGCGAAAAAAGTCGCAATCAAAGGGCAAGACATTGCCGACAGCGCCAATGGCGTGGTGTCAAACGTCAAAGGTTTGACCTCAGTAGGTGGGACAGTAGAAATGTTCGTGGATAAATATATTAACCCGAAGCTAAAAGAAACTTTAAAAGAAAAGAAGGAGAAGAAAAATGACTGAAGACAAAAAAGGTAGCGGAGCTGGTAAGTTTTTCCTAGGTGCAGCGCTTGGCGCAATTGCCGGAGCCATCGCCGGAAAATTCATCCATGCCAACACAGACGATGATGATGACGAATGCGACTGCGAATGCAGTGAAGAATGTAAATGTGGCGACAAATGTGAATGTGACAAAGAAGAAGTGAAAGAAGAAAAGAAGGAAGAAAAGAAAGAAGAGAAAAAGGCTGAGAAAAAAGAAGAAAAGAAAGCCGAAAAGAAATAGTTTTTAGAAGCGGCGCTTCGGGGGAGCGTCGCTTTTTGTGCTATAATGTTTTTATATGAGTGTGAAGCTGAAACCGAGTGACTTTGTGCATCTGCACAATCATACACATTATTCTTTGTTAGATGGTTTAACTAAGGTGCCAGAACTGGTGCAGTTTGTCAAAGAGCAGGGTATGGAAGCCGTCGCGGTCACTGACCACGGCACTATGTCAGGTTTGGTGGAGCTTTATAAAGAATGTAACGCCGCCGGCATTAAACCTTTGCTCGGCCTTGAAGCCTATGTCGCCGCCCGCAAAATGACCGATAAGGATCCCGCACACGACAAACAGAGATTCCATATTACGTTAATCGCCATGAACAACCAAGGGTTTGAAAACCTTTGTCGCATCATGAGCAACGCCGAAGTACAAGGTAAATATTACAAACCGCGTACCGACCACGACGAACTGAAAAAATACAACGAAGGTTTGATTTGTTTGTCCGGCTGTATGGGCTCGGAAATTTCCGAAGCCATTCGCGCCGATGACGATAAAAGAGCCTTGGAGCTAATCGATTGGTATCGTAACGTCTTTAAAGACCGCTTTTATCTCGAAATGCAAGATCACGGCCATCCGAAATCTTCCACCCACTCGGCCGAACAGAAAAAAGTCAACGATTGGCATATGGCGCACGCCAAAGAGCTCGGTTTGCCTCTCGTAGTAACTTGTGATGCGCACTATTTGAAACACGAAGACCAAGATGCACACGAAGTGTTACTTTGTATCGGCACTGCCTCAAACTTATCCGACCCGAACCGCATGACTTTGAAAGATTTTGATTTGCACGTCATTTCGGCGCAGGAAATTATTGACCATTGGCAAGATACTTGTCCTGAAGCGGTTCTAAACACCAAGAAAATCGCCGACCGCTGTAATGTTGATTTGCAACTCGGACGCATTTTAATCCCGAAATTCCCGGTGCCAAAAGGAGAAGACGAAAAAACCTTTCTAGATAAATTGGTTTTTCAAGGTTTAGTTTACCGCTATGGCGGAAAGAAGCTCGAAGAAACCACTCATCTTACAATTAAAGAATGTCGTAAAATTTTGGAAAAAGTAGATGAGGAACGCGACAGTCTACATAAGGTTTTGCCACGTATTGATTATGAATTATCTGTAGTTGATAAAATGGGATACAATGGTTATTTCTTAATCGTGCAAGACTTTATCAACTGGGGTAAATCGCAAAGAATTGTCTATGGTCCAGGGCGTGGCTCTGCTGCCGGCTCAATTCTAGCCTACGCACTACGTATTACCGAACTAGATCCGTTAAAATATGATTTACTCTTTGAGCGGTTCTTAAATCCAGACCGTATTTCCATGCCGGATATCGATACTGATATCCAAGATACTCGTCGCGATGAGGTAATTGAATATTGTTCACATAAATATGGTTTTGACCGGGTGTCTAACATCGCCACCTTTGGTAAAATGATGGCCAAAAACGCCGTGCGCGATGTGGCACGCGTACTCGAAGTGCCTTACGCCGAAGCCGACCGCCTAGCCAAAATGGTGCCAGATCCAGTGCAGGGCCATCACGTGCACCTCGCCGACGCGATTAAAGATGTGCCTGATTTGAAACATGAATACGAGACCAACCCTACCGCAAAAGAAGTGATTGATTTTGCTTCGCGACTTGAGGGAACGATTAGAAACCATGGCGTCCACGCTTGCGGCGTAATTATCGCGCCAGATGATTTGGTGAAATTTCTGCCACTCGAGGTTTCTGCCAAAGGCCCAATCGCCGCGCAGTTTCCAATGGGCCAAGTCGAAGAGCTAGGCCTCCTAAAAATGGACTTTCTCGGTCTATCCAACTTGTCAGTGATTAATAACGCACTTCGGATGATTCGGAAAGTTTACCATGATGATATTGATTTATCAGCTTTGCCACTTGATGACCAGGAGACTTACGCATTATTACAAAGAGCTGAGACTACTGGTGTCTTCCAGCTAGAATCTGCTGGCATGAAACGTTACTTGCGCGACCTTAAGGCTTCTTCCTTTGAAGATATCATCGCTATGGTAGCACTATATCGTCCTGGGCCAATGCAGTTTATTGATTCTTTCATTAAACGTAAGCATGGCGAAGAGGAAATTACCTATCTGCATCCCGGACTTGAGAACGCTCTTAAAAATACCTATGGTATTATGATTTACCAAGAGCAGTTCATGCAGATTTCTAAGGAATGGTGTGGTTTTACCGGTGGCCAAGCGGATACTTTGCGTAAAGCTGTAGGTAAGAAAAAAATTGACCTCATGAAAAAAGTCAAACCAGAATTCATTAAGGGCGCCGTGGAAGTCGGTGGTGCCACCAAAGAAATCGCTGAAACTTTCTGGGGCCAACTTCTGGAATTTGCTAACTATTGTTTCAATAAGTCACACGCCGCGTGTTATGCTTTGATTGCGTACTGGACTGCCTACTTGAAGGCGCATTATCCAGATGCCTTCATGGCAGCACTGATGACTGCCGACATGCGCTGGACCGACCGCCTTGCCATTGAAATGGCCGAATGTAAAAAAATGGGGTTGAAAGTCCTTGGTCCTGATATTAATCAATCGTATGGCGATTTTGCTATCGTCGGTGGCAAGAAAACTATTCGTTTTGGTTTATCTGGCATCAAAAACATGGGACGCTCGCTCGTTGAAGACATCGTCATTCCTGAACGTGACGCCAATGGTCCATTTAAATCAGTGTTTGACTTTGCTAAACGCGTGGATTCCACCAAATTTAATAAGAAATCCTGGGAAGCCGCGATTAAAACCGGCGCCTTTGATAGTTTTGGTATTTCACGCTCAGATCTTTTGTTTAATTTGGAATCCATCCAAGCCTACGGTGCCAAATGCCAAAAAGACGTCGGCACCGGACAGACTGATTTATTTGGCATGATGGGTGAAGCCGGCGCCATTCCAGAACCAGAGATTAAACCAGCGCCAACGCAATATTCCGAAAAGGAACAATTGCTCTGGGAACGTGATTTGATGGGCCTCTATCTCTCGGCGCATCCTCTGGACCGCTATGATGTTTATTTTGAGGAACAGACTCATCCGATGACCTTAATTAACGCCGAAAATGATGGACGGATAGTCACGATTGGCGGAATAATCACTGCGGTCAGAAGTTTGCTTACCAAAAAAGGCGACAAGATGGCCTTCGTAAAGATTGAAAATAAAACCGATGAAACTGAATTTATCGTTTTTCCGAGTGTTTTTGCTGAATATGGTGGAAAACTAGAAGTTGATAATGTCATCAAAGTGCGTGGTCGCGTCAACGCTCGCGATAAAGATGGTAATATGACTTCCGACGTAAAATTACTCGCCGAATCAATAGAATTAATTTCTGATGAAGTTCTTGAAGCCTACCAATCTACTGGTACTAAACTCGCGGCGCCAACTATGGCTCCTAGTGCAAAAGGGAAATACGGGCGATCTTCAGCTGAAAAAGTATACGGGAAACCAAAGCCAGACAGTGCCGCCAATGAAGCTCCTCGCGTGCTCAAAGAACCACCAAAAGACCATCGTAAAGAAAGACTTTATTTATTGATTGAAAATCCGGAAGACACCGAGACTTTGACGGCAATTCGACGATTGGCAGATTTAAATATCGGTTTTCAAGAAGTTGTGTTAGTGATGAAAGAAGGCGCAGAAAAACGCCCGCTCAAAATGCCATTTAAAGTTGACGTAACAGACGAATTGCTTTTGAATCTTCGCAACCTCCTCGGCGAAGAAAAAGTCAAAGTAAAATAAGCGTAAATCCGCACCGAAAAATAGTTAGTTAGCAAAGGCTAGCTAACAAACCAACCACGAATGGTATCCCTAGAATGTCATTCTTAAAGGTATTATAGCGCACTATTAGTCGTCATACCACGTTCCGTACTCAAAATTATCAATAATCAAATCGTTGACTAATACCCTCGTGCTTTCATCTTCGCCAACAGTAGTTATGTAATGATTACCAAAAGATATATAATTACCACGCGCAAATACTGTTATCCTTTGAGATAACCCAGTATCAATACCAACATTATACATACTGTTAACCCACTCCCCCCAGGTCATTCCATCTTCGGCATAAAAAGTATTACTGCTACTTCCTATCGAAAAGGTGATCAAGTCTTGTTCAACTTTTGTGGCATTATCAAGAAGCCATTCAATAAGGTCAGTGTTAGTGGCATCAGTGCCTCCAGTAATAACAATGGTTCGATACGCGTTATCTTGCGTTAACGTGATTGACATTTCATCCCAAATACCCCAAGCTCTCTCAGTTCCAGACACATAATAATTACCGACATATCCGCGATATGTTAAATCATGCTTTCCGCCCGCTGGTTCATAATCAACTATACTTGAGTGGATGGTTAGTTGTTCAAACAGCTCTTTATTTGAAATAAAGTCAATATTGTATTCGGTGGCAGCATTTCCAGAAAAGTCCACGGTGTCGTTAAAATACCAAATTGTTTCTGTCAAATCTGTTAATAATTCTTCCCACACCGCATTCAAATTGATGGTAGAACTACCACCGGTGTTTCTGATTGTATATGTATCACCAGGCTGATAGGTAGTACCAGAGCAAGCTTCACTAGTCACCGTCCCATCACACCATCCAGCAAAGGTATAGCCACTTCTAGTTGGAATAGAATTAGACAAAGTATAGTTTGTATCATTGGTAATAGTATTTGATACCGTAGCAGGATTTGGCATACCTGAAACATCTTGTCCATTATTACCATCATTTGGTAGATAGTTTAAGGTATAGTTAGTAGTTAAGACTTTGGAAGTGAGTATAAAGTTAATAATATTAGTATAGTCTCCAGAAACTTTAGAAGAGCTAGCCTTAGCACCAATCTTAAACTTAATAGAAGAAGAACCAGCCGATGAGGTATCAGCTAGTTTTACGCCAGTACTAGTATATAATGGTAATCCATTATAACCAGTACTAGTACTACCAGTATTACCACTCACCCAGGTAGTACCATTATCAGTAGAATAACTATATCCCCAAGTATCATCAGAAAAGGAACTTAGTGTTGTTTTATTAGTGCTTAAAGACGAGAAGATATTAGTACTATCACTAGAACTAATTCTTAAATCTGTATAGTTATTAGTACTATCTCCCACGGTAGCTTTGATATCATAGCCTACTATATTGTTAGAACTAGCACTAACTGTAATGATATTACTATCACTAGAACTACCAGGCACTAAGCTTTCTATAATGAGATCACCAGAAACATCAAGAGTAATATATGGTGAGAAGGTGAAGGAGAGGTCTACGTTGTTTTGATAGGATAAAGCAAAAGCCATTTCATAGTTAAATGATGAAAGAAGTAGTGGAACGACAAAAAGCATGTTTTTGAAATGCGGGAGTATAATTCTTTTTCTCCCTGTTAAAAACGTCGGTATGTTTTTCTGGCCTTTGAGTATAATTCTCATAGTGGTTATTATAATAATAGCATAAAAACATATGTTATAATAAAGTTATTATGGTCATACACAAAGAGTCTAGTAGTGCAATTCTAATTGCAACGTTTTTGTCGGCCCTAACCTGTCTATCCATCACAACTTTGATGCTCCCGTCCGTCTATGCTGAAGATATTATTGATGAAATAAATATCTCAATTCCGGTTGCTTGTTCCATATATGCCACTGGCATGGGTTCTCATACAGCCACAATTAATAATGGCCAAACCACTAGTGATATCGGAACCACTAACATTAAAGTCATATGTAATGATAACTCAGGCTATGCTATTTATGCCATAGGCTATACTGATGATACCTATGGTAAAACTGTATTAACTAGTTCAACACTAGGTTCTACTCACGATATTATTACATCATCTACTGTTACTACTGGTACCTCATCCTGGGCTATGAAACTAACAGCAGTATCTGGTACTTATACACCAATCATTGCCGGAAGTACAGGAGACAATCTAAAAGCAACAGGTGATCCAGATTTTTCTGATTATACTGCCGTACCAGAAGAATACACTAAAGTAGCATATCATACTTCATCTACTGATACTGGCACTAATGCTACTGGTTCTACACTTACTACTACATATAGAGCTTACATTTCACCTACACAACCGGCTGGAACCTACATTGGGCAAGTTAAATATACACTTGTTCATCCAAACACCGCAGCTGCGCCAAGTACGATGCTAATTATGCAAGATGTAGCAAACTGGAAGAATAGCCTAGCTCCTGGTCAAGAAATCCAAATTAAAGATTCTCGTGACAACAAAGTCTATTATGCAGCCAAACTAGCTGATGGTAATATCTGGATGACACAAAACCTAGACCACGATATTGGTGACATTACTGGCGGTACTTATACTTCAGCTGATACTGATCTTCCAGCCAATAGTCAATGGACGCCAAGCGTAGCCGAACAAACTTATGCCACAAGTAATACTACCTGGAATGGTTCTTATATAGCACCAGAATCTTATGACCCAGGAGACTTATGCTGGACAGGGAACCTCAATACTGACTGGGACGGGACACTCGCTACCGAGACCGAATCGTGTACCCAAGATGGTAATCATTATCACATCGGCAACTATTATAACTGGACGGCGGCAGTCGCCATGAGTAATTCCTCTAGCTACACTATTATTGATACTGACGTAAACCAATCTATCTGCCCAGCTGGCTGGATGTTACCGAAGAGTGGTTGGACGCTGACTGGTTCCGGATCATTTGTCAATCTTGTAACTGAGTATGACTGGGATGATAATGATTATATGTTTACGGGTAGTTATACGGCCTGGGGTGAGCCGCTCCGTCTCGCACTCGACGGCTACTGGGACGGTGATTCCAGTTATGTTGCCGGCAGCGGCCTCTTCTGGTCGTCGGTTGATGCCGATGGCACTAGGCCGTACAGCCTATACATCGATGCTGGTGGTTACACTGACCCGCAGTTAAACGACGAAGGTCGTAGCCGCGGTTACTCGGTGCGCTGTGTAACGCGTTAGGGCGAGGATGTGGGTGTGATATAATTGGGGTATGAAAAAGAAGAAAGCGTCAGATAGCGTAACGGTCAATCGACGGGCTCATTTTGATTATCAGCTCGGCGAAGAGCTTTCTTGTGGCATGGCACTTTCCGGGCCTGAAGTACGCCTGATTCGCGATCACCACGTCCAGCTCAAAGGCTCATTTGTAACGATTAGAAACGGCGAACTCTGGCTGAACAACTTAACTCTTGGCGCTGACACCGCTAGAAACATCAAACTACTTGCCACAAAAAAACAAATCCACGCCCTGGAGCGCGAAAAAATCGCCGGCTCCACCATTGTACCAGTTAAACTCCTTGGTGGTGGCCGCCATATCAAACTAGTTATCGCCGTTGGTAAAGGTAAGAAAAAATATGATAAGCGCGAAACCATCAAAAAACGCGATATAGACAGGGGAAGATATGTTTAAAATTTACTCATGGAACGTTAATGGCCTTCGCGC
Organism: uncultured Candidatus Saccharibacteria bacterium; assembly: GCA_964429055.1. GTDB lineage: Bacteria > Patescibacteriota > Saccharimonadia > Saccharimonadales > Saccharimonadaceae > Nanosyncoccus. The sequence continues at coordinate 23,819 of CAYSAK010000001.1, forward strand.
CGTCATTAAAAAGGGTGCCTTTCAGAATTTCATCAAACAATACCAACCAGATATCTTGTGCTTGCAAGAAACTAAAGCCAAACAAGGCCAGGCCGAAATCGATTTACCAGAATACGAAGAACATTGGAATTCGGCCGTGCGACCAGGTTATGCCGGCACTGCAGTTTTTGTAAAAAACGAGCTAAAAGTCCTAGACGAATATCATGATTTTGAAAAATGCCCAGAATTAACCGTCAAAAAAGATGCTTTTGGCGACCCGATGAGTGAAGGCCGAATTCTAACCTTAGAGTTTGAGCGTTTTTTCGTCGTGACAGTTTATGTACCAAATAGTAAAAACGAACTAGAAAGACTTCATCTTCGTGAACGCGAATGGGATCCAGCCCTCTGCGATTACCTAAAACAACTTGAAAAAGAAAAGCCTGTCGTAATCTGTGGTGATTTCAACGCTGCACACGAGGAAATTGATATTGCCCGTCCAAAAACCAATCATCACTCAGCTGGTTTTACCGACGAAGAAAGGCAGGGAATCACCAATCTAGTCAATGCCGGTTTTATCGACACTTTCCGCACCTTAAATCCAACCGCTGTACGCTACACCTGGTGGAGCCACTGGGGCCACGCCCGCGAAAACAACGTCGGTTGGCGAATTGATTATTTCTTCATTTCAAAAGCTCTACAAAAAAACCTAAAATCAGCCGAAATTTACGAAAATGTCATGGGCTCCGACCACTGCCCAGTTTCAATTGATTTGGAGTTCTGATGGAATATCTACACAAAATCGAAAAGCTCGAAGGGGGAGAAGATTTGTTGTGGAATATTCCAGAACAAAAGCAAGGCGACATCAATATTCTCGGCGGCAATTTACAAAACTTCCGTACCTCAGTCAAAGTCGCCGAGTTTTTAACCGCTAATTACCCGCTAAAAACCATCAACGTAGTTTTGCCAGATGCTTTAAAAAATAAACTTCCACCTTTACCAAATCTAGTTTTCTTAAGTTCCACCGATTCTGGTTCACTTAAAAATGCCACAGAAATTACTGATGCATTAGACTCAGCAGACTTTAACTTACTCGTCGGTGACTTTTCCAAAAACTCCATCACCGCACAAGCCGTCGCCGAAGCCTGTCAAAAAACCACCAAACAAACTATCGTCACTCGTGATACCGTAGATTTACTCACCGAAGGGAAAACCGAACAAATCCTAATGAACGAAAACCTAACCCTTATGGGTTCCATGGCTCAACTGCAAAAAATCTTCCGCGCAGTTTATTATCCGAAAGTTTTATTACTTACTCAGTCGCTCATGCAGGTAGCTGAAGCAATTCATAAATTCACCTTAAGCTATCCAGTTTCCATCATCACTTTACATGACGGACAAATCATCATTGCAAAAAACGGCGAGCTGAATGTAGTTCCAATAAGTAGCACCAAATATTCACCGCTCTCCATGTGGGATGGCGAACTCGCCGCCAGAATTATGGCACTCAACCTTTATAATCCTAACAATTTTAACAAAGCTACAACCGTAGCCCTATTTACGAGATAATTGTTTTTCAATTTCCACGGCATCGCGCGAAACGTGTTGACGACGTTGCCTCAAGAAGAACCAAATAAACACAAAGATCGAACAGCCAAAGATAAATAGACCATATTTGACCGGCTCCGGCCAACTAGTCGCAAAAAGAATAAATGCATTCACGATACCAAGACAAATCGTATACAAATAACGACGTGTAAGAATTAGTTTCTTAGCTAGTGGGAAATTACGCTTAGTTAATGAATTCTTGGTGCAGTTATCTGGATGACCGAACAATTTACCATAAACAATCAGCTCAATCGTACCGCAAACCACTGTATAATAAATAATCACCACCAGCCCAACAACCCAATTCACCTGGAGCGTACAGAATAAAACGTGCGCCACCGCAAGCAGCGCATCCGACACCATATCATAAAGTGCAGCATATTTACGGTATTTCGGGGTTTTGTTTTTTGGAAAAGGCCATTTACGTGCACAAGTTCCGTCAAAAGTGTCAGTGAGTTCTGCGGTGAGAAAAATAATAAACGCGTTCTCGGCTGGACTACCGACAAAAGCAAGAACTAGTAAAATACTTGCCAAAATAAATCTTGATAATGTAAGTAAATCCGCTAAATATCTCATGATTTCATTATATCAAAGATTTTCTCTAAAATCTTAATGCGGCGCGAAACTAAAATCTCTTCACGGTGCGAAAGCATAACTTTGCTCATCTCGGCGATTCTGTCTGGATGGTTAATCAGCTCATTTAGGGCATCCGCCATATCTTCCACAGAAGGACTTTTTGACATCACATAACTTCCCGCCGGCACAACTTCCTTCATATCCGGATCGCAAAAGAAAACTGGAACTCCATAAGCCTCAGCCTCAATTAAAGTCATACCAAAAGTATCAAAATTATAAGAAGCCAGAACATCAAGATGTGAATCGGCAATCGCTTCTTTTAATTTCTCAAACTTGACGTTGCCATGAAAATGAACATTCAGATGGTGATGTTTAGCGAAGCGTTGAGCGCGAAAATAATCACCGCCGCCACCATAAACATCAAGACGATATTTTCCTTTAACTTTAAGAAGGGCGTGCAGAAACGGCATCATGCGTTTTTCAGCAGAAACTCGCGAATGCCAAACTATTTTTAAAGTTTCACCCGGCTCCAGAGTTTTCAACGGAGGATTCTCAGGATAGTTCTGATCTGCATAACCATTAGGGAAAACTTTAATTTCTTTTTTCACGCCGTAATGAATCAGTTTTTCACGAAAATGCGCAGAAGGAGTCAGCACCAAATCTGCATAATTTGCATGATTTACCATCATGGTCCACATTCTAGCCTTGGCAATACTATCGGCTAGATAATCATCACGGCGAACTTTAACCGAATGCGGAAGATACCAAGAATGGAACCAATTTAATAAAACCGCTACAATCGTGCGGAAACCAAAGGGAATTATATTACCTTCACCCATATCCTCGCGGCCATGCATTACTTGCGCAGTAGGAATATGGAGCTTTTTGCCGAGGCGTAGTCCAGCAATAGAGCAACCCGCTTCGTAGTGTATATAATATATATCAAAATCTTTAATCTCTGGATGTTCGCGCACAAGCCACCTTTCGATAACGGCGGGACGACGAGAGACTGGCGTCAAACCAAAAAAGAATAATTTGCAACTTGGCACTTGAAAAATATTCTGATTCGCAAGTGTTTTAAGTTTTGAAGCTGATTTTGGATATCCGGAACTAAAAACATAAACTGTGTGGCCGGCTTTTTCAAGAGCCGCTTTTTGGGCATTAATAGAAGAAACAATACCGCCAGTTAAATCTAAAAAACAGTCTGAGAAAAAAGCAATTTTCATAACTAGAATAATGGTGGGCGGGAAGGGAATCGAACCCTTACTCTCTTGCGAGAACCAGATTTTGAGTCTAGCGCGTCTACCAGTTCCGCCACTCGCCCGTTTAAAGCATTATACCACGAAAGCATTAAATATGCTATAATTATCCTATGGATTCAGATACCGGTGGGCAATCTTCAAGTGATTTGAGCCGGCAAGCGGCTGCACAAATCGCCAGACGTAAAGTTTTGGCGGCTTATCTTGAAGCGGCCAAAAAACAGCAAGCCGCAGCTCAAACTGGCACCACCGTTCAGCCCGGACAACATCTAAAAGATACTCCAGTGCAATCCAAAATCAATTCCGAGTCATGGAGACGCTACCATACCGCTTGGCAAGATTATTATCAAAAGTATTATAGTAATTATTATTCTAATGCCGCACGTGAGTATATTGCTAAAGAAAAACTAAAAGAAGCAAGGGAAAAAGCCGAGGAAGAAGAGATTGCCGCTCACAAAACCAACCCTGAAAGTGAGCTAAAGCTTAAAATCCGCAAGAAAGCCACGGACAACGCTAAGAAATCGCGCCGAGTACGTAAGTTCATTCCCGTTTTTGCAGGTCTTGCAGTAGCTCTTACTATTTTGTTCCTCCAATACAACCGTCTAATCTTTGCTCCTATCATGGCTTATGTTTCACCAGGTAACGCACCAGCTTCACAAATTGAAGCTCTAGATCCAACTATTACCCAAACCATCTCAGCCGATCCGCGACTTATTATTCCGAAACTAAATATTGATGTGCCAATTAGATTCGGCGTTCCACTTTCTGGCGTCATGAGTGCTATGAACAATGGCGTTGCACATTACCGCATCAACGGTGCCAGCGCCTATCCTGGGCAAAATGGCAATTTCATTATTACCGGGCACTCAGCCGGCGACGTTTATAGTTCCAACCCATATAAATATATTTTCTCCGGCCTAGAACGACTTGAAGACGGCGATTTAATCTATGTCAACTATAATTCCGTACGTTATACTTACAAAGTTAACAAAAAACAAGTTGTCGAACCATCCAACGTAGCGGCCCTCGTAATGGGCAACGATAAAAAGCTCATCACCCTCGTAACTTGCACGCCACTAGGCACTTCACGTTATCGCTTATTGGTTACCGGCGAACAAATTTCGCCAAACAATGACAGCGATCAACCAGGCCCAGACGTACCAAGCGAACCAATCATCGACGACAATGTCGAACTTCCATCTAACGAACCATCATTCTTTGAAGGAATTTGGAATTGGCTTACCGGGCAATAAGCCATTCACGAATCAATTCATCATCACTAAAATAGTATAGCCATTTTTCACTAGTAATTGTGGCTGGAAAACGATGTGAAACATTCGCTGCTAAAACGCGATGATTGAAACCATCAAAATCATACGCAGAAAGTTCACCATCTTTTACAGCATAAACCATGTATTGGTTGAGCCAACCATAATCAACCGAGCCAGTCGCCCATTCACGCACTTGCATCGCTTCCATATCAAGCGTAGCAATTTTATCTCCCGCCGTCATGATAATGAACTCACCACCATAACCAGCCTTAACCGCCTCCGGAATAAAACCAAGCTTGAAGCTGGCAGCTTTTTCTAAACTCTCTTTCTTAAAAATCGAGACATTTATACCCTCAATAATATAAATATACTTTTCATCATAGAATTTACTAATCAAAACTTGCGTTTTATCACTGGTCGCGGTCACCAACGTAGGTTCATCCGAACTAAGTCTTCTGAAAAACACTGAATCCTTCGTTGCATAAACAATCTCCGATTCATAATAATCAAAATTGACAATATCAGAGATTAAAATTGCCGAAATCTGACGAGAATTAACGTCAATTTTATGCAAATTTCCACCCCGCGTAACTAATAGATTATCTGCTGAATAATCAAAAATATCCACAGTATTAAACTCGGCCGCAAACTCACGAGTCAGATTTACACTCTTTGAAACATTTTTTACATCCAGAAGTACCCACTTAATGCCATCTTCCATTCTAACTTTAAATAGTACATGCTCATTGGCCCCATCCCATTCGGCACTTAGTATCTCACCTTTAAAAAGCCCGACTTCCGTTTCACTCAGCGGACTAGCAATTGAAAACACTTTTGAAACATCCACTACGCTAGGCTTTATTTGATCACTATCTAAATCAACTAACTCCCATTTGGTGGTATTATTCGCAAGCAGCATTAGTTTATGATTTGGTGAAACTGTGGCAAAAGTCGCAGTAGTAGTATCATAAACGCTCTCTTTATAACGCTCCTTCAAAAACAAATATGGATAATTCAAACGATAAAGCAGACCTTCTTTAACGTTTACTGTTTTAGACCAAGTATCATAACCATCTTTTGATAATACTACTTCGTGCTCGCCACCAGACAAAACCTTACTAGTATTAGTGCGTTGGAACCAAGGAGCATCACCGTCTACGCTCACTTTTGCACCAGTCGGAACAGAATTGATTTGCAACATCCCTTGACGTTCAACTTTAAAATCAGAATTTAACCAATAACCAGAAACCACCATCGCCAGCACCACTACAGTCGCAGCAACCGCTATTACCATAATCGCTTCTGAGATGATAATACGAAGACTTTGGCGCCTCGCACGCTTTTCTAAATCCATGTGCTTATTATATCATATTTTTCACTAATTTTAGCTCTTGCGTTTTTCTTAAAAGTTATATATTATTAATATAAGAATAAGCGAGGTAATAATGTTAGAATCAGAACGAGGCCAAAGTATGATTACGCCACACCGTAAACCGATGGCTTCTACTACTATTAATCGTAAAATGTTAAACGCCCAAGACCGAAAGGTTGTCATTAGAAGAGTCGCTTCGTCCGAGCAAGACACCCCGCAAGTTGTTAAGTCTCAGCAACAAGTAATTGAAAACATCCAGCAAGAACAACAGGAACAACAGAAAATCATGAGACCAACCGCTCAGCAATTAAAACAACAAGCTATTGAAAAAGCCCTCGCTTCCGCTTCTAAAACTAGTTCTGCTAAGCAAAAGAAGACTCATTTCCATTTTGGTTTGAAACGTACGCTTCTAGCTCTTTGCTGTTCAGCATTAGCCGTTTTTGCCATTGTTTATTTCGTTGGTCTAAATGCACCAGATATTTCTTTGAAGGTAGCCGCCATGCAAACTGGTATTGACGCGTCATATCCAGCCTACAAACCACGTGGCTATAATATTTCCGACATTACTTCTCAAAATGGTAAAGTCACTTTAAATTATAAAAATGAAGAAGGTGACTCTTATTCCTTGATCGAAGAGAAATCCTCTTGGGACTCCAATGCGCTTCTCAATAATTTCGTCAAAGAAGAATACGGCGAAAATTATACTGTCGTGAAAGAACAAGGTCTAGCTATTTATATTGACGGTAGCAACGCCGCCTGGGTCAATGGTGGCATTGTTTATAAGATTAAGACGACTTCAGGCTCTTTGACTAAAAAACAGATTGTCAACATTGCCGTTAATTGCCGAAATATCTAACCTTAGCATAGATTGATTTTAGCCGTAAAAGTGATATAATATTTTTTATGAAAAAAGCTATCACTCGTTTTGCACCAAGCCCAACCGGCTATATTCATATCGGAAATGTACGTTCTGCTATTTATCCATATTTAGTTGCTAAACAAAGCGGCGGAAAACTGATTCTAAGGATCGAGGATACCGATCGTGGACGCTATGTAGAAGGTGCAACCGAGCTAATTGAAGATACCTTGAAATGGCTTGGCCTAGATTGGGACGAAGGCCCAATCGTCGGTGGTCCAAATGAACCATACTTCCAGAGTGAGCGTAAAGACATTTATATTGAATGGGCAAAGAAATTAATGGATACCGGACGCGCCTATGCCGATCCAACTCCAGAAGAAAAGATTGACGAATACCGTCGTGAATGCAATGAGAAAAAAGTACCATTTTTGTACCGTAATTTCCGCCCGGAAAATCCTCCAAAATGGGAACCTGGCATGCCAATCCGTCTAAAAACTATTCCTAAATCGTACGATTGGCACGATGAGGTAATGGGCGATATGCACACTGGGCCGGAAGTCCTAGATGACATTATTTTGATTAAAAAAGACGGCTTCCCGACTTATAATTTCGCACATATCGTAGATGATGCCGAAATGAACATTACTCATGTGATGCGTGGCGTAGAATACTTATCCAGCACACCAAATTATTTGGCTTTATATGAAGCTCTTGGGCTTGATAGGCCACTTCTAGTGTCCTTACCGCACATCTTGGCACCTACTGGTAATAAGAAGCTCGGCAAACGCGACGGAGCTAAGTCGGTGACCGAATACCGCGATGATGGCGTACTCCCTGAAGCAATGCTAAATTATCTTGCTTGTCTAGGTTGGAATGACGGCACTGAACAAGAAATCTATACCAAAGACGAATTAATTAAATGTTTTTCAATTGACCGGATTCAAAACTCTGGCGCCCGTTATGACGAAACCAAACTACTTTGGATGAATGGGCAATGGATTCGTCGTATCTTTGATGAACAAGGTGCCAGAGCGCTATATGACCGTACCATTAATTTTTGGCCAGCAGAAGCCGACAGCTATTCCGAAGATTATCGCGTCAAAGTACTCTCAATTATTTACGATCGCTTGAAAACTCTATCGGACCTAAAAACTATGACCGGCTATTTCTTCACCGACCCAGAAATTGACGTTAAAGCGATTGTAGAAAACAAATTCCTAAAGAAAATGAGCGAAGCAGAAATTGAAGGTCTATTAAAACTCACTATTAAGAAATTAACTGATGTCAAAGAGTGGACAGCTGACACCTTGCAAAATACTTTAAATGAGTTACTCGCCGAAACTGGTAAAAAACCAGCCGAACTATTCTCTTTAATCAGAATCGCTATTTCATTCGCACCATTTAGCCCAGCACTCAATCTTACCCTCGAAGTATTAGGGCGCGAAAAATCACTAGCCCGACTCAACGCCGTAGCTAGAAATATTTAATATTCTTCCTCTTCTTCTTCGTCTTTGCGGCGTTTAGCAGCAATTAGTAGGAAAATACCAGTAGTAGCAGCTACCACAGAAGTAGCGGCAAGGCCCGCTGCCAGTGGCGTACCTTCATTCACGGTCGTAACACCACGTGGATCAACATAACTATCATAAACTGTGGTATTATCACCAGAACTAATTTCAGAATAACTGACATGACTACCAGAGTTGCTGTCAACGTAATTATTAGTATAAACCGTAGTACCAGTTGAGTTACTATAGGATGCCGTACCACCAGTATTGCTGGTTGGATCATCAGTTGGTGTAGATGGGTTAGTTGGAGTAACTGGATTATCATTTGGATCATCATTTTCATCCGTGATGGTACCAGTAACCACGCTAATAATCACTGTACCAGTATAAGTACCGGAAGAAATCGTGGAGTCTGCCTTAGCACCAAAGTATATGTTTTTGCTAGCACTACCAGCAGTAGCACTTGTCATTAAAACGTCTGGAGTAGCAGAATCTTTCAAGGCAAAACGATGATAAGTACCAGTTTGGCTATCATCGTTAATTGACCAACCCCAAAAATTCGTAGTGGAAGTGTTACTACGAGTCCAATCCGAGCTTAAAATATCAAGATGATCGTTGGTTAAAGAAACTAATTCGTTAGTTAAAGCTGCACCAGCTGCAGTTGTACTGCTACTAGTCATAGAGGCGGTAAAGCCAGCGACATTATTAGAAGTGACATCTAGGACTACTAAGTTACGTAAGAACGTATCAACATCGCCAGTAGCCCAGTTGGCAGGAGGAGTAATCGAAACTGTTAAGACTTCCTGAATATTTACTTGGAAAGTAGTATCATCGGCTTTTGCAACGTTAAACTGGAAAACCAAACTAAAAACAAAAATACTTACATAAGCAAGTATCCTAAAAATTTTTGTTTTGCTTGGTATGACCATAAGCATATTATAACACAAGCTTTTTATTTTGTGCTAAAATTATAAAAAATAGTATATATATTTTAAGAAATGGACGAAAGTTTTCCACAAGACGACAAGATAAAACCTTCCAAGGCATGGCTAGTGTTTCTGATTATTGGCATTATTGGGATTCTTGGCGGGGCAGCTTGTATTCTAGTAGTCTTTTTATTACCGGAAGAAGTTTTGCCAGATTTAGACTATCCAGAAATCCCTTCGGCCAAAGTAGAGAACCAGTTCTATAGTCATTTGACTGGCCTACCGGTAGCAGATGAAGCGGCAATCACTGCACCAACCTATTGTGTCCAAACACCAAATGGCACCGACGGAGCCAGACCACAAGTCGGTCTCGATGAAGCTGGCGTTATTTTCGAAGCTATTGCAGAAGCGGGAATTACCCGGTTTGCCGCGATTTATCAAAATCCCTCGTCAGCCGTAATTGGCCCTATTCGGTCACTACGCTTATATTATTTACATTGGGATACGCCATTTGATTGTACGATCGTCCACGCCGGTGGCGCAGATGACGCAATAGCTGCAGTGCGAAATGGTGGCTATAAAGATATGTCAGAAAACTATTGGTTTATGTATCGTGAATACAATGGAGGAAGAGCCTGGAATAATTTATTTACTACCTCCGCGCTCCTCCAGCAAATGAACGCCGAATGGGGATACGGAAATTCCAATGTGACTGGTTTTAAACGCATGACACCAGAAGAATCGTTGAAATCCCGAGTCGATGCTGAAACAAAAGAAAAACTCGTCATTACCAAATCTACCACTGAAGATTTGTCTAAACTCACCCCTAAAGCTCCAATTATTAATATTTGGTTTGGTCGCTCAGCGAATTTCAATGTAAGCTACATTTATAATGCCGAAACTAACAAATATGCTCGTAGCTACGAATCCGGTGCAGCACACGAAATCTACGCTTGTCCAAAAGAAGACTTGGGTGAGGTAAATCCAAATACGAACTGCAGCTTAACACAACTTAGCCCATCCGTAGTGGTAGCAATGATTGTAGAAGAACAGAAAGCTTGGGATGGTTATCACGAAGATATCACCACAATTGGCTCCGGCACGGCATATATTTTCCAAAACGGCGACGCAGTTGCAGGTACCTGGAAAAAGAACTCCGTTGGAGAGCAAATTCAATTCTTTGACGGGGAAGGAAAAGAAGTCGCCCTTGCCCCAGGACAAACCTTCGTCGAGGCTGTCCCCGCCTATGGTGGTGTTGAATATTAGATAAGTTTGTGTTAAAATATAACTACTTGGTTCCGTCGTCTAGTGGTCTAGGACGTCTGGTTCTCATCCAGAAAATCGCGGGTTCGACTCCCGCCGGAATCACCAGGATAAAAAATTAAGCCCGCAGGGCTTAGTTTTTTATCCTGACGGTAGCGGTGAGAGGCGAACCAGTAGGGTTCGCTCGTAGTAGGAGCCGAGTAAGAATCTAGAATAAATTCTAGATTCTTCGAGGCGACGCTCTACGAATTGTTTTCGCTTCAGCGAAAACAAACTCCCGCTATATTTACTTTACGACCCGAGTACGCAACGTACAGAGCGACCGTAGCTGCGAAATTCGTAATCGGACGGATACACGCTAGAATAGACGCCGAGGTGATACATAGTACCAGTACTGCTCCACGTAGAGGACCAGAAGTAGCCGCCGGTGCCCTGACCGTAAGCCGAACCATTGCTGAAATACCCAGAGAGCGGCGTAGAAAGAGCGTTGCGAAGAGCTGCTGTTTGCCCAATTGCAGCACCACTATAGGCTGCATAAAGAGTGCCGTAGTCTGTGATTCTCGTCGTGCCACTATTAGTATTGCCAGTCGGAAGACTCCAACCTGCTGGGCAGATATCAGATTCTATATCACGCCATGTATTTTCTATGTCCACTCCAGAATTGCTCGCATAACAATACGACCCAGCGCTAGCAGCACAATAATTGTAATAAACACCGATTTTGCCGCTACCAGAGCCATAAGTGATTGGCGATATACTATCTGCTGTCCATTGGTTGGTGCTTGGATTATGCGCGCAGTAGGAAGCATTATTACATGCCCCACTCGTGGCAATATATGGTAAGTTATAAGAATTGCTCCAGCTCTTAGTCGCTACCGCTCCCGTAGAGAATGAACCAGTACAGGCATTGCCGCCATAAGACCCAGTCAGCAGACAAGAAATGGCTTGTTCTGAAGCATTTGTGTTGCTTGTAGACAAAGTAATCTTATCAGTACCACTGTAACTTGGCAAGGCTTTAGAGAGATCTAGCCTTAAATTATCCAGCATCCAGTATTTACCATCACAAAGTCTAGCTACCCAATAAGCCTCGTTATCACGTGGATCATAAACTAGGATTGGTGTAATTGCCTCATTCTTACAGTTACTGGATACTGGGTCGGTTGAAGCAACTAAGGTGGTGATATCCGTAGTAGCTTCTTGGCCAGTGACTGTGATTGTAGCGTTCCCAGATGGAATATAAGTAATATTTTGTTGTGTACTACTAGCCGGTGTTCCTGATGTAGCGGACCAACTAGCAAAAGCGTATTTGGTTGTATAGTTTGCAGAAATAGTATAGGACTTATTACGTTCCAAAGTGATAGTGGAACCACTCGTAGTTACGGTTTGAGCTGGGCCATCCTCTTTTTTAAGGGTTACACTTTCAACCCCATTAGCAAAATTTACCGTAATGGTAACTGGGTCATAAAGCACACAACGCACAGGAATACCAGCAGTACGAGAATAGCCGAAGTTGAAATTCGCACCAGAAGAACTTACGCTGAGATAATTCATGCTTGTAGTGCTTTGCCAAGTAGCACCCCAAAAACTACCATTATTCCCCTGGCTAAACATAGAATTCATATACATATCGCCAGAAAGTGGTAAAGAAAGAGCCGTTTTAAATGCCAAATGCTGAGCCATCGATGTCGAACCCCCAAGAGTACCACCACCACTATATTTATTATAAAGATTCTCATAATCACCACCGCCAATTGAAGCATTATAATTGCCGCCAGTTGGCATACGCCAACCTTTAGGACAAATATCTCCCTCTATGTCACGAGCCGTTGGCGAGATAGTCGTGTTCGGGTCTGTTGTAGGGCTATTAGTCTCATTATCGCCATTACCCCAACAATAAGTGCCAGCTGAAGCAGCACAATAATTGTAATATACGCCAATCTTGCCACTACCAAGGCCATAAGTCACTGGAGCTACAGTATCTTTAGTATATGAACCAGTCCATGTGTTGCTATTAGGATTAGACCCTGCGGTGACATTACCACTAACATTCACTATCGGTATTGAATATCTTGATGTAGGAGACCAGTTAGTACCAGAAAGACCAGCGGTTGGCCATTGATCCGTAGTGCTGCCACCGCCATTTTTAAGATACCCTAACGCCTCAGCTGAAGCATTAGTATTAGACGTACTTAGATTATTAATTACAGTAGAATTAGTTAAATCTAATCTTAAGTTATCCAACATCCAATAGTTACCATCGCATAGTCTAGCTACATAGTAGGCCTCATTGTCGCGTGAATCATAAACTAGGATCGGCGTGATCGCTTCGTTCTTACAGCTACTAGATACTGGAGTTGAAGAGTTTTGTAGAGAAGATATATTTACGGTTGCTTCTTGGCTAGCTAAAGTAATAGTTACATTACTGCTTGGCATAGTAAATGTAGTAGAAGGATATGAACTATTAGCAAGAGAACCAGCCGTGATTGTCCAGCTAGAAAAGCCGTGTTTAGTAGTATAATCACCACTAATATTATAAGTATGACCTTCATAAGCCATAACTGTCTGATTATTGGTGTATTTAGTACCATCAAAGTAAATACCGGTAGTATTGGCATCAGCAGTTTTGAAAGTGACTATATAACCTTTGTCCCATTGAGCATAAAGCGTTACATTAGTAGTAGCTGTACCGGTTATTGCATAATATGTATCACCCCCATTATAAGTTGTGCCACTTCCATCTGGTCTAGTGTTCCAGCTATTAAAAACATATCCATTACGTGTAAAAGCATTATTCGCAATAGTCTCAAATGAATTAGCGCTAGGAGTCTGAGAGCTCACGGTACCAGTGGCATCACTAGCATTTTTATCGTAAGAAATCACTGTAGAACCAGTATTTGCTTGTTTAGCTACGCAACGAACCGGTGTACCATCTTGTTTACTATTACCACTATATTTCAATGGATAAGGCGAATAACTCCTAAAATCATAAAAATAGCCATAATCCACACTATAAACAGTGCTCGTTAGATAATAAGCATAACTCGTATTAGAGACGCCAGTGTTAAGCACTTTACCACTAACTGTCAAGAATAACGGAGCGTTTCTTAGATTATTCCAACCGCCAGAAACATACCCCCCTGCACTATTTTCACTTTTTACATAGCCACTCATTATTCCTTGACTAACCAAAGTGTAATTTATCTCCGAATAGTACCCCATATCTGTACTCGTAGTACTGGTCCTACTCTGCGGCAATCGCCAACCAGCTGGACAAACAGAATTACCCATAGTTTTATATTTGGTATTAATCCCGTTAGTACTATTCGAGGCTACCGCAGCAGTAAAATTATAATAATTTCCAATATAGTAGTGTGGGCAAATACTTTCGCCATGAGTACTTTCACAGTTAGACTTATTACCACTAGTGGTACCACCAGATGCATTTGGATAATAATATCTCTCATAATCGAAAGAATAAGGGGCTGTATAACTTGCAACAAACGAGCTAATGCTGTTCACAGTTGTATTAGCTGGGGTCCACTTAATCACTTCACCACTAGCGGTACAATTAGTTGTGGTGTTAGGGTTAGAGCATTCATAACCATTAGATGTATCATAGTTATCAGATCCAAAAATATTTAAATCAGTGTTTAGTGAAGTAAGTTCAGCTACATTAGTGGGAGTATGCTCCAGGTCTAAATCCAAGTTTTGCGTCATCCAGACTCTACCATCTTTCATTTTTGCAATATAATACTTCTTATAATCGCGATTATCATAGAGCTGGTATTGGACCTCTGGCTCCATAGAATTAATCACATTATCATTCATATCCTGCATACAAACTGCGGTATCAATAGTAGTAGCACTTGGATTACAATCTGGATGATTGGCCACTGCAAAAATTACAAAAGTATTTGAATATGTACCAGGTTTAGTAGAAGTATCCGCTCTAGCACCAATGGAAATAGTATAGTTTACTGCTGTATTATTGCCAGCTTCCGAAGTAACATCCAGAATGTCACCATCTGCAGTTGGAGCTGGACGGTAGCTAGTATTTGCTGCTGAATTATACTTATTTGGTAGATAACCCCATGTATTATTTAAACTATTTGTACTGGCATAGGTATTATCTGCATAATTAGCGGGAGTGATGGCACTAGATATAGTAGCGAGTGCAGCATTAGCTGCTGAATTAATGAGAGTTCTAGCACTAGCAGCAGAAGAAGCAGCTTTAATGCCTAAAGTATAGCCACCAACACCACTAAGAGACACCGAAACATTCAAATCATCAGAACTAGCAAAATTTCCCTCTGCAGAATTCGGCACCATCGTCAATGCCAAAGAAGAACTACTAATGGTCATGGACAATGTAGCAGCAGAAGTGTCAAGGGCAAAAAGAAGTGGCAAAATCAACGCCACAACTAGCAAAATTACTTTACCTTTAAAAACATCTATTTTTGTTTTGTACATATGACCTGCTATACCACTCTATAATAACATAAGCATAAAAGATTTGTAAAGACTTTTTTCAAAAATTCGCCTTTTGAATTTTTTAGTTTTTATGGTATAATTTATACTATGAAAAAGATGCCGATTGTAGCTTTGATTGGTCAGACTAATGCGGGGAAGTCTAGCATTTTGAACCGTCTGGCTAGGAAAAATATCGCCATCGTGGCACGCGAAGAGGGCACTACGCGTGATAACGTGGTAGCTACGATTGACGATACCTTTATGTTGATTGATACAGCGGGCTTAAAAGACCCTTCCGATGATTTTGAAGCGTCAATCCAGAACCAAATTCAAGACGCCATTGAAGCAGCAGATGTGATCCTAGTGACGCTAGATTCTTCGAAATATTTTGATTATCGCGATAAACAAATTGCCAAAAACGCTCTAAGATCCGGCAAGCCTGTTTATCTAGTTTTGAACAAATGTGATCTCGGCGACTCGTTACCAATCGAAGAATTCCGCGCTCTTGGCATTGCACCAGAGAATATTTACTATGTCTCCGCCACCACCGGCGAAGGTATTGCAAAGCTTAAAGGAAGCTTAATAGCTCATCTCGGGTCGCGTCCGGCCGGCCCGTCGCCACGGGCGGCCGGCGCTAATCCTCGCGCTGCCGCGCTCCGGAATCCCCTCGATAAGCCATTTAAGCTTCCTCTTAAAATTGCATTAATTGGTCGACCAAACGTCGGAAAATCGTCACTGTTTAATACTCTAGGCAAGAAGCAACAAGCCATCGTTAGTTCCAAGCAGGGCACCACACGCGATGTGAACCGCGTTGAAATCCGTTATAAAGGTCGCGATTTGGAGATTCTAGACACCGCAGGGTTACGCAAACCTGGTAAGCGCGAAGTTGGCATTGAAAAATTCAGCGCCATTAGAACGCTCGCCGCAATCGAAGAAGCTGACATCTGTTGTCTTTTAGTCGACGCCACCGAGCCTCATAGCAAGCTTGACCAATCTCTCGCTGGCCAAATTGTCGAAGCCGGCAAGGGAATAATCATGGTAGTGACCAAGGCAGATTTACTAGACGAATCCACTCCAACCAATTATTACGGTGAGGAAAACATCAAAAACCGCACCGCCGCCGATTTTCTGATTGACGCCCTTGAAAAAGACTTTGATTTTCTACCTTATGCGCCAGTACTTATGACTAGTGCCAAAACCGGCCTCAACGCTACGCAATTATTCGAGCTCGCCCTGACTATCGACGAAGCCAGACACACCGAAGTTAAAACCTCCGACTTAAACAAAATTCTAAACGAAGCAATTGTTTCTCACGCTCCCGCCGGCCTCAAAAACACCCGGCCAAAACCAAAATACATCGTGCAAACCGACGTTTGCCCGCCTTGGTTTGTGGTCCATGGTCACGATTTAGAGTTGCTCCACTGGTCGTGGAAGCGTTATTTAGAGCGTAAAATTCGTGAAAAATACTCATTTGTTGGCACGCCAATCATGTTTTCCTACCGTAGTGACGGGGATAAACTTGACAAAATAGATTAACTGTGCTATAATAGAAAGATGAAGCGTTTTTAGGCGCTTTTTTCTTTTTCTATGTTAAAATATTAACAAGTGGGAGAAATAGGAGGCTCTCATTTTTTGAGTTAGAACTCAAGTACATTTAAAAGGAGGCTAGGGTATGAAAAAAAGGCCAATCTATGTCATTGACACCAACATTTTGTTGGATTATGGCGAGATCATACCACCACCCGATAAATCAAACGTTGAAATTCGTGAACCAACGATTGATTTAAAGGGAGCACACCTGGTGATTCCTTCCGCGGTAGTGCGCGAGCTTTCCAGTTTCAAAAAGGAAAAAAGTGACCGCGGTCGGTCAGCACGTGAAGCTCTGCGACGCCTAAGGGCACTCGTAGAGGAGCAAAAAACCAACATGGCCTGGTCTTACGGGCTAGAAAACCCCATCTGGGTTCCCGAGACCAACCAAAAGATTTCTATTTTGCCCATCAACTGCAATTTCAAGAAATCTTTGCCGTTCGCTCCATCTGAAAGCGATATGGATGGTCAAATCATTTTGACCACCTTGTCCACAATTTTCAAGGAGCTGGAAATCCCCACCGATGGTAGTGCAAAACGGGAAAAAGTCATGGTAGCAGAGTGTGACAATGTCATGCTACTCACCAACGACAACGGTTTAGCTATTCGCGCTAGACAACGTGGTATCAAAACTAGTCGTTATGGCTACAAATATCCGGAACCCTACACTGGTCGACGTGATATCGCAGTACCAAGGGAACTCCTGACAGAATTCTTCGCGGCGAAAAGAGTTTCGCGTATGTATTTTGAAGAAATGATGCCGGATCAACCCCGATTGGTAGCTAACGAGTTTATCGTCATGCGAGTGGAAGGCGACGAGTATCCTGGGCTTTACGTACCAGAATTTGACCCGTATTTTGCCTACATCGGACGTTATGATGCAGAGGAAGATGCTATTGTTACCTTAAAGTACGCTAGTAGCTTCCCGGTACAACCGCGCAACCCTGGTCAGGCTATCTATGCAGAGGCGCTCATGAATCCTGATTTTTCAGCCATTATCTGCACTGGCCCGGCCGGTTGTGGTAAAACCTTCATGGCCACCGTCTATGGCTATAACGCCTGCAAAGACGGTGATTTCATCGGTGTTACGGTGATTCCGTGTGAAAGCCAGAGCAAAATTGGCGCTCTACCTGGAGACCTTGGTGAAAAAATGGACCCCGAAGTGCAACCACTCAAAAACGCTCTCAGAAACTACCTACTCATCAGCGATTCCAAGCTGAAAAAGGAGCTCGAAGCCCTGAAAAAGTTCGGTCAGGAAGTCAAAGCTGCCGAAAACAAGGGTGCTTCGAAAAAGTGTAGTTGCGAAAACGGCCAAGACGAAGAGGCCAAAGACAGGCGTTCAATCAAGTCGAAGCTCAAAGACCGCGTCGATTTAATCTGGGAAAACTGGTTTTCTAGTATCCCAATCGAAAACGCCCGTGGTCGCGACTTCGCCTACGAACTGGCCATTTATGACGAGTTCCAAGACCAAAACGTCTCACAAGCCGATACGCTGATTAAGCGCCTAGGTACCGATGGTAAAATCATCCTCACCGGTGATATCGAGCAGATTCACGCCCCGTATCTTGACCGCACCAACAACGGTCTAGTCTACGCATCGCGACTACTCTATGACAACCCGATGGTGGCACAGGTATGCTTTACCGAGGAAGAAATCATTCGCCATCCGTTAGTGAAGATTGTCGCTACTCGGCAAAAAGATGCCCACACCAAAAAAGAACCTTAATTTACACTCTTGCCTTTCGTTGCCATTGCGAAGGCAAGTTCCTCCTGAGCCCCCGCGACTTTCGCGGGGGTTATTTTTATGGTATAATATGCTTATGAAACTAGTTGTTGGTTTAGGAAATCCAGGGGGACGGTATAATTTCACGCGGCACAACGCGGGATTTTTAGCGCTAGATTTTTATTTCAAACTACATGGTCTTTCTTGGGATGCTAAACCACGTTTCGGCGCAATATGCGCAAGAAAAAGCGATGTGTTTTTTGTAAAGCCACAAGACTTTTATAATGATTCCGGACACGCCGTGGCGGAATTTGTACGGTATTATAAGATTAATTTGTCAGATATACTGGTAATTTGTGATAATTTCGACCTAGAATATGGCAAGGTACGTGCTCGCACCTCTGGCGCCGCCGGAGGGAATAACGGCCTTAAATCTATCGACGCTTCTTTGAATTCATCAGAGTATCCACGAATCCGAATTGGCACCGGAAATGACGCTCTGCGTCGGCAAATGGGAGATGTAGATTTTGTACTCTCACGCTTCACCCCTGAAGAAAAAGCCAAATTGCCAGGTATTTTGCGCGAAGTCGCCGATAAAATCGACGAATTCCTTAGCTAAGACTCCAAGCGTTCATACCAAGAGCACGCAGGCGACCTTTAATCTCAAGAAGTGTGACGGTCTGGTTGAAAACCTCTGGTGGAAGGTTAGTGGCCTGCATAATCTCTTCGCCTTTTCTAAGACCAGATGCAATAGCCTGGAGAATCAGAGTCTCCACATCGGTATCACCGACAAGGTGCGACTTTTTTAGGCGTTTTTGCTTCTTATAATACTCCTCAGGAAATAATTCGCGCAAAACATCGTCCGGTTCGGTATAGGGAACAGCACCCTGTTTAATCAGCTTATTGCACCCCTGAGAATAAGGATTAGTGATATTACCCGGCACTGCAAAAACAGTCTTACCTTGTTCAATAGCGTGCGTAGCAGTGTTTAGAGAGCCAGATTTCTCGGCCGCCTCAACTACCACGACGATATCAGATAGACCTGCAATTAAGCGATTGCGCTCGAGGAAGCTAGTTCTCATAAAAACCTTAGTCCCTGGACCATATTCCGACATAATTGCGCCATCTTTGGCAAGAATCTCTTCGGCAAGCTTTCTATGATTTCTAGGATAAATCTGATCAATCGGTGTTCCCAGCACCGCCACCGTGATCCCGCCCCCATCCAAACACCCTCGGTGGCCAATTGAATCAATCCCATAAGCCAGACCAGAGATCACGATAACATTATGCCTAGCCAGCTCATAAGCGAGCTTATAGGCTATCTCTTCGCCATATTTAGTATTATGCCTAGAGCCCACAACCGCGACAGTTTTAGGACGTTTTTTCGACACATTTTCCGGTATTTTACCATAAAAATACAATATTTTAGGCTTAAGCGCAATAGAGTCTAACACCTCTGTAAAATCGCGCTCTAGAGGTGAGATTTGGTTGATTTTTTCAAAAAAGTATGAAAAAAGTATTGACATATTTTCTCCTGTGTGATATAATGATAGCAGTTAGGACGCAAAAAAGCGTTCTACACCGCACCTAAATAAGTTATAATTTCAGCTATACTTATTTAAGTTTAGCAGAAATTGCGTGCTTTTGAAACCCTTTCGCACAATAAATTTCTTCATGGTTTATTGTTATAAGTATTACCTCCACTTTGAAAGGTCCACTTCGAAGGCATAGCAATCCCTCTAACCGGCGGGCCCCAATATTGTGTGAGGTGGGTTGCGCTTCCGGGGTTCACCCGGTATAGTAGTGAAGAGTTAGAGGGCCAAAATACCCTCAGGTGATGCCCACCCTTACCTGAGGGTTTTTTGGTGGTAAAATTTTCGTGCTATAATGAGCTTATGAATAATAATCAGGATTCTGAGCGTTTATTGATTGTCGACGGAAAAACGACAAGATTAGAAAGCCCCGAAGAGGAAAAAGCCCGTATTGCGGCCGCCAAGGCAGAGCTCGATAAGCTATTTAGAGAAGGTAAAATCACCGGAATAGAATATAATAAACGGGTTGTCGCGCTAACGGTACCAAAAGAAATCAAAATGAACCCTCCTAAGAAAAAATTCGCTGGCGCACCATTTTTCTTAATCATATTCCTAGCTATATTATCGGTCCCAGCGATTGTATACATCAGTTGGCGGTTTTATTTCCAAAACAACCTTTCTCTTGATAATGTGCCAAACTATTATGATACTTCATATTCTTCGCTCAATAGCGAGCCAGTACAAATAAATTTTAACAACATCACAAAAACTGGTGAGTATAAAGGGAGAGCAATTAGTATTACTTACCGAGCATATTATGACATTACCGGGATAGTGGTCAGTGTACGAGATTACTGGGGGTTTGGAGCTTATGATACTCTCGTCCCTCGCGATGTCTGTCTGATTTGGGGTGATCTAGTAGAAACCTACCAGAGACGCGACGCCGAATTTTCACAAGGGGAACGCAATTGTAAACCAAAAATCCACGGCATGGATATTGAGGACCTGGATGCCGCAAGAGTCCGTGGTGGGTTAGGGAACACCATGTATGCCTTGCACGAATTTTCCAATAATCACATCATTCCGAGCACGCCAGAGATCAGAAACCAAATTTTTGGCCTCGGGATTGATGACGTAGTCAGGCTGACTGGTTATCTTGTCCAAGTAGAATACAACGGGATTATTCTAGACTCAAGTTTGTCACGCGAAGATTTTGGCAATGGCGCCTGCGAAGTGTTTTATGTCACTAAAGTCGAGAAACAGTAATTCTTGATATAATGTGCTTGACTAGGTGTGCTATGATAATATTATGGCAAAAAATTTAGTAATCGTAGAGAGCCCAGCAAAGGCCCAAACCATCGAGAAATATCTCGGAGCTGATTTTAAAGTATTGGCGTCGGTCGGTCATATTCGCAAGGATACAAAAGTGAATAAGTCGACTTTTGACGTGACTTACGAAATTGATCCGGACCATACAAAAATTATCAGCGAGCTTAAAAAAGAGGCCAAAAAAGCCGACAAAATCTGGCTCGCAACCGATGAAGACCGTGAAGGAGAATCAATTTCGTGGCATTTGTGCGAAGTTTTAGGGCTTCCTAAAAACACGGCACGGATTACTTTTCATGAGATTACTAAACCAGCTCTGGACGCGGCAATTAAAAATCCACGCGTAGTAGATATGGACATGGTGTCCTCACAACAGGCACGTCAAACCTTAGATATGCTAGTCGGCTACGATTTGTCAGATATGGTACGCAAAAAAGTGCCAGGCGCCATCTCGGCCGGGCGCGTTCAATCGCCGGCATTGCGTCTAATCGTCGAACGCGAAAAGGAAATTGAAAAATTTGATACTAAGTTTAATTTTAAAGTTTCAGGAAAGT
Organism: uncultured Candidatus Saccharibacteria bacterium; assembly: GCA_964429055.1. Lineage (GTDB taxonomy): Bacteria > Patescibacteriota > Saccharimonadia > Saccharimonadales > Saccharimonadaceae > Nanosyncoccus. The sequence continues at coordinate 45,626 of CAYSAK010000001.1, forward strand.
TTTCTAAAGATGCAGAGTTTACTGCCAATTTAGAAGGGAAACAACCGAATACCGAAGAAGAAGCAAGGAAACTTTTAGAAAAGCTAATTCCGGCAGAGTTTAAAGTTGATAACATCGAGGAAACCGAGGGATTGAAGCCTAACCCTGTGCCATTTACTACGGCCGCTCTACAAATTGAAGCCAACGCCAAGCTCGGTTTCTCGTCTCGAACTACCATGACGGCTGCCCAAGGCCTTTACCAAGCTGGTATGATTACTTACCACCGAACCGATTCTTTGAATCTGTCTTCGCAAGCTGTAGGAGCGATGGCTGCCTATATTAAAGAGCAATTCGGCGATAAATATTTAAAAACCCGTCATTTTAAGACCAAAGACGCCTCGGCACAAGAAGCACATGAGGCAATTCGTCCGACCAGTATTTCAAGAACTACCGCCGGCAAAAACGAATATGAAAAGAAATTGTATCAATTAATTTGGGCCCGTACTTTGGCTACGCAAATGGCCAATGCCCGTGTAGCAAAGACCACTATCAACCTAAGTCACGACTTTGTGGCTAAAGGCGAAGTAGTGGTATTTGACGGTTTCTTGAAAGTCTATGGCAAAAGTAAGGATTTCGAGCTTCCGAAAGTCTCTAAGGACGACAAGGTAAGTTGTCTAGAACTCACCGCCAAGCAGACCTTTGCCAAACCACCAGTAAGATACACCGAAGGTTCGTTGGTCAAAAAACTCGAGGAACTCGGTATCGGCCGTCCATCCACTTACGCCACAATCATGACCGCCATCCAAGCCCGCGGCTACGTGATTAAGGGCGAATCGGAAGGTGAAGAACGCGAGATAGTTGAGTTAGTAGCTAAAAACGGCTCGCTCGAGGAATTACGGATTAAAGAGAAGTTCGGCGCTAACAAAGGAAAACTCGTACCAACGCCGATTGGCGAACTCGTCGCCGGCTTTTTGACCGACAATTTCAAAAATATCGTGGACTACAAATTCACCGCCAACATCGAAAAAGATCTCGATTTAGTAGCCGAAGCGAAACTAGAGCGCGTCAAGATGCTCCGCGATTTCTACGGACCATTCCGCGATACTGTGCTAATTGCTCAAGGAGTAGAACGCTACAATAACGCTCGTCTGCTCGGCCACGATCCAGAAACCGGCAAACCAATTTATGCTAAAGTCGGCAAGAGTGGCGGCTTCATCCAGCTCGGCGACAACGAGAAAAATGCCGGCGAAAAACCACGTTTCGCGCCTTTGCCGAAGCGAAAATCCGTTAAAACTGTGACCTTAGAGCAAGCCTTAAAACAATTAGCTCTACCAACCTTGCCAAGAACACTCGGCAAAGCACCGGATGGCGCAGAACTAATCGCCGCCAATGGACCATTTGGACCATATTTGAAGGGCGGCAAGTATAATATCCCGATGAAAGATTTCGACCCTTACACCGTAACGTTAGAAGATGTTTTGCCTTTGTACAAGAAAAAAGTTGATTCTATGATTGCCGACTGGGGCGAAATTCAGATTGTTAATGGCGCCTACGGACCATATATCAAAGGCCCAGGACGTCGCAATAACGCCAAAGTGCCAAAAGATGTTGATCCAAAGACCATTACCTTAGAGCAAGCCAAAAAAATGCTCGAAGACAAACCAAAAACTACACGAAAAACCAGACGCGGCACTCGTGGTAAGAAGAAATCTATTAAAAAGAAATAATCTATCTTATTATTATAGCACAACAGCTTTAAAAAGTCAAGTTTAACAGGGGTATTTTGAGCTATAAAGATAAGCGTTTACAATTTTTATAATTTTTTTTCAGAATTGTAAAAAATGTGCTACAATAGTATAGGAAAATAAAGAAAATCGTAGTTGACAATTTAGTAAAACTATGGTATTATAAGCATAATTAACAATACTAACAGGGTTGGAAAAGGAAAAATACTGATGGACCAAAATGCGGAAATCCTCAAAAATGCAATCTCCGGCAGCCTCAAAATAATCGAACAAGACCGCGAAAAAGAAATCATTTCGCGACGTTTTGGGCTCTCCGGCAGCAAAGAAACACTTGAACAGATTGGAGAAATGTTGTCGATTACGCGCGAACGTGTAAGACAGCTCGAAAAAGCCATTCTCATTCGTCTTCAAATTTCCGCAGAAGAAAATGAAATCCCTGAACTCGCCGCCGCTGAAAAGATTCTGGTCCGCAATCTTACTGAAATGGGGCGAGTGGCTAAATTATCTGATCTCGCTGATAAAATCTATGGACATACTTCCACCGCTTCTGAACGAACCGGTATTTATTTTATTGCTACTTTTGCGAAGAATTTGACCGTTGTAGAAGAGAACGACAAGTATAATGCCGCCGTCGGTATTGCCGAATATGGCGATGAAAAGACTATCCGTGGCCGTGTAGATGAGATAGTAAAACTCATTCGTGAGAATAAAGCACCGATGACGATTGACGAGCTTGACAATCAATTAAATTATGAGCATCCTGACCATATTAAAGCTATCGCGTCAATTTCTAAGCTGTTAGCTACCCTAAATGGTGTCTGGGGCCTCACTAAATGGCCGATGGTCAACCCGAAAAACATCCGTGACAAGATTTTTGTGATTCTCGAAGCTAAGAAAGAGCCGATGCACTTCTCGGATATCGCTAAGGAGATTAAAGACTCGAATTTCAAGCGCAAAAACGTGACTGTGCAAGCTATTCATAACGAATTAATCAAAGATTCACGCTTTGTTTTAATCGGCCGTGGTATTTATGCGCTTTCATCCTGGGGCTATAAGAAGGGAACTATTTCCGAGATCATTACCTCTATTCTCGAAAAAGCCGAAAAACCAATGACCCGCGAAGAAATTGTCAAACAAGTCTTAAAAACTCGCAAAGTTAAAGAGACAACCATTCTTTTGAATTTGCAAAATAAGAAATTGTTCAAAAAAGTCGACAAGAACTCTTATACATTAGCGTAATTTGTGATATAATTACTTCATGGACGCAGTCATACATTTTATTCTAATGCCGATTTTCTGGATACCAGTGGTGGGTGTACTAGCCTATTTTACTTATCGTAATTATAAAAAAATCAACAAACTGAAAATATTAAATGTTGACTCCGTACTTTTGATGCTAGAAATTCCTCGCACCAACGACAAAAAGGAGCTAGCCGCCGAACAACTATTTGCCTCCCTTCATGGTATTTTACGCGATAAAAATGAGCTTCGAAATTCCGGTGGCGTGCAAGAACATTTATCATTTGAAATTGTTTCTACTTCGGGACAAATTAGATTTTATGTCTGGGTACCAAAAGTCTTGCAAAGTTTTGTGGAAGGGCAGATTTATTCACAATATCCGACTGTGCAAATCTACAAAATGAACGAAGATTACGTAGATGACCGCGTAAAATACACTGTCAGCTACACGGCAGAACTCGGTTTGATTGATAACGAAGTTTTGCCAATCAAGACCTTTGATACTTTTGAAGTAGATCCACTTGCTGGTATCACCGGGACTTTAGCTAAACTCAGTCCTGAACAAACTGAGGAGATGTGGATTCAAATTCTAACGCGACCAATCCCAGATGATTGGCACAAAAACACTACTGACCGCTGGGTTCGTCGTGTTAAATCGGGTGGCAAATTCTGGTTTGGTACTAATTTTGATTGGACTTATGTCGCAGAAATCTTTTTAGCTTTGTTTAGACCACCAGCAGGGGGTACTACATCAGAAACCAAAGTAGAACTATCCGAGCGCGCCAAAACCCAAATTAGCAAAGCTGAAGAAAAGGCCACCAAACTTGGTTATGAAGTTAAAATTCGCTTGGCCTATCTCGGTCACAGTGATGTAGATGCCAAACTAAATATGCAAGCTTTAGTTGGTTCATTCAAACAGTTTAACTCAACCAACCTAAATGGTTTTAAACAAGTCGGCGGCACCTTCAACCGTGATGCACTTTCCACCTACAAAATGCGTGAATTTGCTGACCGTGGTTTTATCCTTAATATTTCCGAATTAGCCTCGGTCTACCACTTACCACACACGTCAGTTGAGACGCCAAATATTGTGTGGGCTTCATCAAAAACTGCCGAACCGCCAGCCAAACTTCCAGTCCTAACCGGCGAAATCGCAAACGACGAAAACATCTCAGCCTTTGGTTTAACAAATTTCCGTGGCATCAACCATCAATTTGGTCTGCTCCGCCGCGATCGTTCACGCCATATTTATATAATTGGCCAAACCGGCGCAGGGAAGAGTGGTATGCTCGAACTTCTGGCGCTCTCGGATATTTTCTATAACCAAGGTTATTGTATTATTGATCCACACGGAGATTTTGCCATTGACAACCTCAAATTTATTCCAGAATCCCGTGTTAAAGACGTCGTCTACTTCAATCCAGCGGATACGGCCTATCCAATTGCCTTTAACCCGCTCGAAGTCTCCGATCCAGCCAAAAAGCCTAATGTCTGTTCAGAAGTAATCGGCGTTCTAAAAAGAATGTTCGGCGATTCTTGGGGTCCACGACTTGAGCATATCTTGCGTTATACCCTTCTAGCATTGCTTGATCGTCCAGAAACTACACTCCTCGATATCTCTCGTATGCTCACGGATAAAGACTTTAGAAAAGAGACCTTGGAATACTGTCACGACGTAACCGTGCTTCAATTCTGGAAACATGAATTTGGTCAATGGAACGATAAACAAGTCAATGAATCCATCGCTCCAGTTTTGAACAAGGTTGGTGCTTTCACGGCCAATCCAATCATTCGTAATATTATCGGTCAAGCCAAGTCTTCCTTTGATATTCGCAAAATTATGGATGAAGGTAAAATCCTAGTTGTGAACCTCTCGAAAGGCCTTATCGGCGAAGACAACGCCGGAATTCTTGGTGCCTTCTTAGTCACCAAAGTCCAACTCGCCGCTATGTCACGTTCAGACATTCCAGACGTCAAAGATCGTCGTCCGTTCTATTTGTACGTTGATGAGTTCCAAAACTTCGCTACGGATTCGTTTGCTGTAATCTTATCAGAAGCTCGTAAATACGGCCTGAATTTGACCGTAGCCAACCAATACGTCGCTCAAATGACCGAATCGGTGCGTGATGCCGTGTTTGGCAACGTCGGTACTACTATTTCATTCCGCGTTTCAGCTGATGATGCGCCAGTCTTAGTCAAGCAATTTGAACCAACCTTTGAAGAATCCGACTTACTACAACTCAACAACCGCCACTTCGTCATTTCGATGATTATTGGCGGTGAAAAAGTGCCAGCCTTCTCAGCCACTACCTTATCAATTCCAGACTCGCCAGCAGATAATTTTGAAGCCATTATTGAAAACTCTAGGAAAAATTACGCTCGTCCAAGAAGCGAAGTAGAAAATGAAATTAGGGAAACCATCGAACAATCCGAGCGCTACAAAAAGGAATTATCCGATTCTGGCCGTCAAGAAGAGGTGGTCTTTGCGCCAATCGCTCGCACTACTGTCAAAGAATCCCCTACCATGCCAACTAATACCACTGTATTTAAGACCGAACAAAAACCGAACTTAAAACGTCCGAGCTCTCCACAAGCCGAATTCCGTAAACAGAATCTTAGCCCAAATGCCGCTGAAGGTAAAGAAAAGCCTGGGCTCAAAGATTTAGCTAAACTCGCAGCAGAGAAGAATAATCAACCACGTTCCGAGAAAAAAGGGAAAAAGAAAGCAGGGAAAAACACAGTTCCCACCTCAGTTCCCACCCCTGTTTCCTCCCCTGTTAAACCAGAGGTAGAATACCAAGAGAAATCAGCGGTCGAAATCACCCCGTCACACGTGTCAGTTTCCCTGTCCACCCCTGTTAATCGCCCAGATCACTATGCAGAGAAAGATAACTCGGTTGACGGATTCTTAGCCATCCGACACGAAAAGAAATAGAAGAGAATTAAACAAAATTTAACAAGCCTGAGGACCTAAAGGATTTTGATGGAAAACTAGACGTAAAGTCAATCGGCTTTTCAACATAGGTCTAATGTCGTACAATGCATATTTTAAGACATTAAAGATAGATCGAAAAGCCGATTCAACATACGTCTAACCATAAGCCCTTATCCCCATGATCCCTACAATTCTGTCTAAAAGAAGGGGAATCGTGGGCCATGAAATACTATTTTATGAATCTTGAACAAGCCCAAGAGTTTAAAAAATATTTCACAGATTTGAATCCTATACTGGTAATATAGGTGAAAATCTGCCTGAAATATTTTTAAAAATCCTGGCGCGCCGTGAAACAATTCATAAAATAGTATTTACGGCCCACCTTCGCCCACTTTTGCCTGATTTGCCCGGATTTTTGTGGATTTGACATTTCCCCGTTTTATTTCCCTATTTTACTTTTTTCCCTGTTTTTTCCATAATTTCCTGTTAATTTTTGATCAAAAAGTTTTCAAAATCCGAACAAAAACCGAACAGAAGAGAAGAGAATGATAGGTAGAACAAAAACCGAACAATTCCCTGTTCTACCGCCAATAAGCCCGTCTTTCGATACGTACATCTATATATTGAAAATCAGATACACCAATACTTGTAAGATATCGAATCATCCGGTCAGTATCCTCAGCTGACACTCCAGCTCCCCGATCTGTTATCATCTTAATGTAACCAGTATAACCGTCTAGATAAAAATCCACTTCCCGAATACCACTACTCGGAATTACCGCTTTAACCGGCGCATAACCAAGCTCACGAAGATCCACTTCCACTTGCCCGATATATTCCTTCATCCGGCTAGTGAGGTGTCCGCCCGTAGCAGAGGCAGCTTCATCAATAATCTCAATCGTCGGCGTATACGGAACCACAATCGTGTCCGAATCACCATTACCCTGCTCATTATTAAGAAACGACAAAATCACCATTACAATAATCACTATCATCGCCACGAAACCGACCGTGGTCAGCGTAATCCGCGTGATTTTCTGACGTTTATTTTTTTTGTGCGTAGCCGCTCGCTCAGAAGCAGTTTCGAGTTTTTCCCTCTTCTCGCCAATTGTCCGACCAGACTTTAAGCCCACCATAATGGATTAACTAACCTCTCCAATAATAATCTCGGCTAGGCGACGCGCCGCATCAGCCCGAGCTTCTTTATGTAAAGCATCAGCCATATCAGCTCTAAGGCGCGGAGACCTCAGTAAGTGTTGGATCAGCTCCAACAAATCCGCCGGATTCTGCATCATTTTAGAATCATAGATTACTTCCACAGCGTTAGCAGCTTTCAATCGTTCGGCATTACGCACTTGATGACTACCCGGCAAACGCTCAAATGGTACCAATATAACAGCTTTTTTAAGGGCGGCTAGCTCTGCGATAGTTGTCGCTCCCGCCCGCGAAATCACCACATCAGCAGCACCCATCAGTTCATGCATCGCAGTATTGAATTCCCACATTCTAAAGTTGGATTCTAAGCTTGCATGGTCCCAATTTTCGTATTGTTTTAAATCCACCATATCTTCATAGTGTTTACGTCCAGCCACCAAACCAACTGAAGCGACTTTTAAAAGTTCCGGCAAAATTACCCGAGTAGCTTCGTTAAGGTTTTCAGACCCCTGCGAACCGCCCGTAATCACTACCAGTGGTTTCTCGGTATTAAAAGAAAAGGCTTTTTTCAGAGACTCTTCCCTTGTTAAAGACACCGCCTTATATTCCGGGCCAACCGGAATACCAGTCCAAACATAATTCGGATGTTTTTCTAAAACTTCGTCAGACGGCGGAATCCCAAAAGCCACCTTTCTTGCCTTCTTCATTAGAATACGATTAGCTAGACCAGCCACTGCATCCGATTCGTGGATGATATATGGTATTCTAAATAGCTTTGCAATCGTGCCAACCGGCAAACCAACAAATCCACCTTTCAGAAAAATAATGTCTGGACGAGTTTTGCGTGGTAAAAGCCTAAAGAAACTTACAAAAATACCCGCCACAAAACCCAAAAAACCAAGTATATTACCAAAAATAATATCCCTCAAAGTCACATCAAAGTGTTTAAAATAATCACTTAACTTCCAACCAGCATAACGATGAAACTTCCCCGCTGGAATCCGATGCACATGAATGTGTGTCGATACCCCGAGTTCAGTAGTGAGTTTAGTTACATTTTTGTAGTACTTAAAATCTGTCCAAAATTCAACCGTGGTACGCGGTCTTAAGTCCAAAATCTCACGAATTACGGCGACGGCTGGTGTGATGTGGCCCCCGGATCCCCCGCCGACTACTAGCACTTTCATTTTTGATTACCTCTCTACTAGTATAGCATGAAAGTTGTAAAACGAGCCCAATTGCAAACGAGATAAAGATCATGCTTGTCCCACCATAAGAAAGTAGCGGCAGCGTAATCCCGGTCACCGGCACTAGACCAGTCATCGCCATAATATTGACCGCCACTTGCGCAAGGGTCCAAGAAAACACGCCGATAATCAATAGTCTCTCATCGCTAGCTTCAGTATGTTCACAAACTTTGAGCATCCGAAATAGCATGGCCCCAAACACCGCTACAATCAAGAATAGTCCGACAAAACCGAACGTTTCACCCATAATCGCAAAAACAGAGTCGTTAATCGATTCCGGAAGATAACCTGTTGCCTGTACAGAATTGCCAATCCCCACACCAAAGAACCCGCCCGTGCCAATGGCTAGCATTGCATTTTCAATATGGTATGTTGAGTCCGTCACCTCAGCCCCAGAAATAGTATCAAGCCACGCATTAATCCGCTGCATCCGGTGGCTAGATGTCGCAATGGCTCCCACGGCCACCACTATAACTGCCAAAAGAAGAACAATATATTGTTTTAATGAAAGCCCTGACACTAAAAGCGTACCAAAAACAATCGCCACCAGCGCTACGCCCGTACCAAGGTCACCCTGCGCCACCACTACTAAACCTAACGACAGCCCACAGACAATTAAAAGTGGCAACCAAAACTCTTTCCATTTACCGACTTCCTTGGCCTCCCTTTTGCGAGCCAAAAAATCAGCTAAATAAATCACTAACGCCAGTTTTAAAAACTCTGCCGGCTGAAAACTCACTGGTCCAAAATTATACCACCGACATTCACCAAGCTCACATCTAGCTAGCGAAGAACCCGACATCGCCAGAATCCACAGTAACCCAGACAACAAAAGCGCCACAATCATGATTGGCTTAGCAAATTTTCGAATATATTTATATGGAATAACTTTAAATGCTAGAAAAAAAGCCACCAAAGATAGAATTACTGAACGTAATTGCCCTAAGAAAAAATCATTCGCTCCATAATTTGTGCCATAGGCAGAATTAAGCACATTAGCACGCATCGGACCGATAGCATAAATTACAATCAAGCCTAGTGACATCAAACCAAGCGTAGTAAATAGAATTACTAGATCGGCTTTATGTTTTCTCAAATGGCACCCCCAACGGCAGCGATAAAGATTCCTATAATCGCAAACACACCAGCAATAATCCAAAAGCGCATCACAATTTTAGCTTCACCCCATCCTAATGCTTCTAGATGATGATGCAGCGGCGCGGAAATAAAAATTTTGCGGTGGAAGAACTTCTTACTCATTAACTGAATCAGACTGGAGCCAGTTTCAATTACAAACATCAAACCAATAATCGGTAATAGCAAGAAAGAATTAGTCATCATTGCTACTACTCCGAGGCCAGCGCCTAGTGCAAAAGAACCAGTATCACCCATCATAAAACGAGCCGGTGGCACGTTAAACCAAATATACGAAAGTAACCAACCCACCACCGTCATACAAAAACCAAATAACAACATGTTGCCCTGAAATAGAGCGATAATGCCAAAGGCACCATAAGCCAGCATCGCAAGACCACCAGAAAGTCCATCAAGACCATCGGTAATATTCACCGCATTTGACGTAGCCACCACGGCAAAAGCAAACACTAAAATCATGCCCACTATACCGATTTCAATATTCCCGACAAATGGTACTAGGATACTCGTCCAACCAAGTTTGACCGCAAAGAACCAACCAAGCACCAGCCCAACCACAGAAATTAGGAAAAATTTAACTGGCCCACGCAAACCTGCCGCACCACGTCCACTACCAAATATATTAATTACGTCATCTACCACACCCACAAACGAACCGCCTAGGAATCCAACTAGTGGCAACCAAGTTTGCCCACGATCAAGGTTAAAAATCCATGTTACGAGTGTCACCGCTATCACTCCGATTAGCCCCGCCATCGTCGGGAAAACACGTTTGAATTTATGTGCATGTAGCTTAGTCATAATTGGCAATGCTTGCCCGTCTACAGTCGTTTTTTTCTGTTTTTTCCAAAACTTATACTTATACGCAAAATGTGTATAAATTGGCGTCAACATCATGGATAAAAGAAAGCCAGCCAGAGCTAAAAGTAGGCCATAAAACATTTCATCATTAATATTCGTATTCATATACATATTATACTACGCTTTTGGTTTTATTTTGTAGTAATCAATCACGAAAGAGGCTAACGACTCAAAGAGCTCCATCGCATCACCGCTACTCACTGCTTGACCTTCCCCCCACATCTTGACCATAATCACATATTCTGGAAGTTCACCCTGCTTCCCAACAAAACCAGCGTACGAACCAACCAAATTCTCCATTTCATTGTCATAGGAACCATTAATCACTACCTGTGCAGTACCGGACTTACCCCCTATATCATAGCCAGCCGGATCATAACGCCAGCTTCGGTTATTTATCAACATTTCACGCATCATCGCGCTCGTTTCCGCAGACAAGATTTGATCATTCACAGTTTCCCGATTCTCCAGCGGCACTATGGCATTATTTTCAAGCGTTCCCTTCACAATCGAAGGCGTTCGCCAATATCCGCCATTCACTACCGCCGAGAACGCCGTAGCAGTTTGAATCATCGTAATACCTAAGTTCTGGCCAAATGTCATATTCGCATAAGCCGCATCAAGGCCATATATTTCGGCGTGCGGATCCCAAATATTACCTTCTGCCTCAATCAATTCAATACCAGTTACTTGTCCTAAACGAAACTTATTATAGTAATAGCTATACATTCTCTCTCTGCCCGTGGCATTAATCGAATCCGGATTGTCACCAAGTAACTTCAGCGCATGGATAGAAGCCGCGTTAAGCGACCAATAAAGACCATCTCTCATTGTCAACGTGTGGTTATTCAATCTGGCACGTTGCTCAGCATTCCATATTTTAATCCCATCAACCACGACGTATGGTTCATTAAAATAAGTTGTGTCAGCCGTCATTTTGCCTTCATTAATCGCCGCCGAAAAAACAAAATTCTTACAGATAGAGGCCGGCTCGTATGGCACTTCCGTAACTTGGTTAATGTAAATCGAAGCATCCTTCACGTGCCCGTAGTTTCCTGGGTCATAACCTGGCAGGCTAGTCATCGCCACAACCTCACCACTATTTGGATTCATTATCAAAATTGCCGCGTTAGCCGCCACCGAATCACCAAGATGTCTCTTAGCGATTTCCTCCGCCTCTTTTTCAAGGTTACGATCAACACTCAGAACTATATCTTTCCCATCCTCAGCCGGGATTTTAACGTTGTCTTTACCAATTGAAAGTGCCACCTTATTAACATCGGCCGTGGTTTTAAGAAGCCCTTCTTTGCCAGCTAGTATTTTATTTAGCGAGCCCTCAACCCCATATTGGCCAAGTCCATCCGCATTCACAAAACCAAGAAGAGTAGAGCCCATTTCGCCTTCCGGATAAACCCGATGATTCCCTTCCTTTAACCAAACGCTACCTACACCTTCTTCGGCAATTTTTACCGCAATAGAATATGGCACGTTTTTAGCCACAATATAATATCTAAGACCTTCAATATTATATACTTCATCTAAATCAGCAGTAATATATTCTTTAGCGTGTTTTTCTAGGGCGGCCTTGATTCTTTCTTTATCAGTCACCGCTGGGTCAATAATCACTTGATAAACTGTCTGATTCAAAACCACCGGCACCGGTTGGTCGCCATCCATCATATAGATTTCGCCCCGTTTAGCCGTGATAGTTTCAAGTAAAGTATGCTGATTAACCGCTTTGGCTACCCAAGCATCATGTTCAACGATTTGAATAAAAAACAGTCGCACCGTAATAATCGCCAAAGTGGCAAAAGTCAGATACTTCAAAATTTTGATGCGCGACTGATTTGGCATAAGTATATTATATCATTATTTGACTATTCAGTGGCATAGCCAGTCACCGTGGCATCTTGCATATTCGCAGCCACAGTGCTGTTTTTGGCCGCAGCTATCGAAGTCAGACGAGCTTTTTCTACAGCCAGATCATCTCTCTTAACGGTCATTTCAGTAATCTCAGACTCTACGGCCGAAATGGTGTAATCAAAACTGGTAGCCTTCGTTCCCTCCACTACATAAATCAATCCAAAAACCAAAGTCAACATACCTACAATCACGATTTGCGAAATAGAACCTAAGCTTCTTTTGGAGTGGCGGACAATATTGCGATTACGGACAAAACCAAGACTCGCTTCCCTTCTACTCACGTATGTTTGACTGATCATGTTTAAAATTTTCCTCGCTATGTTTATGTTTATTTTTTAGTCCTTAGTCCGGGGGTTTCTGTAAGCAGAGCTACAAGTAACCTACAGAAACTGAGCCCGGGAAGGTCATACACTTCACACTCTACACAATGTGAAACTCTATTTTTGGCGGACCATAAAGGTCCATATCTTGGCGTCAAAAAGGCGCCAAGTCAGTTAACGAAAGTTAACCTTGATGGTTTGCTTGCGAGATTTGTTCGCAACTACGATTTGTTTAGGCATTTTGCCTCCTTTTTATGTTTATTTGTTTGTTTTTATCAATTCCGCGTTGCCACTCGCAGTTTCGCACTCCGGGCACGCAGGTTGATAACTAACTCATTAGGTCCTGCCACAATCGGTTTTTTGGTATTTAGGGTAAATTCTGACTCTTCGCCATGAGACGTGGCCTCTTTGAAATAATCTTTGACCAGTCTGTCTTCGAGACTATGGAAGGTGATGATACCGACTCGACCATTTTTGTTTAATAGCTTCGGAAGTAGCGGGAGAGTTTTTGCAATTTCTCCTAGTTCATCATTCACTACTATTCTAATGGCCTGGAAAACTGGTGCAGCGGGGTGAGTACGGCTGTATCTAGATTTTGATAAGATGAGATCGGCGAGTTGTTTAGTAGTCTTAATCGGGCGATGCGTCACGATTTCTCTAGCTAGCATTTTCGCTCGACCGGGCTTTTCTTCCCCGTATTTCACGAAAATCTCCGCCAAATCTCGCTCACTATAGCGATTCACTATCGTTTCCGCAGTCAAAGACTGCCGTCGATCCATCCGCATATCTAGAGGTCCGTCGTGATGATAGGAAAAACCACGCTCGTCATTATCCAGTTGCGGTGAAGAAACCCCAAAATCCGCGAGAATTATATCGAAAGTCTTTCCACACTCAATCAACTGTAGCACTGCGTCGTAAAAATTGGTATTTAAGATGGTGACTTCTTTGAATTTGTTTTTTAAGTTCTCCACGGCAAATTCATCGCGATCAACCAAAACCGAATCCTTATAATTCAGTGTTACATCCAAAATTGAACTAGCGTGACCTCCGTAACCCGCCGTCAAATCTAAATACGATTCGTTTGGCTGTGGCCGAAGTGACGCTAAAACTTCTGATAGTAAAACTGGGACATGTTGATTCTTCATGACCTAATTATACAATGTTTAAGACCGATCAACTAGAAACTTCAGCGTTTTTGTTTCTGCTTTGATTTTTGTTTGATGAACACAATTAATCTACCACGATTGTACCAGCGCGAAGCTAATCATATAATCGCAGCCGTTGAGAGACTTATTGTGTTTAAAGACCTATTGGTCATATAGAGTTTTATTGGGAGGTGTGTTTAAAGAAGGTTCGCACGATTGTTTTGACGCATCTCGCTTAAGATTTAATGCGCGCCGAAACTCCTAGTTGGCCGGTCTTAAACGGTGTTAAGGTGCATTTTTATCTGTGGTGTTTGTGTATTGTTTCCACTAACCTCAGTTTAGTATATTTTTTGAAAAAAAGCAAGAGCTTTTTTGGACTTTTTTATTAGGGTGTTTTGCGCAGGTGTGGAAAACTTCTCTGTTATTTTACCGAACATTTACTGTTGATTTTAATCTAATTTAGTGTCGTAATAACCGAACACACATATCAGCTAGACAGTCTTGATTTTTTATTAAAACCTGTTATATTATGCTATTCTTCCCTGTTTTTCGCATGAAAAAGCCCCTTGGCTAGTGTCGCGCAAACAGCGCAACTCCAAGGGGGGTCGCTTTAGTAAATAACGGTAATACGGGCTCCTTTTGCAGTGCCACGTTCACCATTATCCATCAGGATTTCGAAGAAGTGATCAGTATCATCTCTTCTGATCCCGACTATGGTACCCAGACCAGACCGATGGATTCCGGGGCAAATATAGCCTCTGGAGTCTCCGCTCACCTTGACGCGGTCGCCCAAATAGACGATCCTTCTGCTCTCTACCACACCTACCGGAGTGGCCTTCTCGTCGTTGGTAACGATCAATTTGTAATTTGCGATACTCGTATCCTCGAGAATAACCTCAAGTTCCTTCTCTGTTCCAGTGATGTCCTTAATTGTTATAGTCTGCGGTTCATTTAATGTGCGATACGTCATATATACCCTCCCTCTCTGTAAAACAGAGGCATTTGTGATTGGAATTAGCGCATAAAGCACTTCACAAATGTATATATACTACCATTATACCACATATGCTTATTTTTGTCAATATGCACTAGGTTGTGATATAATTAAAGAAATAAGTGAGGTAAATATGGAAAATACAGAATTCGATGTGTTCCTGTGGGCGAACGAAATTGATGAAATCAAAAACAACGTCTCGGCGGAGCTGTTTTTGTTTAACAAAAACTACACTCCTTATAAGATTAAGTATTCCGACAAGCTAACTGGGGCGGTAAAGTCAATGTTCATGCAAGAAGCCGTGCATTATATCATCGAGGAAGCCGATAAGGGGCTAGAATGCCGTGAATATGAAAAAGCCGACGGCGAGGAAAACGTAATTTATCGTACTTCCCTGTCTAAAGTTGGTCGTGCCGAAACCTTGATCCATCTAATTGAAAATGAGTACAAAGACATTGATTATTTTTCAGAAAACGAATACGACTTTAAAAAAGTCAAAGGTATTATCGCCAAGTTTACCTATCCTGGCGAAGAAGGCATGAAAACCTTCTACATCGCAAAATTACTCCCAGCCTCTTCAGCGCTCAAAGGCGCTACTTCTTGGGAAATTAATGGTGAGTCGTTTGAGCCATTCTCAGCAGAAATTGCCTTGAAAATGCCAGATGACAACCAAGTCGCCATTGTAGACGGCACAATTATTGTGTTCAACCAAGCTAAATTCGAAAATCTCTTCCAATATGACTTCAAATCTCAAGTTATCGCCGAAGCCAAAGCTAAAGAATTGACCGAAAAGTATAAACTGTCATTCGCAGAGGGCCTCACTCTCGATGCTTTGTTAGCAGATAAAAAACCTATCCTCAAAAAAGTCCAAGCGATGGATATTGCCGAAGAAATGCCACAAGATAAGCTACTAGACTACGCCGATGAAATGCAGCTAGAATTAATGACTGACGACGATGGCTCAATTATTATCATGGACGACAAAGATCTCACCATGTTTGTCAATTTACTCAACGAAGATTACTATATTTCGCCAGTGAATGGACGCCGATATGAAATCAAATCAAAAAAATTACTCGGTGAGCCAGACGGTGAGCCACCGAGGGGTTAACGCTTTTTCTTTTCGAGTTTAAAGTGCCATTTAATGGCACCGTAAATGTTGATGAGCATAAAACTCGTGGCTGAAGCAAAACGCATAAAAGTGTTTTCGCCACCATTTTGCATGATAATAATCCAGAGTGCCATAGCGATAAGACCATTTACAACGTTGAGAGACCAACTTTCTTTATATCTTAAATCGAGCAAAATCACCCCACAAATGTCCAAACAATTGATCGTTGAGTCTAAAAAGGCTAGTTGTTGGCCAGGAATAAAAGTAAATACTTTACCGAGTAAGGCGCTACCAAGGACACAAAATGAAACTACCATCGCCGAAACTTTAGGGGTGAATCCTCGAATTTTAACATCTTTTTTTCTGTCTAAATTGTGCCCCCAAGCAATAAAGCCATAGATTTCGAGCGGAGCAAAAATGAAAAGGTTAAAAATAAGAGAGCCATATAATTGATTTTCATAGGCAACATAAGCGATTAGCAAGGAATTCAAAAAGCCAAATATATGCCCCGCTCGTTTGCCAATACTGGCAAAATAATAGCAAAGCAAAAGAGACATTAGCAGTAAACTCCCCACGATGAGGTCGCCACTAAAATAACCTAACAAAATTGGAAAAAAAACACAGAATAAAAAACCAGCTATTTCTTTGATTTTCAATTCTTGTTTTTTAGTTTTGGTTTTTTTCATATTCTTTTATTTAATTATAATTCGAAATAGGCACTTTCTACAATATTATATTCGCCAAGAGTAGCGAAAGTTTTACGTAAGTCTTCTCTAGCTCCAATAATAGAATCGGAAGCGGTAATCTCAGATTCAATTTTGGCATAGGCTTCACCATCGCGACCATCAATTTCATCAAGATAAATCTTAGTACCAGGACCCATCATCAACTCTTGGCGACGACGAGATACTTCCGCCACCGGCTTAAAACCAAGCTGTAAAATAATATTTACGGTATTAGCATAGTCTTCAACAGGGGTAGTTTCAACAATATCCACGGTGGAATCTTCAATATGACGTTTCAAAATCAGACTATACTTTGGTGGCTCGTCCACCGCCTTCATCTCGGTACGCATTACTAGGCGTGGAAGATTTAGCCCCCTCTTGTAACCTCGTGGCACATAGACCCGATCATGCTGCCAATAAATTGCACCAAAATCCAAATCAATTTCGCTTAGTTTATTCTCAAAACCGTCGCGGTCATCTAATCTGCACTTTAAAATGACTTTCTTCATACCCTAATTATAACATAACTACATCAATTAAGCGAGCCTCAACAGAGCGAGTACCGTTCCATTCGTTCTCGACAGGTTTAATCAGAAAATTGTAAGTCTCATTATTGTCAAGATTAAACCACGCTTCAGGAGCAGAAAAAGCCACACATTTTAGGATTTTGCCGTCTTTTCCTCTTAAATTAATCCTCAAATGCTGACCTTGATCACCCATTCGCCGAGTCTCAACAATCTCCGGGCTCTTGATGCAGATCACCGGTTCTTCATTCCCTGCGCCAAAAGGTTCGAGTAGCTTCAAATCCTCGACCAGTTCGAGCGAAACATCACCTAAATCAGCCGTTTCTAGCTCGGCATGACTTTTAAAATAATTTTCTTGTTCAACGAGGTGAAGGCTCATGTAATACTCATTAATTCTTTCGCGAAATTTAAAGAGATTTTTTTGTTCAAATTTGACGCCCGCCGCACCCGCGTGGCCGCCGCCACTAATAATCAAATCCTTAACGGAATTTAATGCTTCCGCAAGGTTAAAATCACCGAAACTACGCCCGGAGCCCTTCAAAATACCCCCGTCAATCTCCGTCAACACGAAGGCCGGTTTGTGATACTCTTCAACCAGCCGACCAGCCACAATACCAAGAATTCCTTCATGAAAATTGCCAGTCTCGATAATCACTGGTTCATTTTTTTGTTCGCGATGAGCAATTTCTTCAGTAGCAGCGCGTTGTTCAAACCGACGTTTTTTGTTTAATTCTTCAAGCCTTGCTGCAATGGTGGTGGCCTCCGTATTAGCATCTGTACGCAAAAGTTTTAATGATAACTCAGCGGTCTCAAGACGTCCCGCCGCATTTAGGCGTGGCCCAAGTTGAAAACCAATAGATTCAGAGGTAATTCGCTTCACATTTGCTGTACGCATGAGCTCTTTTAGCCCCGGACGACGAGTTTTGGCTAGAACTTTCACGCCAAAATACCCTAATATTCGGTTCTCACCGGTGAGTAGCATGTTGTCACAAATCGTGCCAAGTAGCACCAAATCAAGTAGCCATTTCTCTTGACCCTCAGCAATCAAACCGCTCTTTACTAAGGCCTGCGCCACTTTAAAGGCTACTCCTACACCAGCTAAATTCTGAAGCATTGGTGTCGGTTTGTCCTGACGATGCGGATTAATTACGGCTATCGCCTCTGGTAAAGTCTCGGGGCACTCATGATGATCTGTAATAATAGTATCAATTTGAAGTGTATTTAACTCATCTATGACAGCGTAGTTAGAAGAACCACAGTCCACCGTAATTACAAGGGTAATTTGGTCTTTTTTAGCTCTTTCTATCAGGCGTGGACTCATGCCATAACCATCAGCAAAACGATCTGGCAGCATTATTTCAATGTTTTTTGGACTAATACCTGCAAGAATCAAGGCCTGTTCCATCAGGGTACTTGCCGTAATACCATCAACATCATAATCCCCGTAAATCAGGATTTCTTCATTATTATTAAGTGCCTTCTTAATACGAGACACCGCCTTGTCCATATCTGTTAGTCCAAACGGATCAGTAAGATCCTCATATCTCGGGTGCAAAAAAGCCTCGGAAAGATGCCGTTTTTCTACAAGTTGAGCAAACAATTTATTCATTTTGCGCCCCTGTTAATTGATGGTTTTGGACGGTTTACTGCCTTTTTGACTTTTAATCACAATGCTTTGAAGTTCTTTTAGAATCGGGAACTGCTTATTAGTTTGGTAAATTTTAGTACGGCCTTTTTTAGTCACAATTAAAAATTTACCCTCGGCCATTCGCTCCAACTCTCTCTGAATATTACCCGGATCTTCCTTAATCAACTTAGCTAGACCTCTGACATGAGTTTTAAAATCAGGATATTTAGCAAAAACTACGATAATTTTACGCCGAACCCTAGATGTCACGAATATATCTAACATATTTCCTCACTTAGCTTTCTCTATTATAGCATAGTTTTTAGTATTTTTTACAACAATGCTATAATGATGGTATGTTTTACGAGGTGATACCGGTAGGTAAGGTGGAGACATTGACCTACGATTTTGACGGTTCCCTGTTCCCTGGCCAAATTGTGTTAGTGCCACTTGGTAAAAAACCAGTCCCGGGCATAATTGTTAAAAAAGTTGCGCAACCGATTTTTAAAACCAAATCAATTTTGAAAATTTTGTATGCAAAACCACTGCCGAGCCATTTATTAAAAGTTGCCGAGTTCATCCATGAATATTATTTAGTACCAATTGGCCTGACTGCAAATCTTATCTTGCCAACAGGGGTAGAAAAGAAACGCCGAACAAAACCGAACAAAACCGAACAAAATAAAACAATTCCCAGCCAAGCGAATATTCCCCTCAACCCCGCACAAAAAATGGCCCTAGAAGGCCTCCAGAAGGGCCTAGAAGGCACGAAACTGCTTTATGGCGTTACCGGTAGTGGTAAAACCAACATCTACCTCAAGATGGCTATAAATGCCTTTAAACGGCAAAAGTCTACTATGCTATTAGTGCCAGAAATCGCTCTCACCAGTCAATTGGTGCAAATTTTTCAAGAAATCTTTAAAAACAACGTAGTTTTAATTCATTCCAAACAGACCGAAGCCGAAAGGCATTTGATTTTTGAAAGCATTTTAGAAGCTGAGGAACCTTTGATTATCATCGGGCCACGTTCGGCATTGTTCGCTCCCGTGTACAACTTAGAACTGATTATTGTCGACGAGGAGCACGAAACTACTTATTACCAAGAGAATCCGCCTCGTTATTCAGCTATCCGAGTCGCCAGTTTTATCGCCACGGCCGTTAAAGGCCAGTGTATCCTCGGTTCAGCCACCCCAACGGTCACTGATTATTATATTGCTAAACAGAAAGACTCCCTAATCACTCTCAAAGAGCGCGCTAAAAAAGAAGCCAAAAAAGCCGACATTAATATTATCGACCTTAAAAATCGAGACAGTTTCTCAAAAAACAAGTATTTTTCTAACCAAATACTTGCATCGATTAAGAAAAACCTAGAAGAAAAGCGCCAAACACTGATTTTCCATAATCGAAGAGGATCAGCTCCTCTAACGATTTGCGAGCACTGCGGGCACGAAATCACCTGTCCAAACTGTTTCTTGCCACTCACTTTACACGCAGACACCTACGAATTAGTTTGTCACACCTGTGAACACCACGAAAAAGTACCTCTTTCCTGCCCTGAATGCGGTCATTTAGGCCTTATTCACAAAGGTTTTGGCACTAAACTACTCGAAAGCGAGTTAAAAAAACTCTTTCCTAAAGCAAGAATTAAACGCTTTGACGCCGATAATAAGAAGGGTGAAACCCTCGACGCAATCTATGAAGAAGTGCGCGACGGAAAAGTTGATATCTTGGTAGGAACACAAGGCCTTGCCAAGGGGTTAGATTTACCAAAGCTCGCCACCGTAGGAGTGGTACAAGCCGATGCCGGACTCTCTTTGCCAGATTACGCCGCCGAAGAACGCGTTTTCCAGCTTATTACCCAGGTAATCGGACGCGTTGGACGTGGCCATCTTGATGCGGCCGAAGTTATTATCCAGACTTTCCGACCAGAGCATCCTGTTTTAAAATACGCCACCGAAGAAAACTACGAAGAATTTGCTAAGTATCTCTTAAAACAGCGTCAAAAATCCGGTTTCCCACCTTATAAATACGTCGTAAAACTAGAGCTCACTATGAAAACTGAAGCCATCATCATCAAAAAAATGCGCGAAATTGCCCAAAAACTACAACAAAATGCCAATTTCCTAGTTTCCCCACCCCAACCAGCCTTCCACGAACGCACTATCAAGGGTTACACCTGGGAAATGATTATCCGTTCCAAGTCTAGAAAAGAACTCTTAAAAATGTGCTCGAATCTAGACCAAAATTTCCGCCTTACCTTGGACCCGCCAAGCCTGCTATAAGGCAGTCTTGACCTTACAGGGATAAATATGCTATAATTAAGCTTATGAAAATCATTACTACGCCGGATCCGCGGCTCAGGGAGAAATCGGAAAAAGTTGGCAAAATCACGCCAGATATTCAAGACGTCATTTCAAAAATGCGTCAGCTTTCTCTTGATTGGGAAAAAGACCACCCCTATGAGCTCTCCGCAGCTATGGCGGCACCACAAATGGGTGTTTTAAAGCGCATCATTATTATTCGCGACGATATGGAAGACAAGAAAAATGCTTCTTTCACCGCCTTAATTGATCCAGTAGTAATCAAAGCCGAAGGAAAAATCAAAAAGGACTACGAGGGATGTCTATCTGTTCCTACGATTTATGGCATGGTTCCCCGCGCTACTAAGGTACGCGTAAAAGCCAAACTAGAAGACGGTACAGAGGTACGCATTAAAGCCACCGATGAATTAGCCAGGACCTTGCTTCACGAAATTGACCATCTAGACGGCATTTTATTCATTGACCACATTCGTGACGACAAGGACGCCTTCTATGAAATGAGTGACAGCGGTGATTTAGTACCAGTAGATTACGATAAAAAGATTAAAAAAAATCAAAAACTCTGGGGCGAGGAATAATCTACAATGGAAAAAGTCATCTTTTTTGGAAATGGCCCTCTGGCAGATTATGCTCTAGAAGTGATTCAACGCCACTGCCAGGTGATTTTTCACGCCCGAGAAAAAGCTGATTTAGAAGAAGTAAAACTATTAAAACGCGAAAACCCTGAGGCTCATGGCATTTTAGCCTCGTTTGGTGTAATGATTAAAAGCGATGTGCTAGATTTATTCGAACCAGAGGGTATTTTAAACGTACACCCCTCCCTGTTGCCACTTTATCGTGGCGCTTCCCCAATAGAGTCAGCAATTTTAGCTGGAAATACAGATTTTTCAGTATCAGTAATGAAACTCGTCAAAGCCATGGACGCCGGGCCGGTATATCACCAAGAAACTCTAAAAAATCTACCTCTTAGTAAACTCGAAATCTACCAAGCTCTCGCTGAAACAGGGGCAGAGTGGATTGTAAAGAACTTAACGAAACTGCCAGAACCAACCCCACAAGATGACGAAAAAGCCACTTTTTGTGGTAAATTAGAAAAATCCATGGGACTTTTAACTCCAGAAACAGATACAGCAGAACAAACTTTCCGCAAAATCATCGCCTATCAAGGCTTTCCGAAACCTAAATATACCTTCTATGGCCTTTCTTGCATCATTTTAGAAGCGCACATACTAAAGCAAGGTGAGACAGCACTTCTTTCGATTCCCTGCGCTGACGGGCAACTAGTGGCCATCGACAAGTTGCAACCCGAAGGTCGCAAGGCAATGGACACTAAATCCTTCTTAAACGGCTACGCTAAATAAGCTTTGCGCGATTTGCCCGAATCTCGGACTTCATTTCCTCGATGGTACGAGTGACAATTTCACGGTAATCTGGACGATTGATTTCTAGCCATTTGGCGGCTTCAGCCTGATCGGTAATCTTATCAAATTCATTCAACTGAACTTCGGTGAGGCCCTTAGAAATACGTTCACCAATGCGTACCTCTAATTCTTCTTGTACATAATCCAAAAACTTCTGTTTTTGCTCTTCCGGCATTGCCGAAAGCCCCATTTCTTGTAGAAAATTCTCATCAAATTGCATTTTTGCTCCTTATGTTTATTATAGCATAAGAAATAAAACTACAATGTGCGTTTTTTGGCTTCGCGCGTAAAGAATTTCAAGCGATCGTTTAGTTTAATCTCTAGTTTAGATTTAGTCTTCAAGGCCAGGCCACCAGTTTCACCAGCCACCAGTTCCTTCACGTCCATCTTCTCTTTCTGGACGGATACCACTTCAACTTCACCAACATACTCCTTATCGCGTACTACACGAGCAAGATAAGTCGGCTTCACATCACCTTTTAGCACCTCACCACCTGCAATGATAGAAGTCTTTTCAGTGCGGAAAACACCAAGCACCTTCATCTCGCCTTTATCTTCTTCAATGATTTCAGCATCAAGTAAGTTTTCCATTTCGTGTTTGGCATCATCAAGTAGTTCATAAATCACCTTGTAAGTGCGCACAGGAATATTATCGCGCGCTGCCATCTTAGAAATATTGATCGGCACCGAAACATTAAAACCATAAATAACGGTGTTTTCACCCGCAGCCATGTAAACATCGTTTTCATTCACGTCGCCTACACCAGTGCTTACAATATTTAAAGTAATTTCACCGTGAGTATCAATCATTTTAAGCGAATCCACTACAGAAGTCACTGAGCCAAGCACGTCACCCTTAATAATTACGTTGAAAATCTTCGAATTATCCGCCACATTCATCATCCGGAGCAAATCTGAACTAGTCACATTGGCCGAAGCTGACTCATTTGCAATCGACTGAGCATTCAGAAGTGCCATTCTACGAGCAGTTTTTTCATCTTTCGCCTCAATAAAACGATCGCCGAAGTTCGGAAGTTCCTTAAAACCAGTCACTGTAACCGGAGTGGACGGCGTAGCCTTCCCCTTTGGCTTACCTTGCCAATCTAACATCGTACGAATCTTACCATAGGTTGCCCCCGCAACAATAAACTCACCAGTCTTTAATTCACCACCAGTAACTAGAAGATTCACCACCGAACCCTTCCCTGTTTCCATATGTGATTCAATCACGAGACCCTCTGCCGGAATGTCTACATCAGCCTTAAGTTCTTCAATATCAGCAGTTAAAAGAATCATATCTAGAAGCTGTTCAAGATTAGTACCTTGCTTAGCTGAAATCGGCACCATCGTAATATCACCACCCCATTCTTCTGGTTGAAGACCATGGTTAGACAAATCAGCCTTAGTACGATCAATATCCGCACCTTCACGGTCAATCTTGTTAATCGCCACGATAATCTTAGCGTTGGCAGACTTAGCAAAATTAATTGCTTCAACGGTCTGTGGCTTCACGCCGTCATCAGCGGCCACCACAATCACTACGATATCAGTTAACATCGCACCATGTTGACGAATAGCCGCAAAGGCCTCATGACCAGGAGTATCCAAAAAAGTAATTAATCTATCATCGTGTTTTAACTGATAAGCCGAGATATGCTGCGTAATACCACCAGCTTCCTTTTCGACGGTCTTCTTATGGAGTAAAGTATCAAGAAGCGTAGTTTTACCATGGTCAACGTGACCCATCACCGCTACTACTGGTGGACGAGAAACCGCCCTATCAGACAGTTCACGATGAAAATCAGAAGTTTTGGTAGCAGTATTTTTCTTCTCAAGTTTAACGTTTTTAAGCTCTAATTCATCGATAATGATAGAGGCAGTCTCATAGTCTAGGCGTTGGTTAATGGTAGCCACAATGCCATTTTTGAAGAGCGTTCCAATTAATTCGGTCACAGAAAGACCAAGGGCTTTTGAGAGCTCATCTACAGTGATAGAACCGGCGATTAATATTGTTTTTTCTTCCATTCACATAATTTTACCACAAAACAGAAAAATATGCTATAATAGAGATACCTTCCCCTGTAGCTCAATGGTGGAGCAAGAAGCTGTTAACTTCGAGGTTGCCAGTTCGAGTCTGGCCGGGGGAGCCATTTTTTTGTGATAAAAAATCCCCGCCTGAAAGGCGGGGTGTATGTTAGGAATTAATCGAGAACGGATCGTAATTATTGAGCTTACGGTCGTCACGAACGACATGGGTGCCATCTGGGCAATTATTGTAGATGAATTTTGCCAGATTTGGCTCAACCACGATGCAACCAAGCGAAGAAAGTTTCTTTCCGATTTGGCTATCGGCGTCTTCAAACTGTCCGACGGCTGGATCGGAAGAAGTACAGGAAGTCGAATGAATCCCGTAATTCCCAGAGAAGAAGACGGCGTAACACCAATACTTTTTCTCATTCTTGAACGAAACAACCCTGCGCTGGATGACGTCGTCACCAAGAGGAGTCGGAGAAGCATCTTTTCCAGTGCTGCAATTAGCATAGTAAAGACATTTCCAGTACCCCGCGGATTCACGGTGGTAAACCGCGATCTTCTTTGAGTAATCACTGATATAAATCAGATAATCCGAGGTGGCACCATTTGCGATCGACTCGAGGTCGGCAACGTAGCGGAAGTTGCTTGAGGTCTTAAGCCCAGTAAGCCCGAGGCTCTTACGAGTCTCTGGTCCGGCGGACCCGTCAACTTTAAGACCGTTACGATACTGGTAGGCGCGAATAGCGTTGCCAGTCTCTGGTCCAAGTCGACCGTCTGCTTTAACGCCAAGTGCAGTTTGAAGCTTTTTGACGTCTTCTTTGTTCCACTTGACATACTTAGGAAATTCGTTCTTGTAGCTAGTCGTGGGATAGACTGGTTGGCCAGTAGGCTGACTCGTGGGATAGACTGGTTGGCCAGTAGGCTGGTCAAACTTTTCCAGGCAAATGACTGTTATTACGATAATAATGAAGGCAAGGAGCACGATGAGAGAAACGACGTATAGACCGGTTTGACGCTGAGTGCCACAGTGACGAGTTTCCATGGAAAGATCCCCCTTTCTTTATTCCTCAACATAATTTAAAAGTACTTCTCGACCAATCTCGAGACTTATGCCTTCATTATATCATACTTATGCTAAAAAGTCAAGGTTTAAGAGGATTTATTTGCAAAATAAGAAAATCCCCGCTTGTGGCGGGGATAAACGTTAAGGATTGATGGAAAGCGGGTCGTAATCTTTGAGATCACGATCACCGCGAACGACTATTGTGCCATTTCCGCAATTATCATAGATAAACTTGGCAATTTCTGGTTCGACCTGGATACCACCAAGCGTGATCTTGCGGCCAATCTGTTGTTCGATGTTATCGAATCGTCCAGTAGCAGGATCAATAGTCGTACAGGAAGTGGAATGAATCCCATAATCCCCAGAAAAGAAGGTGATGTAACAACGATACGTATCATCCCCGTAAGGGATTGCGAGCATCTTCCTGCTGATTACATTTTCACCTAGCGGAGTCATGGAAGAATTCTTCCCTACGCCGCAGTCGGCAAAGATGATACATTTCCAGTAGCCTTTATCATCGCGATGATAAACCGCGATTTTCCTCGAGAAAACACTGGTATAAATCAGGTAATCTGAGGTGGACTTCTCAGCGATGAACTCAAGATTCGCAACGTAGCGAAGATTGCTTTGGCTTCTCAGTTCAGTGATACCAAGTTTCTTCAGGGTATAAACCCCGACGACTCCGTCGACACCAAGACCTTTACGGTTTTGATAATTGTGAACGGCGTTGCCGGTTTCCGATTCAAACTGACCGCTAGCGGTAATACCAAGGGCGGTCTGAATCTTTTTGACGTCTTCCTCGTCCCATTTGATGTACGCAGGAAATTCATTTCTGTAGACGATGGGACCAGCGACTTCGATGGTCTGGCTAACCGGGACTATTACTTCTTTTACCGCACTACTTGAGGTAGTAGCAGTAGCATCATCGGTAGGCATGGTTTCTGTGGTTTGACTAGTGGTCTGCTTTTTAGAGCAGGTGGCCGTAAGAAGGCTTGCGATAACGACAATCACAGCGAAGAGAAGTAAGATACGTTGGTAAAATTTTGGTCCTATGCGGTAACGACGACTGGCTTTCACGGATAATTCCCCCTTTATTTTATTCCTTAACAGATGGAAAAGTACTTCTCGACCAATCTCGAGACTATCTTTTTATTATATCACACTTACGCTAAAAAGTCAAGGTTATGACGACTTCTACTGGGATAGTATTTTGAAAAGACCAAGTGAAACGGCAAGCATGATAAGGCCAGCAGTTAAGACGCCGGCGATGATAGATATGATAGTTTTTTTGAAATCAAGTTTTAGGATGCTGGCGGCGAGAGTACCAGTCCAAGCGCCGGTACCAGGTAGCGGAATGGCCACAAACAGAAATAGCGCGACAAAAGTACCGTATTTGCCGGCTTTTTGGAGAAGCTTTTCGCCAGCCTTTTCGCCTTTTTTGAGACAAAAATTGCAAAACTTTTTGAATGCTTTCCATTTAGCTTTGCTTCCCCATTCTAGCACCTTGCGGGCAAAGAGATAAATAAATGGAACGGGTAAAATATTACCAATAATAGCAATAATAAGAATAAGCCACTCTGGTAAACCGAGGTTCATAGCAACGGCTATCGGGATAGCACCACGAAGCTCGATTAGAGGGACCATAGAAATCAAGAAAACGATAAGAATTTTCCAAAACATAAATTAATTATAGCATCGATTTCGCGACGGCGTGGTAAAATGAAGAAAAGAGGAGTTTTTATGTTAGTAGATAATCGACTTTTGATTGGGAAAACATCTGACGGTAAAGAGCTTTCAATTTTACCGCAAATGGCGAACCGACACGGGTTAATCACGGGTGCATCCGGTTCTGGCAAAACCATCACTTTGAAAGTGATGGCCGAGAGTTTTTCAGATGCGGGAGTGCCAGTCTTTTTGGCCGATGTAAAAGGTGACCTAGCTGGGACGGCGGTAGAAGGTGAAATCAACGAAAGTATTCAAAAACGACTAGACAAAATTGCCGTTAAAGATTTTGAGGCAAAGTCATTCCCTGTTAGGTTTTGGGATTTATACGGTACCGAAGGTCATCCTGTACGTGCAACCGTCGAAGCTGTCGGTCCAGAAGTACTTTCAATTATGCTTGGTCTCTCCGAAGCACAGGAAGGTAATCTCGCCATTGCCTTTGCAGTAGCCAAAGATGAAAACCTAGCCCTCATTGATTTGAAAGATTTACGGTCCGTTCTCCAATATGTCAGCGAGAACAAAGATAAATACACCACTAAATATGGCAATATCACCTCACAAAGTATTGGTGTTATCCAAAGATCACTCCTCACTCTTGAAAACCAAGGTGCCGACCATTTCTTCGGTCAACCAGCACTAGACGTCAGCGATTTCTTCGCCCGCGAAAGTGATGGACGCGGTGCCATCAACATCCTCCACGCCGTCACTCTATTTGAAAGTCCAGATATGTATGCGGCCTTCTTGCTCTGGCTCCTCACTACACTCTTTTCAACCTCACCAGAGGTCGGCGATCTAGATAAGCCAAAGCTTGTCTTCTTCTTTGACGAAGCCCATCTTCTCTTTAATGGCATGCCAACCTACCGATTAAAGCGCATCGTCCAAATCGTTAAACTGATTCGTTCTCGTGGTATCGGCCTGTATTTCATTTCGCAAAGCCCAACCAATATCCCAGATGAAATCTTAGCTCAGCTCGGCAACCGAGTACAACACTCTTTGCGTGCTTACACTCCATCTGAACAAAAAGCAGTTCATGCCGCCGCTCAAGCCTTCCGAGTAAATAAAGCTTTTGATACCGAAAAAGCCATCCTAGAACTCGGCACCGGTGAAGCCTTGATTTCCTTCCAAGACGAAAAAGGCGCTCCGGAAATTGTCGAACGTGCAACCATTTTACCACCGCAAAGTAGAATGGGCGCCATCGACGGAATTACTAGAAACAAAATCATTAACATGAGCCCGCTTTGTGGTAAATACGACGAGGCTATCGATCCAGAATCCGCCGCCGAAATCATCCAGCAAAAAGCCGAAACTAAAGCAGCTGAAGAAAAAGCTCGCCTAGAGGCCGAAGAAGCCGCGAAACAACAACTCGCCGCCGATAAAGCCGCCGAAAAAGCTGCCAATGAACAAGCTAAACTTGCCGAAAAAGAACGCCTAGCTGCCGAAAAAGCTGCCAAAAAGGCCGAAGCCGACCGTATTAAGAATGAAGAAAGACGACGCACCCAAGCTGAAAGAGAAGCCTCGAAGGCTAAAACCAGTTCTAAAACCAAATCGGGTGCCGACAGATTCCTCGGCAATATCTTAGGCTCTGCCGGAAGCGCCATCGGCCGTAAAATCACCAATAAAATACTGAAGGACATCTTCAAATAATGCCAGAGATCTCCATTATCATCCCAGTTTACAACGCCGAAAAATATTTAAAGCGCTGCCTTGATTCGGTGATCAAAACTCTTTTCAAAATTAAAGCCGAAGTACTGCTAATCGACAACAACTCAAAAGATCAGTCCCTAAAAATTTTAAAAGACTATGCCAAAAAGTATCCTAAACTAATCAAAGTATTACAATGCGATACGCCTGGTGCAGCGGCCGTCAGGAATTTTGGAGTCAAAAAAGCCAAAGGCGAGTATCTATGGTTTATTGATGCCGATGATGAAGTGGTAGAAGATGCTGCCTCGAAGTTGTTAGAAAAAGCCAACTCTGTCCAAGCCGATTTAGTAATGTTCGGAATGAAACGAATCTACTTAGACGGAACCACCAATTATCTATCCGCCGTCAAACCAGACGAAAAAAACTTCAAAAGCAGGTTTATACGCTATGGCATGGGCCCTGTACAAGTATTAGTAAAAAGGATGTGGTGGCTAAAAAACGAATTCGCGTTTCTAGAAGGCGTCATCCACGAAGATATGGAACTAATGTCTTCACTAATCTTATATACCGACAAATACGAGGCCATCGACGAACCACTTTACTTATACTATCAAAATAAAGACTCCGTGCTCCATAAGACATCCTTCGACGCACACATTTTTGATATCTTCCCTGCTTTAAAAGGTTTATATAAAAGATTCCAAAAAGCGAATGCCGTATCTTTATACCACGATGAACTAGAATGGTTTTTTATTTGGAATCTTCTAATTGACTCAGCCGGAGATTTCAGCAAGTTTAAAGAAGGTCAACCCGGCTTTAAACGCTCTCGCACTATGCTCAAAAAATACTTCCCAAACTGGCGCCGGAATAAGTTTTTGAAACAAAAACCTTTAAAACTACGAATTAGAGTACTTCTAAACTACTATAAATAATTAATTCTTAGATTTTTCTTCAGCTTCAAGTTTTTTGAAGGCAACTTTGCCAACTAAGGTTTGTGGTAATTTATCACGAAATTCATAAGCGGTCGGCAACGCATAAACCGGAATATTGCGCTCGAGCAGTTCCCTGATTTCCTTCTCTAGACGTTTGCCTGGTTTATAGCCTGGTTTCAAAACGATGAACGCCTTCGGCACCTGACCTTTATACGGGTGATCAATACCAATCACCGTAGAAGTAAGCACAGCTTCGTGCGAATTAATAATTGATTCGAGATGAGTTGGATAAATATTATAACCAGAAGAAATAATCATTCTCTTTAGACGTTGCGCGAAGTAAATCAACCCATCATCACCAAGGCGACCAAGATCCCCCGTATGTAGCCAAATCTTGCCATCTTCGTGTAGACGCAAAGTCTGAGCAGTTTCAGCATCATCACCTAGATATCCCATCATTACAAGTGGACCAGAAATACAGATTTCGCCCTCTTCACCTACCGGTTGAGCCTTAAAGGTATCATTTTTCACAATCTTAAAGTCAATATCTGGAAGCGGCGCACCAATAATATTATCGGCAAAAGAGTTCTCTGGCGAAAGACAAACTGCACCAGAACCCTCGGTCAAACCATAACCGACCCGAATTTTCGCACTAGAACCATGGTCTTTTAGATAATTATTAACCTTATCGCGTAAAGTTTGATTTAGTGCATCGCCACCACAAATCACAGCGGTCACCGATTTCAAATCATCTGGTCTTAGTTTAGTATTAACTAAAGCCTCAAACAAAGTTGGTACCCCAACGATGAAATTAGGCTCATTTTTCTTGATAATCTCAGCAAATTGTTTATGCGAAAAGGCTGGGATCAAGATACAACCCATGCCCCGACAAAGTGGCGTATGAATACAAACGCCGAGACCAAAACAATGGAAAAGCGGCAGAATTGATAACACAGTAGCACCTGGCACAATCTGGCGAATTACAGTAGCATCGCACAACGATTCAGCATTGATATTGAGATTTGAGAGCAGCACAGCCTTTGGAGCACCAGTGGTACCACCAGAATACATAATTACCGCTGGGTCTTCCCCGCCCCGCTCTTCATGATAATTACCCTGATAGAAATACGAATTAGCAATAAAATCTTCCCACAAAACTACTCGGCTATCATTCTGTGGCAAACGCACCTTCTTAATATGCAGAGCCGTATATAGTTTCTTCTTCAAAAAACCAAGACCATCAGACGGACGCACCACGATAATCCGCTCAAGTTGGGCGGTGTCGCGAAGCCGATAAATCTTGTCAAAAACTGCATCAATCACTAAAACATATTTAGAATCAGCTACCTTAATATAGTATTCTAACTCCTTCTCAGAAGATAACGGGTGGACCATGTTGCAAACTGCACCAACCATATTCACCGCGTAAACCATAGTAATACCCTCTGGGGTATTTGGCATACAAATCGTTACCCGATCGCCTTCTTTCACACCATAATTCTTTAGTGCACGAGCGGTTTTTTCAATCTTCTTCACAAAGTTCTTGTAAGTAACTTTGTGCCCATAGTAAGAATAGGCAACATTGTCTGGCCATTTTTCAGCCGATTGCATTACCATATCTACCATTGAACAATCAGGGTATTCAATATTCCCTGGCACGTTTTCTTCTTCATAAAACTTCAGCCAAGGACGATCTTCAAAATCTTTTTTAGTATATTTCACAAAAACTCCTTCACTCTATTATATCATACAGGGGTCTACTTGAACACTTCAGGGTGGACAAGCTCTAACCAATTGATAAAATTACTACCCCACTTCGGGTCGTCATTCCAAGATTTATTGCTCTTCAAGTATTTTACCAAACTCACCATCTCTTGTCTCACGCCATCATCTTGTGTCTGCCACCAACCTTGATAATCAGAAAATCTCGTACTATTAATGTCATCATCAGCCGTATTTGGCGCCAAAATGTAATTAAGACCTTTTTCTGGAATACCACTGAACTTTTCCTTAATGTCTTTAGCAAGAATATCTTCCTCTTGATGCGGCGCAGATTCTGGCTTCTCTTCAATCCCTCCACTTCCAGACGGATGATCAAGTGCAGCTAGTTTTTCATCAATTTCGGCAAGCTCGGCATCAATCTCAGCCAGTTCTTTCATTTTAGCCAGAAGCGCGTCTTTTTTCTCGATTTCAGCAAGCTCAGCATCAATGCTATCCTTTTCAGCTAGTAATTCCTCTAGTGTTGCGGTCTTAGCTTCACCTTCTTCTGCAGTTCCAGCCGGTTCAACTTCAGCCTCGAGTTTAGCCTTTTCTTCAGCTTCTAATCTGGCTTTTTCCTCAGCTTCTAGTTTCTCTTTTGGATCGGCCCCAGCTTCCATTTGGGCAATTCTCATTTTATTTACGGCAATAAAACGATCAATAAGTTCTGCTTTTTTAGCCTCTTCATATTTGGCACGTATTGAATCAATCAATTTGATATTCTCATCCGTAGCTCGCTCAATCCTAGCATCTCTATCTTCGACTGATATAATCCCCTTTTCAGCCAGTGAGTAAAGTCTTTCGACATGTCTATCAAACTCCGCCTCAACCTCCTGCTCCTCTTTACCAAAATCAGATTCAAGATACTCTTTAGTGCGAGTCCTCTTCAACATATCATCTTCATTCTCAATAACCATAGCTTGCCTATCTTGCTCGGCAGTACGATACGGCTGTTCTGATTCAGGTTCTGGCTTTGATTCTGGCTCAGGAGTCGATTCAGATTTTGGCTCTGGCTTTGATTCTGGCTCAGGTTCTGGAGTAGGCTCTGCTTCTGGTTCCTCTGAAATACCTCTCCGAGCAAGATTTTTTTGATTCTCATCCTCGTGCTTTTCAAGCCAACTCTTATACGCTTCTTGTTCTTCTGGCGTGCCAACAGTCTGGCTATCCTTATAATCAAGCCTATATCCAGTGATTCTATCTTCCGATTGGTCTATTTTACTCTGAATATCACGGCCCTTTTCATCATCTGCCGCCTCATCACCCAGTCTCTCTCTTCTACTTTCTTGTAGCGCGCGCAAACGGTCTAGTTTTTGCTGTTCAGCAGTCTCTTTTTGACCAAAATCTGAAGCCAAGTATTCTTTTTCTGCCTGCTCAGCCTCATAAGCAGCGGTTTTTTCATGCATCATACGAAGACGCTTGCCATACTGTTCGTTAGTTTCCCCCTTCATTTTAGGATAAAGATCCATTTCGGAAAAAGTACGCACCTCTCCAGTTTCACTATTCTTGCCAGTTTCACCTTCAAAAGATTCTGGAGCATCATGGCTAAAATCCCGGAAACTATTCCAAGGCGATTCTACGTTATTGCTGCTACCCACTGGTTCTTTATTCATTTTTGCAACCTTTCTTTTTGTGCGCTTTGGCCTTATTATAACGCTTACGAATAAAAATAGCAAGAAAAAACAGCCCTTTTTTAGGGCTGTTTTTAAAGGTTAACTATTTAGCAATTGAAAGAGAAATCTTACGACCTTCTTTATCAATGTCTAAAACCTTGAAGCTCTTGCGCTCGTTTAAAGTAAAGACCTTCTCCGGATCAACGTCAGAACCTTCACCAAGTTCAGAAACGTGGACCAAGGCTTCTACCGCTGGGCTGATTTGAACAAAAGCACCAAACGGAGTGATACGAGTAACCGTACCTTCAACCTTAGAGCCTTTCTTGAGGTTCTCAACTTCGTGTAGCCAAGGATCTTCTACGAGTTGCTTCATTGAAAGTGAAAGTCTCTCTTTATCAATCGCAATAATCTTGGCTTCTAATTGATCGCCAACCTTGACGTAATCAGATGGATTATTGACACGTTCCCATGAAATCTCCGAGATATGCACGAGACCTTCAATACCATCTACATTAACAAACACACCAAAGTCAACTACGCCAGTCACTACACCCTTGACCACGTCGCCAACCTTAAGTTCAGCAAAGCGTTCAGCTAAACCATCTTTGATAGCTTCTTTTTCAGAGAAAATCAACTTGTTCTCTTTCTTAATTGCATCAAGAATACGTACGCGAATACTCTTACCAACGAGAGAATTCAAGCGTTGCAAAATCTCATCCTTGTCAGCACTACCCACGCGTGGATAGTGTTCAGCAGACAATTGAGAAACTGGCAAGAAACCACGAATCCCTTCATATTCGACCAGCAGACCACCACGATTTGCATCAAATGGTACTACTTCTACAGTTTCGGCGTTATCGAGCTTAGCTTGGATTTCATCCCAACCCTTATCTTTAACAGCCTTGCGAAGCGACAAAAGAACGTATCCATCGTCCATTTCGGCTTCAATCACGGAGGCGGTAACTTCATCACCTACGTTTAAATTGCGCACATATGACGCCTCACGACGTGGGACCAACCCAACACCTTGTGCGCCGAGATCAATCAAAATCTCGTGCTTCTTCACGGAAATCACTGTACCTTTAACGGTGTCTCCCGCAATCGCTTTTTTGGATGCATCTTCGCTTGCAGCAAGAAGCTCATCCATAGTTAATTTTTTGGCATTTGCCATTGTTATAATTTTCCTTCCTCTTTAGAACTCTTCAGAATTCTAAAAACTTGTTCTATTATATCAAATTTACGTGGTATAATCAAGATATGTATCTAGCTATTGACATCGGAGGAACCAAAACGTTAGTGGCGCTCTTTTCTAAGCGTGGTCGCGTCATCAAACGTATCAAATTTAAAACCGCGCAAGGCTCCAAAAAGTTTGTCGGCGACTTAACAACGGTATTAAAAAACTTCACCAAATACCACGTTTCAGCCGTGACCGTAGCCATCCCCGGTCTTGTACAAAAAAATTATTCAGTTTCTTTCGGCAACCGCAATTGGCCCGGAATTGACCTGTATAATCCTATAAAAAACTTATTCGACTGCCCGATAAATTTTGAGAACGATGCCAATTTGGCCTCACTTTATGAAGGTTCGTTTTACAAAGGCAAGGTTATTTTCCTCACTTTTTCGACCGGCATTGGTGGTGGTATTGTGAAGGATGGCGAGATCCTGCCAGAATCCTCAAAATTTGAGCCAGGCCACAAAATCTATGAATTTGACGGCAAAAGGTTAGAATGGGAAGACATCGCCGCCGCTAGTGCATTAGAAAAGTCTTACCATATCGACCTCGCCACCGACTTGAGAAAGAAACCCGAAATGCAAGATATCGCTTCCCGCATCGCCTTAGGTATCCCTAACATCGTCAAAAAGTACCAACCAGATGTCATTGTCATAGGTGGGCCACTCGGTAGAATATTCAAACGCTTCTCTAAATATCTACCGACTTCTAGCGTCAAGTTTGTGCGCCCACGTCGACCTCTAGAATCCGTCATTTACGGTTGTTTCCTGTACGCTAAACGAGAAGAAAAACGTGATCGATGAATTACTAAAACAGCTTCTGCTTGACTTCCCAGATTTTTCCTTCAAAAAAGGGCGACGTTTTTCCTTTCGGCCACCGCGTATGATCATCGTAGGCCCGGCCGAACCAAACGATTCCCTGTTACTACTGCATGAACTCGGACACGCTCTCTGTGGTCACCGCGATTTTGACACCGACGCTATGAGGATTAAAATGGAGCGCGAAGCTTGGGAAAAAGCCAAAGAACTAGCCCCGAAATACGGTATAGAATTTGATGATGACTTCATCGAAGACGAACTAGACACCTACCGAGATTGGCTAGACAAAAAATCCCGCTGCCCCTCATGCGGTCTAACTAGATTCCAGACGTTAGATGGCGTTTATCACTGCCCCAGATGTGAAAACTTTTCATAAAAAAGAAGCCCTTTGAAGAGCTTCTTTTTAAATCATTAGGCAGCTTTTTTAGCTGGGCCACGACGAGAGATGCGGCCACCCTTAGCGCCCGCGATGCGAGCTAGAGCAGGGTTAGCGGCAAAACCGCCGGTGTGACCATTTTGGCCACCTTTTTTACCAATACGAGCGTAAAATTCTTTACCGTATTTGGCTTTGTTGGTAGCGGCAGCTTTCATGCCACCAGCTTTAGTTCCAGACATTTCCTCTGTTCCTATTCTGCCCACCAAATTCTTAAATTATTGATAAAACACCACCCTTTTACGAGTGAATAACTTCATTATATCATACTGCTTTAGTTTTGTCAATATGCTTTTTCTTAAAAATGTGTTTTAATTTTTTTAATTTTCCCGAACAATTTTTGTTAAAGTTCTGCACAAATTGTGGAAAAAATCATTAAAAAAAGTATTGACATTATGCATCACGTGATATAAAATGAAATTGACTTGAGTAGATTAAACTGCGAGGCTACTTAAGTGCATGTATGACCTGGGAAATCGCTCGAATAGAGCGATTTCTTCTTTGACATTTTTTAAGAGATGGTGTAAAATAGAAGCGTTGGGGTAATAGCTCAGTTGATTAGAGCGCTGCCTTTGCAAGGCAGAGGTCCAGGGTTTGAGTCCCTGTTACTCCACCAATTTAATAATTTAAGATGGGGATATAGCTCAGCTGGTTAGAGCGCGTCACTGATAATGACGAGGTCT
>CAYSAK010000002.1:0-74141 GCA_964429055.1 uncultured Candidatus Saccharibacteria bacterium
GAACCTCTAACCTTCAGCTCCGGAAGCTGACGCTCTATCCAGTTGAGCTATGGGTGCTACTGTGGTACATCCGGAGGGATTCGAACCCACGACCCCTTGTTCCGAAGACAAGTGCTCTAATCCACTGAGCTACGGATGCATCTCTTGAATTATACCATAAATGGTGGGGGGTTGTAAAACCTAGGGTGATGTGATAGAGATGGCACATGCTGATAAGAAAACTTTGGAGCAACATCCATCAATCCTATTTTGTGGTCTGGTGGTGCATTGGTATGATTGCCGGCACAATCCTAGCCCTGGTATTTCATATCAATTATTTTGCTTCCGTCTGGTGGTGCGTGCTCGCAATACTCTTAATGGTATTTGCCTACTTCAAACCAAAATACGTCTTCATAGTAATCGCTTTCCTCAGTGGAATGATAGTGGCATTTTTTAGATCAGCCGGAAAAAATTCAGCAATCGAAACTGAATTAGACGGTTCTATCACTATGATGCGTGATTGGTTTGCAACTAGAATTCGCGCGCAAATTACCGAGCCAGAAGTCTCTCTCGGCTTATCATATTTACTTGGTATGAAAACCGGTCTTCCGAAAACCTTATCTGAAGACCTCCGTACAGTAGGGCTCACTCATATCGTAGTGGCCAGCGGAGCTCATCTTTCAATTCTCGTAGAAGTAGCAAAGAAACTGTTTGGTAAAATTTCGCGGTTTGCCGGGCTATTGTTCTCAATACTGTTCATTATATTCTTCATGAGCATGGTCGGATGGACACCATCAATCATGCGAGCCGGCGTCATGACTATACTAAGTCTACTAGCTTGGTACGTTGGCAGAAAAATCGCCCCGTGGCGGCTCATTTTGATGGTGATGGCGTTTACCTTAACAATTAATCCAGAATACATTATAAATCTAGCTTGGCTTCTATCATTCGCATCATTTGCCGGGATCATGATTGTTGGGCCAAGACTCTCCAAGTTCTTCTACGGCGACAAAAAACCGGGATTCATTGGCGAAACAGTTATGACCACTATAGCTGCAACCATCATGACTTTACCAATCACACTATATTATTTTGGACAAATCTCCTTAATCTCCGTGGCAGCAAATCTTCTAATCCTACCCACCTTACCATATGCCATGGGGCTCACTTTCTTCACTGGTGTAGTTTCTGGAATTCCTGGAATTGAAATTGCCGTGGCCTTTTTAACTACCAAACTATTAGATTTTCATATTGGCGTAGTGGAGCTTTTTGGCAGCATGCCACAGTTCTTAGTTAAAATTTCACCATACCAGCCATGGGTATTTTTAATCTACGTACCAATTGCTATTGGACTTCTGTGGAAAAAAGTGGTAAAATTAAGAGAAGTTTACAATAAATTTTGATGGGAGAAAAAGATGTCTGGACACAGTAAATGGGCCACAACCAAAAGACAAAAAGCGGTGGTTGATGCAAAGCGCGGTGCCTTGTTTACCAAGATTGGTAATCAAATTGCTATTGCGGCGCGAGCTGGTACTGACCCAGCCATGAACCCAAGCCTCGCGATGGTGCTTGAAAAAGCACGTCTAGCCAACATGCCAAAGGCAAACATTGAGCGCGCAATCGCTCGCGTAGCAGATAAATCTGCCGCAGCCTTGATTGAAGAAGTTTATGAAGCCTATGGTCCTGGTGGTGTAGGAATCATCATTGAAGTAGCGACTGATAACAAGAACCGCACGATGCCAGAAGTTCGTCATGCTTTGGACAAAAATGGTGGCCGTATGGCCGAGCCAGGCTCTGTGATGTTCCAGTTTAATCGTAAAGGCGTGATTGAAATTTCAGAAAAAGGTGACGATGCCATGATGGCAGCGCTCGAAGCTGGTGCAGAAGATGCCGTAGAAGAAGATGAGGGAATTGTGATTTATACAGTGTCCTCAGATTTAATGAAAGTTCGCCAAGCCTTGGTGGATGCTGGGCTTACGGTCACTTCAGCAGAGCTTCAATATGTACCATCTTCATATGTGCCAATTGAAGGCGAAAATGCCGAAAAACTTGAGAAATTACTTTCCGCAGTTGACGATCTCGACGACGTAGTAAACACCTACACAAACGCAGAATAATATGTTATAATTATCGGTGGAAGGGTGGCCGAGTGGTTGATGGCACTGGTCTTGAAAACCAGCGTACGAAAGTACCGCAAGTTCGAATCTTGTCCCTTCCGCCAAATAAATGAAACCAAAGCTTGCTTTGGTTTTAGTTATTTGAAGGGAGAGTTAAGATTACCCATCTTGTCCCTTCCGCCAAATGAATAAAAAATAAGCCCGAAAGGGCTTGATTTTTTTAGCGACCATTTTTAAGACGTGGATGTTTGCGCTTGTCGCTGTGTTTGTGATTATTGTTCCGATTTTGTTTTGCAACCGGTTTAAATGTAAATTTTCTTGCCATGGATGGATTATAACATGTTTATACCAAAAATAAAAACGGTTATGTTATAATATACTGTATGGATGAACAGGACATTCAGCTGAAGCGGCGCGAGAATGACGAGCAAGCAACAGCGGGGCGGGCGCGAATCCTTGGTCTTCCTTATCTCGACACGCGTAAATTCGAAGAAACTATTCCTTTAACGCAAGATCTTCTGGAAATTGATCAAATGCATAAGGATTTCATTTTGCCACTCCACAAAGGTGGCAATGAAGATCACTACCAATTTTTGGTAACCAGTCAAACCCCAAGGTCCCTAATCCAAAAAATGCGCCAAGAGTATGCTGACAAAGGCGAAAAAGTTGACTTCTTCTTAATTTCTGGCTCCGCTTACAAAGTGTTGATGCTTCGGTATGATCCACCAAAAGAAGTGCATTATGACGATATCAAAATTGCTGGTGAAGGTGATTCCGAAACTATCGCAGCAGTATCGCAAACCTTAAACACGGTATCAACCGAAAAAGTATTTGACTTCCTTATCGACCAAGCGGACAAATTGGGCGCATCAGACATTCATATTGAAAATATGCGCGGCGAAATTCGCATTCGGATGCGTGTCGATGGTATGCTCCATCCAGTGGCAGATATCGACAAGACTCGTTATCGGATTTTCATGGGCGAATTATCATCAAGAGCCAACGTTTCAACCGCGTCAAACAAACCACAATCTGGCCATATGCAAAAGGAAGTAACTAGAGATGGCGCGTCGCACGTATTAAACATTCGTGTAGAAACTATCCCAACCATGTATGGTCAAGACGCAGTACTTCGTCTTTTCAATTTTGATGAATCACTCCTTAATTTAGATCTTCTTGGTTTGTCCGAAGAAGAAAGGCACGAAATTGACGAAGTCATTTCGCATCCACGCGGAATGGTATTGATGGTCGGTCCAACCGGTTCTGGTAAATCTACCACACTTTATTCAATGCTTAATGCGTTAAACACCACAGAACGAAAAATTATTACCCTGGAAGACCCAATCGAATATGGTATTACCGGTATTTCGCAAATTCCAATCAACACTAATAACGGTGGTTCGTTTGCAGAAGGCTTGCGTTCAGTCCTTCGTCTCGATCCGGATGTTGTGATGGTAGGTGAGATTCGCGATGCCGATACTGCAAAAACCGCTATTCAGGCTTCAATCACAGGACACCTAGTGCTTTCGTCGTTCCACGCTAATTCCACTGCGGCAGCCTTTGCTAGAATGATTGATCTGATTGGCGTCAATCCAATTTTCGCCACTTCGATTAGGCTAATCGTAGCTCAGCGCTTACTCCGAAAACTATCCGATTCTAAAAAAGAACGTCCAGCTACTGAAGCCGAAGTAAGATATATTAAGAAAGTTTTAGATGAAGTGGCGGACGAAAAGAAAACTGGCATTGATTTCAACAATATCAAACTTTATGATCCAGTGACGACGGAAAATGATCCATTTGGTTACAGTGGCCGTATGGTAGTGATGGAACAAATGAAAATTGAAGAAGATGTACAGAATTTCATTAGAGGCGATGTGGCAGATATTAATACAGAATTAATTGAAAAAGCCGCCAAAAAACATGGCATGCTGACTTTGGAACAAAAAGGCGTTCTTGCAGCACTTCGTGGTGATACCACTCTAGAAGAAGTTTCCCGCGTAATTTAGTTTTGAAAGAGTTTTTTATCAAGATTTAATTTGTCGATAAAATCAGTAATGACTTGAATGTCTTTAGATATTTTTTCAAGCTCGACTTTTTCATCAA
Source organism: uncultured Candidatus Saccharibacteria bacterium (assembly GCA_964429055.1). Taxonomy (GTDB): domain Bacteria; phylum Patescibacteriota; class Saccharimonadia; order Saccharimonadales; family Saccharimonadaceae; genus Nanosyncoccus. The sequence continues at coordinate 4,200 of CAYSAK010000002.1, forward strand.
TTGGCTTGCTACACTTTGGTGGTTCAAAAGAATCCTTCCCGTCATTAATACCTACGAGTAGTTTGTTGTCGGTAAAACCAAAAATTATTTGGTATTTGTATGTTTCACCAATAGCCTGAATTTTTTCCATGAAAGATGGGTCGAGAATATAATAGGCCTCAAATCCATCTTCGGCAAAAATGCGAAAACTTTTATTAAAATCAGTCGATTCGGTCTGAATTTTTTCAAATTTTCGAATAATTCTTTGATCTTGACGAGGAACCTTGTATGGTCTAAATTTACTACCCACCACTTCGAGACGAAAATTGAATTTTTTAGGAAATTCAAAGAACATAAAGCGGCCTTTGAAAATCGTCACGTAAGTAGTATCGCCATCCGAATCAGTATGTTCTTCTTCAATATGAGCATCTGCTTGGACAAAATTTACATTTTTATAATTAGCCACCACTAAATCGTTGGAATGGTAACGGTCACCTAGATTAATCATGCCAGTGTCGGCTAGCATTTCACGATTCATACCTAAGTCATGGTGATAGTTTAGATTAGTAAAAGTACGCTCAAGTGTAGTAGCAACAAAATAAGCCTTGTAAGCCTTTTTGTAGGCTTCGGCATCTTTACGAGTAGAAAGAACAATAACTACAGCCGCGATGGCTAAACCAAAGAAAGCAAAAAAACCAAAATAAAAAATTGAAAAAAAACTACCGCCAGAAAGAATTATCGGTAGCGCAACAGATAAAAACATCACGCCGATAATGGCAAGAGAGATCGTGATACACTTTTTCACTTTTTTGTAATAATTGATACGGGTTTGTTCTAATTCTTCATAGCTCATAAGTTCAGTTTAGCATATTTGACCTAAGGGTGGTATAATATATTACATGAGTGAAAAAGTTATTTCTGACTATAATGGATACGATTACAAAAAAGAATTCTGGGAAAACGCCGATCGTGAATATGAAGATCAGGCAGACCGTATGGCAATTCGCAAATTGCTCCCTAAAAGAATGGAAAAATTTGCTGACATCGGCGGCGGTTATGGTAGATTAGCCAATGAATATCTAAAAAGAGCTCGTAAAGTTTTCATTTTTGACTATTCAAAAACAGAGCTAGAGCAAGCCAAAGAAATCTACGGCGACAAGATTGAAACTAAAGCCGGCGATATTTATAAACTCCCTTTTAAAGACAACGAGCTTGATGGCTTGATGATGGTCCGCGTGACGCATCATTTGAAAGATATGCCAAAAGCAATTGCCGAGCTTTACCGCGTGTTAAAGCCAGGTGGTGTCGCGGTGATTGAAGTAGCCAACAAACGCACCTTGCCAAAAATGGCACGTTTTGTGACTGGCCGTAGCAAAGTTAACCCATTTGACAAAAAGGTTGCTAATTACAAAGAAATCAGCAAAGACGGATTCTATAATTACCATCCAAAGTATGTGGAAGAAATCTTCCAGAACACTGGTTTCAAGCAGGAAAAAGTATTGTCGGTATCAAATTTTAGAAGTCGCGGTCTCAAAAAGATTTTCGGAACTTCCAATTTAGTCAAAATGGAAAACAAAGCTCAAAAAGCCTTGGCCCCAATTAGATTTGCCCCATCGATTTATTACAAATTGCGAAAACCCGAAGAATAGGGTATAATATATTTAGGTGGAGCCGTCGTTCAACGGATAGGACCCAGACCCTCTAAGTCTGCGATACAGGTTCGATTCCTGTCGGCTCTACCATTTTTTGTTGTATAATAATAATCATGAAAAGTATTGTTGAGGTAAAAAACTTTCAAATGGCTTTTGATGGCAAGGAAGTTATCAAAGATTTGTCATTTGAAGTAAAAAAGGGGGAAGTATTTGGGCTTCTCGGCGCCAACGGTTCAGGTAAAACCACCACCATCAGAGCCTTGCTCGGATTTTATGAACCAACCGGCGGGGAACTCTTGGTGGATGGTAAAAAATATAATCCGGAAGACACCAATGTAGATGTCGGCTACTTGCCAGAAGAGCGCGGGCTTTATCGCAAGGAATCAGTAATTGACACGATGGTTTACTTTGGAGAACTAAAAGGCGTCAAAGAACCACGTGAATGGGCACTCAAATACTTAGAGCGAGTTGGCTTGCTTGATAAAGTTAATGAAAGAGTCGAGAAACTCTCCGGTGGCCAACAACAAAAAGTGCAACTTGGTCTTACTATTATGGGCTCACCAAAATTATTAATTCTCGACGAACCAACCAAAGGTTTCGACCCAATGAATCGAAGACTATTAATGGAAATCATTGAAGAGCTACACAAAAAAGGCACGGCAGTCATTATGATTACTCATTACATGGATGAAGTGGAAAAGCTCTGTGACCGGGCCTTACTTCTAAAAGATGGTGTAGCAAGAGCCTACGGCACAATTGCCGAAATTAAGAAAGAATTTGGCGGCAAAAGCTTAGATCAAATTTTTGTAGATGTTTATGGAGAAGAAAATGAATAGTTTTACTTTAAAAGTCGCTAAATTTGAAATCATCAGACAACTAAAAAAACCAGCGTTCTGGGCGGCGACGCTTTTAATGCCACTTTTAATCGGTGGGATTTACTTTATTAGTTTTATCTCCACACAAGAAGTAGACACGAGCCCAACAATCGATGAGGATACGAGAATTGCCATCACGGACGATGCGGGTATTTTTGGTCCGAGTGCACCATTTATTATTAATGGCGACAAAGAATACGGTGTAGAGATGGTGAAAAACGGTGAAATAGATTTATATTTCTATATTCCCGAAGACTTTGCAGAAAGCAAAAAGGCAGAGTTTTATCATATTTCTGAAGGGTTAGAAATATTTAACTATGACGGCAATATTCTGAAAGCTTTAATGATGCAAGATGCATCGACGAGAGTAGATGAATTAGACATTCTTGCCCTTACTAGTGGGTACGAAATTGTTGACAATAAAATCAACAAAGAAGGCGAAGCTTCAAACGCTCTTGGCAAAGCCATTATCCCATTTGCCATTGGCATCACCTTCTTCATGTTTATTGCACTGTGTGGCAACCGCTTCCTTCTAACTGTAGTTGAAGAAAAAGAGAATCGCATTTCAGAAATGATTTTGACCTCAGTATCATCAAAACATTTGATTGTCGGCAAAATAATCGCCATGCTGGTACTTGGTTTAATCCAAATTTTAGCCTTAATCATTCCAATATTAATCTTGGTAATCATCAATCGTAATAACCAATTAATTGGCCCGATTGTCGCGATGATTGAAGTTGATCCACTGACGATTTTCCTAAGTATTCTTCTATTCATTGTGTCATCTGTGTTCTATGCGGGAACCTGTACTTTTGTTGGTTCACTAGTTTCTACAGCCAAAGATGCCTCCTCATTTATCGGACCAGCCATTATTATGATGGTCTTTCCACTTTATTTCATGCAAATGTTTATGATGGAACCAAATATCGTTGTGCAAATCATGACCTACTTCCCGTTCTCTGCACCAATCGCCTTGATGCTCCGCAGTGGATTTGGTACCATCTCGACGCTTGAATACTGCATCGGCATTTTGGTAGTAGCGGTATCAGCGGTGATCATGACCAAACTCGCAGTAGATTCCTTCCAGAAAAACGCCATCAATTTTGGCGCCATTAAACTCAAGTGGTTGAAAAAACGATAAAATTTATGCTTGATTTCTGAACCTGGTTTGGTAGAATAGTTACTATCGCTCGTTAAAATCCCAACATGTTCTGCGAGGTGGGTACTATTTTAGGTCGCTACGAGCGAGAAAATTAAGGAGAAAATTGATACATGCGTATCAAAAAAACCAAACGCTTGGAAGAGCGCAAGGCTAAAATTGCTCCAGCCGAATGGCAGCAATTTATCGAGATTTAATCTCGTAAAAATAAGCCCCTTTTTAAGGGGCTTATTTTATTCAGCAGTTTTTGCTTCGACTATATCAAGAAGGAGTTTTGAAAATTCTTCGCCAGTTAGATTATGATCCCATTCAATGGTTTTATCATTCACCACAACTTTACCACCCTTGGTATTACCCCAATCGATAAACTGTCCGTCAATAAAGAACGCCGGCGTGCCAGGAATATCAATGTATTTACCAATCTTCATGTCGAAGCTAATTTTCTTAGAAACCGCTTCAGAAGCAAGGTCTTGGTTAAACTTCACTAAGTCGCCTTTTTTGTTGGTAACTTCTTCAAAATATTTATTAAATAGTTCAGTACGCTCAGAAGCAGAAGCATATTCCCAATCAGCTTGCGTTGAAAATAGTTTGTCGGCGTATGCCTTAAAGTAACCCTGAAGTCCAGCAGCCTCAGCCGCAGAAGCTGCAGCAGTTGCATTCTGATGATAGCTAAGTAGATAATTACGATAAACTATAGCCAACTTACCATTCGCTTTTTCAATTGTTGAATTAACGCGCGGGTTAATCGAAGCACAACCTGGGCACTGATAATCCGCATACTCAAAAATTACCACCGGCGCATCTTTATCGCCCTTCACATGATCGGCAATATTACCATTTTCGTCCATCGCTTCAAGCACAGTCATGCCGTATTCTTTATATTTATCTGCTTTTGAACCTTGATTGTTATTTAAAACCACAGTGAGACCAACAAGGGCAATGACAATGAGGCCGACAACGACTGCAGCAATAGAAAATCCTTTTTTAGTTTTCATACAACTCCTTTTTTAAGATTATAACATAGTTTAAACTATCGTTTGGTATTTTAAAAAACTTATGCTAAAATTAAGTTAACTATGGATGAGGCAAAACTTAAACGTAAAAAAATTATTATTGGTGCCATCAGCATGCTCTGCGTAATTGTGGTTGGAGTGGGGATAGCTATCGGTATTGGTATTATTGCAGGACAAAAGAATAACCAACCGGAAACGGAAACAGATGATGATACAAGTAAAGAAGTCATTGATGAGTCTGAAATGTCTGGAAAAGAGAGATTGTATTTTAATTATAATGATGAACGAGACAGGGTAGAGGCTGAAGTAGAGAAACTATTCAGCGAGAGCTCGGTAAATGTTAAAAAAATTAAAGAACTTTATCTTGATGGCATTAATGAGTGTATGTCTTACGAGGCCTATTTGTTGGCCGACGGCTATTTAAACGATGGAGTAGATAAGTTCATGGAGCATGGCATGGAGAAGGAAGCCCTAGAGTTCTTTACGTCAGTAAACATAGAACAAATACCAGAGGTAGACAGATGTATAGATTATCTAAATATTCTTGCTCTGGCCGAACGATTAGGGGAATCCGAAATTGCCGCAAAGTATAGAAACATTGTAAATAACGTAACCGACGGATTAGGTGGGATCTGCGGTAGTTCAAGTGATATTACCACGGAAAACATAAGGTATAGGAGTGAGTAGATGAAAAAAGCAAAACTTTTTTGTCTGGTAGTATGTGCCTTGGCAATTCTGGGCAATGTGTTGGTCGGCCATAGCGTGAGCGCATCACCAAGTGCTACACCAATAATATGTGGGACAATTGGAGAAAACGGAAAGGTATACCGTTCCAATAGCGGACTAGATGGCTATTACTATGATGATTTAGGTGAAGTTGACAAAACCAAAATTGGTGCACGATACTATGATCCTAAAGATCCAGATTGGTTATTTGAAGTATTTTTTCAGAAAAAAGTAGATGGTAAATGTACCAAAGAAACTGCCGAAGTAATACCGGTCAAAGTTTATAGTGTTTATTCCTTCAAATGCATCTCTCGTGGAAAGCATACTTTGGTCAATAAAAAGTTTACCGCCTCAAATGGCATATGGACATATCTTCGGCATGAAGGAGGCTTTGACTATTATAGGTTAACCCTTCCGCCAGATGATAAAGAATACCAGGCAATTCAGGGTGAGGTTAAATTAAAAAGATATGTTTTGTCTGCCACGCCAGTGGATGAAAATGGCAACGTGATTGGCAGTAACACCGAATCCGAATCGATGGGTTATGGTGATGCTGCTGGCGCATCGGCGTCTAGAGCTGTAGTAGCAAGACCAACTCCAACTGACGCTAGCAGTTACACCTTTCTAGGTTGGAGCGAGTCTAAGAGCGTTAGCGGGGTTTTGACACCAGAGAATCAATATCGTGGGAATGGGAATTTCAATTCATGTGCCAGTAGTAGCTCAACTGGCTATTCTACTTGTTGGGATAAAGAAAAATTTGCCTCGCGTTTCACTTGCGGCAACGATAGCTGTACAGACAAAACAGTCTATGCCGTTTATAAATATGACAGATATAAACTCACAGCTGAACCGATAGATGCCACTACTGGCAATAAAATTAGTAGCATCGCGAGCACGACATCGTCTAGTGTAGCAGCCAATAGCTCAGCCACCGTAAGAAAACCAGATGGTGGCGACAGCTGGCAGTTTATTGGTTGGCACACGAATAAGGGCATAAAGAAGTATGATGGTGATGGTCTAGACAGAAGCGTCACAAATTATTCGAAAACAATTAGCGACAATGAAACTGTGTATGCCTATTTCGTCAGAAAATGGAGTTTATCTAAGAGTCAAGGCCAAGGTACTACTATTACAGTGACAAGAAGCGAATCATTATATGGCAATGGCAGCACTGGTTCAGGTGATCTTGCAAATGGTACGGTGCTTTATCAAGGCGACAAAATTACCGCGTCATTTAGCACAAATGCCGGGTATTCTTGGGGCTCAAACACGTTTAAAGGAAATGGTATAGACCAAACTAAAACTGAAAACAATACCGTGACCAACCACATCGTTAGAGCGAATGTTTCAGTCAGTTCTTCAGCAAATGTAGACAAATATAGATTAACTGGTAAAGCAATTGATGTAGATACGAAGTTATTAATTTCAAGTGCCATTCCTGACGTAGTATCTAGTGAAGTAACTTATAATAATAATGCCGAAGTAACCAGAAGATTATCTGATAATTATGATTTTATTGGTTGGCACAAAAACCCTGGCATTTCAAGAAATCTTATCACGAACAAAAACACTTCTTATTCCGAAAAGCTTACATCAAATGCGGTCGTCTACGCTTACTATGCCAAAAAATGGAAGCTAACTATTGATGCTGGTACTGGTACCAATATTTCGGTTAAACGTATAGTAAATGGTGGGCTTGAAAACCTCACTAACGGCGCAACGCTCTACGAAGGCGATCAATTGATGGTATCAATGTGTATAAACAATGGATATTCTTGGAATGAACACAAGGTCTACTACAAAAATACTGATGGCACCAGCCTTTCTAGAAGTGGTTCGCAAAGTGAAGCAAATCCAAATTGCTATGCAGTAAGCAGTCATACTGTCCATTCAGATGTCAAAGTAAAAACTCGCGCTAGCGAAAACACTTTTGAAGGTAAGTCAGATGTGGGCTCTAGTACCACAGACTGGTCTAAAACCAACAAAACAGTTTACTACCAGATAGATAATTGTAGTCCAACCAATGGTTGTAAAGTGACTTTCAAACACCATCTAAGAAGGAGCAGTGGTGAAGGGGAAGTATCTTATAGCATTAATCGTACTTCCAACTATTCTAAGAATGGCGTAAACAGCACAACCCTGGTTGACAATGCCGTTGAAAGTTTTGGTAGTGAAAATACAGCCCTTGTTTACACAGATGGGAATCTAGTTTTGTACCCAGGTCAAAAAGTCTGCGAAACTTTAACTTTCAAACCAAGTGCCTTAAAGAATGAAACAGCCGAACTAAAGACTTGTGCTCTAGCTCTTGGCAAGGCACAGCCAGAAGGTGATGGTGCATTTATTAATATTAAAGTAAAAAATGCTACTGGGAACAATGCTTATAAAACATACCAAAAGTATGTTTACGCCAAACCAGGTGACGAATTAACTTATCTGGCTACATATCATCCAGTTTTGCAATATGCCTACTATTTATATCCAGAACAATTCCAAATTGATGGCGGCGCAATTAAAACAGGGGATAATAAAACTTTAGGTAGCGCCTTCAATACTGAAGCAAATAAAAATGGTATCAAGAATTGGAACAACGCCTTTACTGTAAATGGTGATGACTTCAAGTACGCGTTCACTAAGACCTACACAAATTATGCATTAGGTAGCACTTCCGAAAAATCCGAAACCAACCCGCATTTAGTAGATGTGCATTCCGCTGAAGTAGGCAAAGAATTAAAAGAAGTAGCTATCACTAACAATAAAGAAGAAGGCAAAACCACTCCAAGTCAAATAATCTTTACGCGAAGAGGCGATGAAATTCTAAGCAATGTAATTACCACGAGCATTTCCAGCAATGCTATAGCGGCAGTTCCTTATAACTTCAATACAAGTGCCGAAGTTACTTCAGAAAATGAAGTACTAATTTCCGGTGGTAGCACAAATATCGAATACAAGATTGACATTTTACCAAAGGAAAACAAACTTACTACTAATGGCGGAACTGACGAAGCCTATTCGACAATTATCCGAAATGCCGAATCCAAAGTGATAGTCTATACTACCACAGATGATCCAAAAAATGGCACTTCCGAATGGGGCAGCAGTGACCTATGTTCATACTTTAGACACAATAGTTGTCATTATGAAGACGAAAGACAATATGAAAGTTTGGAAAAAGGTTTGGAGCAAGAGTTTAAATTAGATGCTCCAGACGTAACTGCTGGTTACAAAATCTGTATTGCCATAGCCTTCTACCCAGCCTCTTCTGGTGCTGACAATAACCTTAGCGCTGCCGGCAGTGGCAAATGGCGTATCTCCAATTCTAAATGCTTTACCGTCGGCAAGAATCCAACCTTCCAAGTTTGGGGCGGTAGTTTCTACTCCAATATCAAAGTTTCCACGTCTACCACTATTAAACGAAGATTAGCTAATGTTTCTGGAGAACTAAATAACCCAATCATCTTCTCGTCATGGGCGGAACTCAGCGTAGTTTCAAATGACGAAGTCAAAGGTCTCTCTTCTGGCGCAGCTACCGGCCTGTCCAATAACCAAGCAGGTGGTGGCAGTCTAGAAACTGGTAAATATGGCAGTTATTGTAAATATCGCGTTCCACTCAGTCTTGCGAACTTCGCTCGAACTCCACTTCTGAAACTCTGTACTGGTAGCAGTAGCGATGGTGCCTCTGGTTATTCTGGCATCACAATAAAGACCAACAAAGAAACCTTTACTGATCCATTGCCAGAAGAAGTTAGCGAAACCATTAATTATTCCGCTGGTGAATCCGTGAGACTTTACGCCTCACCAGAAGGTGTTAATACTATCAGGCACATTGGTAGCGGCAGCCTTGTCATCAATGCTTCTACTATCGCTGCCGGTAAAACACATATCGTGAAGGCCAGTGGTAATGTTACAATCAATGGTAATATTGAGTATGCTAATTATAATAATTTGTCGTACTCCACACTTACTCAAATACCAAAACTAATCGTGTATGCTAGTGGTGATATTAATATCAATTGTGCAGTTAATAGAATTGACGCAGTATTGATTGCTAACGGTACAGTGAACACTTGTTACAATTCCACGAACATCAACAATAGGGAAAACTCTAATCAATTAATCATTAACGGCGCAATTCTTACCGGCGGTCTAGAACTCAAACGCACCTTTGGCGCCGGCACCGGTACTTCTTCCAAGATTCCAGCCGAAATTGTAAACTTTGATACTTCGCTCCTGCTTTGGGGCAGAGGTAAAGTTGATACTGACGATAGCAGAATTCATCAAGTTTATCTCCACGAACTCGCGCCAAGATATTAATATGCTATAATAAAAACATGTGGCAATCTTTACTGCAAAAGTTGGTAAAGTTTCTAGACCCGAAACTGGACAAGTATCGGGTGAAAAAGAGCGAGGCTAAATATACGCCAAAAACCCTGGAGGATTTTATTGGCGTAATTCAGCGCACACCAAAATCTGTTTTGAGTCAAAAAGAAAGGGAACGTCTAGCCGCAGTGATGAGTTTTGAAGGTCGTAAAGTCGGTGATTTGATGGTGCCAAAAAACAAAATGGTTTTCGTAAAAGATAAGGAAGTTTTAGGTCCATTGGTGCTGGACAAACTATACAAGTCTGGTTTTACAAATTTTCCGGTGGTAAACGTCAAAGGTAAAGTCAAAGGCATCATCCATACCGAAGCGTTGAATGCTCTTGAAATTAAAAAGACAGATTTAGCAGAGAAATATCTAGATAGAAAAGTTTTTTATTTAAACACCAATGATTCTCTAGACTCCGCAGTAAGAGAAATTGAACGAACTAATAGCTATTATTTTCTGGTTTTGGACGAGAATAAAGACTTAGCCGGCTTTTTCACCGTTCAGATGTTGCTAGACTATCTGATTGGTTAAAAATGTGGTATAATATCATCTATGAGAATTTTAAGCGATAAATTAAGTGAATTTTTGGGCAAAGAAGTAATGGTGGAAGGCTGGGTGAACTCTCGGCGTGATCATGGCGGATTAATATTTATTGATCTACGTGATCATGCGGGTATTATTCAGTTAGTAGTAACGCCAGAAACGGAAGATTCATTCAGACTTGCCGAGTCAGTTAGAGACGAATTTGTCCTCCGAGCAACCGGCAAAATGCGTGAAAGAGCACCAGAACTTATCAATCCAAATATTCCAACTGGTAAAATTGAATTAGTAGTTTCAAAGTTAGAACTCCTCAACCGTTCAGAGCCTTTACCAGTGAACACACATGATGATGGCCCAGAATCTTCTGAAGAACTTCGTCTAAAATATCGCTTTCTTGATCTTCGTCGTCCAAAAATGCAGAAGAGGTTGAAACGCCGCTCAGAGTTTTATCGCTTCATTAGAAATTACATGTATGACCATGGCTTTACGGAAATTACCACGCCGATTCTAGCCAACTCCTCACCAGAAGGGGCCAGAGATTTTCTAGTGCCATCACGGCTCCATCCAGGCAAATTCTATGCTTTGCCACAGGCCCCGCAACAGTTTAAACAGCTACTCATGGTTGGTGGCGTAGATAAGTATTTCCAAATTGCTCCATGTTTTCGCGATGAGGACCCACGAGCAGATAGATTATATGGTGATTTTTATCAGCTAGATTTTGAAATGAGTTTTGTAGATGACGGGGAAGTGGTACGAAAAGAAATCCAACCTTTATATGAAAAACTCACTACCGAGTTTGCTGGCAAAAAACTAGTCTGCCGCTCTGAAGTCGCCAAAAAGTACATAAAAGAAGGTGAGACCGTACCAAGAATGCCATTTGTCGTTTCAATGGAAAACTATGGTGTGGATAAACCAGATTTGCGCTATGGTATGGAATTAATCGAACTCACTGACGTGTTTTCAAAAACCGACTTCAAAGTTTTCAAGCAGCCATGCGTCAAAGCTTTATGTGTCAAAGGCGGCGCAAAACTAACACGCCGGGAAATTGATGAATTCACTGAAAAAGCACGTAAACTTGGAGCGGGCGGTTTAGCATATATATTATATAGCGAAGGCGAAGAGAAATCCCCGATTCTCAAATTCATGAGCAAGGAGGAAATTAAGGCTGTTCGCGAAAGAACTGGTGCAAAAGAAGGTGACGCTGTCTTCTTCGGCGCCGATGAACGTGACAAAGTCAACAAAGTGCTCGGCCAACTCCGCATCTTGTTTGCTGACCACATGGGCATGAAGAATCCTAATGAAGTCGCCCTTACTTGGATTGTAGATTTTCCATTTTATGAATGGGACGACAAAGCTAAAAAACTAGATTTCGGTCATAACCCATTTAGCATGCCAAAAGGTGGCCTAAAAGCCCTAGAAAAAGCCGAAACAACAGAAGACAAGTTAGCAATTGTCGCTGACCAATACGATATGGTCATGAACGGATACGAAGTTGCTTCTGGTGCCGTGAGAAACTTCAATCCAGAAATCATGTACAAAGTGTTTAACATTTTAGGTTACAACAATGAATATGTGGAAGCTCGCTTTGGCGGTATGCTTTCCGCCTTTAAGTTTGGTGCACCACCACACGCTGGAGCTGCACCAGGACTTGATCGCATCTTCATGATTTTAGAAGACGAAGAAAACATTCGTGACATTGTAGCCTTCCCGAAAAATGGTAACGGTGTAGATTTGATGATGAATTCGCCATCTTCAGTGGATCAAATTCAATTAGATGAAGCACATCTTGCGATTGTGCCGGAAGAATAATATAATAAAGATATGAAAAAACTGGGTGGGAAATTAAAAAGAGTAAAAATCAAAACCTGGATTTTACTTTTGATTTTAATTCCACTTCTTGCTCTAGACGCGACTTTGCTCCGGTGGGACCATATTAAAATGACGGAGCTTCGCGATACCGTATTATCAGTAGATGAGAAAATCAGCGAAGATGGGACTGACGAAGAAGCGAAAGCCACGGACGAAGAGTTAGCGACAGCCCTCACCAACCTTAAAGAGTTCGTTTTTTCAAACATTGTCATTAATATTACAGAAGAAAATGGTGTGCAAAAAATTACTTTTGGCACGGGACCATTTTATCTAGAGCATCAATATTTAAGAGCCGCCACTAAAGCCTTGAAAGAAGCCGAGAAAAACATGGCCTCAGATAGTAATCCGAATGGCAACGTCTATGCTCTGGCTAATGGAGTCTGCCGCCCAATAGCAATTGCCAATGGTTGGTCATGGAATTCGCCAGGGTTTATCAACTGTATGATATCAGAAATTCAAAAATATCCAGCTGCAGAAGAACTCCAGGATACCATTATCGCTAGCTTACCTTCCACGGAACTATATCGCAAGAATTATGCCTCACCACTCTGGGCGCCAACTCTTACAGGGTTCATGTTACTTGCGACATTAATCATTATTGTTGTAATTTTTATCCGCATGATTATCTGGATAGTATTACGGTTATCCCTATTTTTCGTATAATCTGATAAAAACCTCTTGACAATTATTTCTCGAGGTCATAAGATAGAGATATATTAACTAAGGAGGAAAGCTGAAATGGCTTACGAACATACTAACGGTAAAGGTGTAAAGTACTATCTTCACAAATCTGAGGTGACTCTTCGTGGTGGCAAGTCTCAGACTATTTATTTCTTCACTAAGACTGAAAAAGGTGGCAAGGGCACTCCATGTGATTTGCCAGCTGATCGCAAAGTTTGCGAGAACCCACGCAATGGTTTCCTCACTCTCAAGAAGAAATAATTTCAGCGATAGGTAATTAAGAAGATGCCATAGCGATGTGGCATCTTTTTGTGCTATAATAAAGAGAGCGGGGTATAGCTCAGTTGGTTAGAGCATGCGTCTTATACACGCAGTGTCCTTGGTTCGAGTCCAAGTACCCCGACCACAGGATGGGCATATTGATATGATAGAAAAAATAGGTGCAAAATGGAGGAAATTAAAATACCGTTTGAAACACGATTTTTTGTCAGTGGAAAATGTTGTTTTGGCTCTAGCTGTGGTAATGTGTTTAGTTTGGACCTATCAATCAATCGAAGCCATGTCGAGAAACTGGGAGCTAGTCGAAAGACTCAATGCTGATAAGAAAGCCCTAGAACTCTTAACCGTAGAAGTAGAAACAGCCGAACTCCAAAATGAATATTACAAATCCGACGAGTACCAAGAACTAGCCGCCAGGAGATTAGCCAATAAACAACAACCAGGTGAAAAAATGGTCTATTTGCCAGAAAATTCAGAAGCCGCCAAGAACAAACATGTCGAAGTCGCAAATGCGAACAAAAACGATTCAGAGATTTCGAATTTCGAAAAGTGGACAATGTATCTCTTCCCGAATAACTAGAATACTATGCTATAATTAAAGCATGAGAAGAATGAAAAAAGGCTTTACATTAATTGAGGTGTCGCTTTTTATCGCGATTACTGGTTTATTATTTGTCACCATAATCGTTGGCACCCAAAACTCAATCTGGCAACAAAAATACAACGATTCCACGCAGAACTTTGCCAACTTCTTAAAGAATATCTATGCCGAAGTTTCCAATACTCAAGGTGTTCATGGTGGCATGAGCGATAAGGCAATTTACGGCAAGTTGATAGTTTTTGGAGAAGAGTATGAGCTAAATGGTGATGCCATCCCAGATGATGGTACTCAGAAGATTTATGTGTATGATGTAATCGGCGATGCCTCTGGCACCGGTACTGGTTCCATTACCGAAGCATTAAAGAATCTTAATGTGACCGTAGTAAAAAAAGTTACTACTGGCGAATCAGTCACCGGCATCGAACTAGCCGGAATATTGGAAAGCTATTCGCCAATCTGGGGCTCAGTAATTGAAACCACTAGTAGCACCCCAATGCTTTACAAAGGAGCAATTTTAATTGTTCGCCATCCAAGATCCGGCACTGTTAATACCTTAGTAAGAAGTACTAATGACAGTTTTCTTCAAATCAATCAGAAATTTGTGACCGATAACGCCAGCGCTAAGTTTGATGGTTTCGATACATTCTTAACCGATAAACTAGACGAATTTGAAGAAAAAGACGTTGATTTATGCCTGAACCCACATGGATGGAATATTAAATCTTCATTACGTAGAGATATCCGCATCATCAAGAATGCTAGAAACGCTACTGGCGTAGTGATTGTGAGTGATGATGAAAGTGTCTGCGAGAAATAAAACTAATATGGTTATGTTTATGGTATAATATGAGTATGCTAAATAAGAAAACGAGGGAAGGTTTTACTTTAGTAGAGTTATCCATTGCGATGCTCTTTATTGGTGTGCTTTCAGTATCCATCGTTTTGATTATTTCAAATACTGTAGCAGCCTATCAACGTGGTTTAACCCTGAGCCGAGTTAATACTACCGGTACCAATATCTCAGACGACATGCGTGTCTCAGCGCAAGATGCTTCGGTCAAAACCCTATTAGAGACCTGTACTGCAAGTATTTTCAAAATCGGTGAGACTACCGAATCATTAAAAGCTAGCACTGCTTGTCTCAACGACGGCGCCTATAAATATACCTCGGTTACTAAAATCGCTGAACATATTACAATTAACGGCGAAAACTACAATAATAAAGTACCTCTATATGGTGCATTTTGCACTGGTTCATATTCTTATGTTTGGAACTCTGGCTATTTTGAATCAAACGATGCATCGGGCTTTGATAAGACCGCCTATGCAAAAATATGGTATCTAGACAAGAATAATCCTGATCGTGAGCTCTTCCTCAATCCAAGTGGTGATGATGTTACGGTCGCGACTGCCGCCCCATTCTTTAGACTAGCTAAAATCCGTGATAAGAATAGAGCCATTTGCGTAGCGATGGTTGATAAAACTGGCGTAAACTATAACGTATCAAATAGTGAGATTTCTAATATTATAGACGTCAGAAATATCTATGGTTCTCTAAGTGGTGAGGCCGTAGAATTACTCCCGGCAAACGGCGGTAACGATTTGGCACTCTTTGATTTGTCCGTAGCTAGACCGGCAGTCAGTACCAGCCAAGATAATATTTTCTATTCGGTTTCTCTGATTCTTGGTACTACCACTGGTGGCGCAGATATCATGGCCAAAGGCAATTCTTGCGTAGCACCAAAAGACCAAAACTCAGGGAGCTTTAATAATTATTGTGCGATTAATAAATTTAATTTTGCCATACAGGTAAACGGAGGTTAAATGGGCATAAAGAACAAATTTAAAACTGGTGCAGCGTCGTTTTACGTGGTTGCGTTTTCGACGTTAATCCTCGTGATTATTGCGTCGAGCTTCGCTTCGGCAATTATCATGGAAATTGCTAGATCTTCAAACGAAGATTTGTCACAATCAGCTTATGATGCGGCAATGGCCGGTGTCGAGGATGCCAAAGTAGCGTTTGCTAACTATCGCAACTGTGTCAAAGCTGGCGTCAAGAATGTATCGGAGCTTTCTACCAGCCCTAATGTGACCTGTCAAGATATTGTTTACTGGATGGAACATGCAGATAAAGATAGTTGTGACATAGTAGCCCGTATCCTTGGAAGAATTAGTAAGAATGCTGTTTTTAATGGCGTGCCGATTGAGGAAACTGGTAGCAGCACTAGCGGTGGCGAAAACAACATGAACCAGGCCTATACTTGCACAACGATTCAAATGCACCTCGATGATTATCGTGCGGATTTGAGCCCAACAACTCCGTACAAAGTCGTTAAAGTAGACCTCAAAAATGTTGATGCCAATAATATTAAAGCCGTAAGGGTGAGCTGGTTCTCCAACAACAGCGAAAGAACCTTTGAATACACCAACATGGTTAGTGACGGCGAAAAAGACCGCGTTGCCTTCCAATCACTTAATCTAGAGAACGCCCCAACCCCTCCAACGCTTGGTTTCCAATTAATCCAAACTTCATCTGGTAGTTTCAGTTTGGCTCAACTAAATGGCAAAACTACAGCAAGTGGCGAAACCGATCGCGCCATGTTATATCTTGTGCCGACCAATAACGCTACTCTCGCCGCCAATACTCATACTGGCGCCGACGACAAATCAACCTACATTGGCGCATATGATAGCACGCAGCATAAGAATATCTTAACTAGTGCCCAATTTGCCAACACCAATAACCATAGTAAGAATTATCCTTATGCCGTTTACTGTCCGACCGGCTCCTCAGATGAGTATGCTTGTTCAGCAGTGATTGGTCTACCTTCACCAATTGGCGGTACTAGAAATAACGATACCTTTATGTTCGTGATTTCAATTCCTTATGGTCAACCATCCACCGACTTCTCGCTAGAATTCCTTTGTGGTGTTAATGGTGAAGAATGTAGCAAAATCGCTGGTTCTACCGTTGATGATGATGAACAAAGCAATATTGCCAGACTAGAGAACATGCAACTTCTGATTGACTCCACCGGTAGAGCAAATGACCTTTACCGTAGAGTAGAAATTCGTCTAGAATCCTCAAATGACGTGGCAAACTATCCACTCTATGCTATTCAAATCGACGGCAAACCTGGAGATAAGTTTGAAAAGGATATGCAGGTTACTACAGAGTGGAGCGAAAGCGAATACGCTAGCTACACAAACTGGTAGTTTACAAAAGTTTCAAAATGGTGTATAATAAATGATGTTGAAAAACATCGCGGGGTAGAGCAGCCTGGTAGCTCGTTTGGCTCATAACCAAAAGGTCGTTCGTTCAAATCGAACCCCCGCCACCAAAACCAGCCTAAGTTACCCCCCTAACTTAGGCTGATTTTGGTTTTAGGACTATTTAATTAATTGTCTAGCGGCTTGTTTAACAGCATAATTAAAACTATTTGTAATATGTGGCGTACTGGCAATCTCGAGGATAGTCAATTGATGGCGAATCGCCACCGCTAGTTCCTCAATAATGAGGGAAGCATTCGGAGCCACCACCGTAGCACCAATAATGTGTTTCTTTGAATCAATAATAATTTTTACAAAACCATAATTCAAATTTTCAATTTTACTCGCTGGGATATCCTTGAAATAAACTACAGCTGCCTTATATCCGCGCTTCAATTTCTTAAGTTTTATTTCATTCAACCCAACAGTCGCAACTTCTGGATAAGTATTAGTCACGCGCGAAAACCCTTTATAATTAGTAAAGGTTTTGGCTCTCTTAAGCAGATTCGAGGCTAAAACTGAAGCCTGGTATTCGGCTCTCTCAGTCGATGAGCTTCCGCCAATACAATCGCCAATGGCATAAATACTTTTATCGGTCGTTTGGAAAAACTTATCAACGGCAATGTCACCACTTCTCTTAACCTTTACGCCAGTATTGCCGAGGCCATAATCAGTGAAGGTCTTAGACCCGGTAGCAAGCACGATATTACTAATCTTGAGCGTTCTTTCTTGTCTACCAGTAGTAAAAATCACTTTTTTAGAATTACCATCGGGTTCAATCGCGACGATTTTGGCATTTTTCATCACGAGAATGCCCAACTTATTAGCAAAATAGTAAGAAATGCATTGGCTTACTTCAATATCTTCTTTTGGTAAAATATGATCAGCCTGCTCCATCAAAACAACCTTAGCTCCAAGCTCAGCATAGTAAGCGGCAATTTCGCAACCAGTAGGCCCACCACCTACCACCAAAACAAATTTTGGTAGACGTCGAATTCTAAGAGCGGTGTCGGGAGTGAGAAGACCCTTTAAATCTGCGCCCTGGATGCCAGAAGTATCAAGTTTAGCTCCAGTTGCTAGTACAAAAGTCTCCGCTGTGTATTGTTTATCGCCTACTGCAATAGTGTGACTATTTAGAAAATTAGCAAAACCATTAATAAGAGTAATATTAGCCTCTTCAAGTTCCTTCTGATTATTCTGAGAAGTAATCACAAAGTTTTGGTGAGAAACAATGGTTGGAAAATTATAGTGTAAATCCTGACCTTTAAATTCTGGGAAGTGGCTGAGTCTAGAATAAAGATGAGAAAAACCAAGTCCGACTAGGTATGGCACATCGCGAGTGTGTAGATTACTTCCACCAAGCGCCGAACGCTCCACTAGCGCTACGGTTTTCTTTGTGTTTTTTGCTAAAGTAAGTGCGAGGGTAGTGCCGGCTGGGCCACCACCAATAATAATATAGTTAAAATCAAATTTCTTTCCCATTTGTTTGACCTTTTATATTATTTTATCATAGATTTGGTAAACATAAGCCAAATCAGCATTATACTTCTTGAGTTCTTTTGAGAGTAGCCTCATCAAGTCTTGTTCGGTAATAATTGAAGACTTTTTAAGTGCCTTAGAAACGGCTTCGAGGGATTTTTGAACAAACACTTCCGCGGAACCTTCTGGAATACCAACGGCCTTAGCGTGAAGTAAGAGTTCTTTCTCAAGTTTTTTCTTCAATGCATCGTTCATTTAAAACGCTCCTAAAAGTGTAAAAATCGCGAGCAGCAAATAACTGGCACAAAGGAAAACTCTAATAAATGGTTTAATCCGCAATCGAAACTTAGTGATTTCGGCAAGATTGTGACCGGTCCGGAAAGAAAAACACACACTAAAGAGTGGTAAAATGTTGGCAATCAGAAAACAAGCCATCACCGCAGTGCGCCAAGCCACGGAAATATTAATCAGATTTACAATCACAGTAATGTATAGTGGCAAAGTGAAGAACTGTTCTGGTATACCAGCCATAAACCCAAGCACGAAAGCATCAAAACGCGTTTTCACTTTTTCGGCCTCATTCTTTAAGCTTTTCGCGGTCGTTCTAGAAATAAACAGCTCGGTAGTACCTTTACCTCGGTAATAAAAGAAAAGACTAAGTACTGATTCGGCAAATAAAATACCAGTCATAATCCATGATAGTAGATTGTAGTTTGGCTTGGTGTAGTGGTAGGCAGAGAAAATGAAAATACACAGAATCGTAATAATGGTGAAATTAAAAACCAGTGTACCAAGCACGAAAAAGAGAGTATTCGCTGGAAGATTTTTTTGAGATTTTTTACCGAGAGCGCGATGATAAAAAATACTAAAAACTCCAGCTGGAAGCTGCATCAAACCCTGGATAAGCGTAGCCAGAATTACAATTATCAAAGAGGTGAAAAAACTCATGCTTAAATTATAACACGCGGGGGGTTGTAAATCTAGTAGACATCTGCTAGCTTTTGAGCCATGAAAAATGAAATACCAGATATTTACATCAAAGCCATAAACCCCGGCTATACCGTAGATGGGGTTGGCAATGTCGGAGAAATGATAGAAATAGGAAGAACTAGCTCCGATGCACCGATTTCGCTCGCTGGCCTAACTGTCGGCTATACTAATTCAAGCGGGACAGACACTATTTTAGTGGAATTTCCCGAGCACAGTTATTTGGTTGGCGAGAGCATCCTCCTTCGCTTAGCCAGCTCGCCTGAGCACGAGCTGGCGACCATGAATTACACTAAAACCCTAGCTTTTAAAGCTGGTCCTTTAATCTTAAAACGCGGTGAGGAAACCATCGATAGCGTGTGCTGGACTGGAAAAGACGATTGCATGCCAGTATTTAAATCTACTAACCCAACTGCATTGGTCCGAAATCTAGAAACCGGAGAATTCGAACACGTGACAGATTATCTTCCAACATACCATGAAGATAGTTATTTGGTAGAAGGAACGACAGAAGACGAAGGCTACGGCGAAGCCACGAGTCAGTGTAAAGGCCTTAAGTTTTCAGAAATCCTGAGCTACTATGACGATTCGCAATCCGAACAATTCATAGAGTTTTATAATAGCGCCGCGGAGCAAATTTTAATGGACGGTTGTCAGATTAAATACAAGAATAAATACTACCCTTTGTCGGGGATCATCAAACCAGAGAATTATTATGCTAGGTATTTAACGGATTTTAGCATTACAAAAAATCCTACGAATAAAAACACACTCGAACTCATCGATACCACCGGCGAAGTAATAGACAAATTAGACTATTATAATGGCCAGCGCAAAGGTACTGCCTGGGCCTTTATTGGCTACGACGAAAAAGGCGAGGAGATTTGGCGAACGACCTTTGCTCCAACACCGGGTGAGGCAAACAACTATCAAGAGTTCCGTACTTGCGAGGCAGGGAAAGTAATCAACGAAGCAACCGGAAACTGTGTTAAAGTAACAAAAGTAGAAGCAAAAATTTGCCCCGCCGGGCAATACTTAAATCCTTTAACTGGCCGTTGTCGCAAAATCACAACCACCACTACTAAAACCTGCAAAGAAGGTTATTCCTACAATGAAGAAACCGGTCGCTGTCGTAAAATCAAAACTAACACCGGCGCCGACTATAGCTTGGTCAAAGAAGTCTACAACGAAAGCACGTCCTTCGTAGCGCTATACCTAGTTTTAGGTGTAGTAATCGCCGGGATTATCTATGTAATTTTTGAGTTTAGACACGAAATTAAGAAGCTTTTTGATAAAGTTTTTCGACGATCTCTTTAAAAACTTCCTCGCGAGCCTGGTCACCATTTACGCTCACGAGCAATCCTAAATCTCGATAGTGTCCAAGCACCGGCAAAGTTTTAGTCCGAAACTCCGCCAAACGAGTACGGAAAGTTTCAATGTCGTTATCGTCTTTTCTATCACCCCGATCATTCAAAATCTTCGCCGTTTCAAAACGTTTCTCAACATCAATTTCAGAAATATCAAGAAGTATCACGGCCTTGATTTCGTGCCCAGCTTTTAAAGCAGAATCCATCACAGCATCCTCCTCACCAAACCATCGCCCGATGGAAGAGAGAATTAGCGGGTGCTCTTTCAAATCATCACTACCAAAATAAGGTAGTACCCATTCATAAAACACATTAGTCGGAATTAACGCCCCATGTTCGGAGTAGCCCTTTTCAGTCTCTTTTTCTTTGGCACGAATAATCAGCCCAGAGGACAAAAACTTAGCATCAAGCGCCTCAGCGAGTTTTAGCCCTTGTGTATCCTTGCCAGACATTGGCAAGCCAAAAATATTAATTGAGCCCGTACCGAGCCATTTTTTAATTGCAGATATCTTATCTTCCATACTATTAGTATAGCACACCAAAACCCTGTATAACTTTTTGGCACTATTGACATGTGAGTGCTAATTTCATATAATTAAAGCATGGAATTATCAGAGCGGCAAAAGCAAATTTTATGCCAAATTATTGAGGAATATGCCGAAACTGCCTCGCCAGTAGGCAGCGTGATGATGGCGAAGCTTTTTAACGTGTCGCCAGCCACGATTCGGGCAGAAATGGCCAGGCTAGAAGCCTTAGGCTTGATTGCCCAACCACACACTTCGGCTGGTCGTGTCCCGACCGATGCCGGGTATCGTTTTTATGTAAACAATCAATCCGCTGAAAACAATCAATACGACCGTGGTCTTCACGCCATTGAAAGGCGCGTCACCTCACAATCCCAAGCCGACGCCGCGATTCGTGGCGCGGTAGACATTCTAGTAGAACTCACTGGTAATTTAGGTCTCGCCACAATTGGTGGCCAGATGTATCTTTCGGGTATTTCGCGTTTGTTCACTCAACCAGAATTTGGCGACACGAGAAGAGTGCAAGCCGTGGCAAAACTTCTCGACAATCTTGAACCTTGGCTTCGGGAAGCCGCGCCAGGCGAACCATTGAATATCTTCATCGGCCAGGAAAACCCAATTGGAAGAAACTCAGAAGTATCTCTGATCATTTCAAAATTCCGCTCACCATTTTCTGATCGCAGCTACATCGGTGTGCTCGGGCCAACCCGACAGAATTATTCTCGTGTGATGACCTTAGTACGACATGCCGGCGAAATGTTGGAGGAGATTTTATAAATGGAGGATAAAATGAAAAACAAGAAAAAAGAAGATGAAGCAGCCTTAAAAATTGCCGAACTAACTAACGATTTACAACGCACGCGAGCGGATTTCGAGAACTTCCGCAAGCAAGTTGAAATGCAAAAGGAAAATGAAAAAAAATCTGCTCGTCTTGCGACGGTTTATAAAATTTTGCCACTTCTCGACGATTTAGACCGCGCAATCAATAGCTATAAAGAGCTAGAGCCTCTAAAGAAATCTCTAGAAAAATCTTTGCACGAACTAAACTTAGTCAAAATTGACTCAAACGAAGGCGTCGAGTTTAATCCAGACCTGCACAATGCTGTAATGGTTGAAGGCGACGGCGAAAAGGAAATCGTTGCCGAAACCATGCGCCCAGGCTACTACTACGATGGCGAAGTTTTACGCGAAGCCATGGTTAAAGTGAAAAAAGTATAATTTTAAATCGCGAAAATGTTTGCCCAACCAGTTGGCGCATGCCGACAAGTTCAGCTAACGGTGAGTACCAAAGTCTTTATAATGAATATGCTACTGACTCGCCCGATCAACTAACGGCCTTCCGCACCGCGCTTTCTGTAACCTACGCAGGATATAATATGGGCGGATATACTGGAGCCGGCGTAAGTGGCGCAGTCTGGTCTTCAACTTGGGGTAGTAATTACGAAATGTATTCGATGGTATTCGCCCTCAATAATGATTACGCAAGTATGTCGGCAATAAGTAGTGCACCACATTCCCACCGTGTCAGTGGTCAATCCGTCCGCTGTATTGTTAAATAACACCGTTAAAAAAGCTCTTGCATTTTCTTAAAAAATAAATTACAATAAAACCATTATGGTAATGCATAAAAAACGCAGTATTAGTGTATGCTTATCAGCTGTTTTGTTGTTTTTGACTTGCATGTCTGTAATAATTCTAACTACTTCTAAAGCATCAGCCCAAGCTTCTAGTTCTGGTTCACTCCCAACTCCCACAACCGACATCATCGACGTAATCACCATCAACGTCCCAGTCTCCTGTTCTATGTCCGCTTCTGGTACAGATTCACATACAGCAAATGTAAACAATGGCCAAACCACAGGCAATATTGGTACTACTAACCTCAAAGTAATATGTAATGATAACTCAGGCTATGCTATCTATGCCATAGGCTATACTGATGATACCTATGGAAAAACTGTACTTACTAGCTCAGCACTTGGTTCTACTCATGATATTACCACTGCAACAACTGTTAACACTGGTACTTCTTCCTGGGCCATGAAACTAGCAGCAGTATCAGGAACCTATGCTCCAATCATTGCTGGTTCAACTGGAGACTCATTAAAAGTAACTGGTGATCCAGATTTCTCAGACTATACAGCTGTACCAGAAGAATATACTAAAGTAGCTTACTACATTTCTTCTACTGACACAGGCAATAATGCTACTGGTTCTAATCTCACTACTACCTATAGAGCTTACATTTCGCCAAGTCAACCTGCTGGAACCTACATAGGGCAAGTAAAATACACCCTAGTTCATCCATATACTGCACCAGAACCAGTAGTCTGTCATCCAGAAGGTACTACCATTGCTACTATTTCCTGTATGCAAGATGTCAGTTCATCTAATGTAGCTACTATTCTAGCCTCCATGACTGAAGGTCAACAATACACCTTAGCAGATTCTCGTGATAGTAAAGAATACAAAGTCGCAAAACTAAGAGACGGTAACCTTTGGATGACCCAGAACCTAGACCATGACATTGTTTCTACTTCTGGCTTCTATACTAATGAAAACACTGACATTGGTTACAACACCACTACTGGCGAATATGACACTGCTACTTGGACACCAAGCACAGCTACCTATCCGTCATACAACCACACTTGGAATATGTCAACTACCACTCCAGAATCTTATGACCCAGGCGACCTTTATTGGAATGGTACCGAAAGCGACTTTACTGATTGGGATACCTACTATAATAGCTGCGACTACAGTAGCAGTGTTCCAGTCTGTGACGAATCCTTAAACCCAATCTCTACCTACACCTCCTCTACTGGCACCGCACAATATCATCTAGGAAACTATTACAACTGGACTGCAGCTGTAGCTATGAATGATAGCTCATCATATACTACTTACGGTACTCTCATAGAACAATCCATCTGCCCAGCCGGTTGGACTCTACCAAGAATTGGCACTGGTGACGATACCTTCTATGCCCTATTTAATGAATATAGCTTTACCGAAAGTAGTTACACAGACACTGATAATGATGGCGTACATGATGCAGGTGAGAACGCCCTATGGACTAACCCGCTTTACTTCACCGCTGGTGGCTCCTGCGATGGCCTGCTACTCGGTGTCGGGGGCGGCGGCTACTTTTGGTCCCCTGTTGTCGACGATTCGGGCGACGCCGGGGACGCGTACTTCGGCGTGGGTGGCTACGTCGACCCGTCCGGCAGCGACGATCGTGGCTACGGTAGCTCCGTGCGCTGTGTGGCTCGGCCTGTTTCCTCTACTACTTCAGAGTCTGGTGGTGGTGGCGGCGGTGGCCCCGAGGGACCTAGCAACTAGTCTCACTTTTCCAGTATTTTCCCCCTCCCGTCTTTCCGAAACTCAAAATGAACTACAAAAAGAAGCCAAAAACCTAAGAAATTAAACCAAATGACAACAAACCAAAAAACCCTTGAAGAAAAATCAATCGGTAAAATTGAAGCACGCATTGAAGAATTGCGCTCTTCTCCTAAACCCAACAACAAAACCACCACGGCCGAAATCAAGCGTTTGCAATCTGCGCTAAACAAGGTGTATGCGGAGTATAAACAAAAAGTTGCGGAGTATGAGAAAGATAACTGTTCACATTTAGTTTTCCTGCGTTCTACGCACGAATTTTATAAGATTTTTGGTAATTCATTGTTTTTCTATGCTTTTGATATTGCTCCAAAACTCAATCTTGATGTCAAAATCTACTCTGACAATGATTACGAGAACAAATCCGAATCCGGCATCGCCTCAGTTCGCAATCTAGATGAACTTGAAAAGAGTTTGAAAAAACTCAAAATCAAAAAAGTGACCTTGTCTGACAAGACTGGCAATATTGTTATATACAAAATGCCGTGGTCATATACCAAAGAAGAAATTGAAAAATTTGCCGGTCAGAATACTTATACTTTGCACAAATATAATCATGTGATTATGGCGGAAAACGTCATTCCAGTATTGTATTTAAGTCTCTGCGAACTGATGAAGATTTGTTACGAAAATGTGCGACGCCTAGAACCAGTAGCAAGAGAAACCCTAGGCAATTTTATTGTCGAAACGATTGCCGAAATGATTAGAATTTATATCGAAATGGCCAATGGCAGGATGAACGAGGAAGAGTCGCTTATATTTATCAGACTGAGAATCAATAAAATTAAATCTCAAGTTAAAATTCTAACCGACTTAAAACTCTGGAACGCAAGGACTTATGCCAGAGTCGGAGAAGTTTTAATTAAAACGCAGGACGTGGTAGATTTACAACTAAAAAATCAACAAAAATGAACCAGGAATTCGATTTTAAGGAATGGCTTTTAGAAGAGCTAATTGAAGCCTACTATGCCGCGCGAAAAAATGGCAAACGCAAAACCAAGAACGAGCACAGATTAGAAGTGAATGAATTGGAAAATCTGATTACCTTGAGAGATACTATTCTGGCGCGAAAATACAAGCCTAGTAAAGGCATTGCGTTCATTATTTATGACCCCGTAATTCGGGAAATTTTTGCTGCTCCGTTTGTCGATAGAATCGTGCACCATTTTTTATATAAACATACAATTTCTTGGTGGGAACCGAGACTTTGGCGAGGTGCTTACTCTTGCAGAAAAGGAAAAGGCACCCTAGCCGGCGTAATTGATATGCAAAAAAATATGCGCAGAGTATCGCGCGACGGCCGAATTGATACCACAGTGGTTAAACGAGATATTAGGGGCTATTTTATGAGCTTGAACCACTATAAATTGTATGATAGGGTATGCTTTGGCCTTAATCGACAATATCCCGAAGGTGGGGAATTATATCGGACTTTAAAATATTTATGGAAGGAAGTGATTTTTGATAATCCAACCAAAGGCGTAAAAGTTCGTGGTGACGCACGAGAATGGGACAGACTGCCGGTAAGCAAAAGTTTATTTTACCAACCACAATGGAGAGGAATCGTTATTGGCAATCTCACCTCACAACTTCTGTCAAATATTTACCTTGATCTTCTGGATAGGTTCATCGTACATGAATTAGGATACAAACATTATGGCAGATACGTGGATGATTTTTATATTGTGATATCGACTAGTGATTTACCGTTTTTACTAAAAGAAGATATGCCAAAAATCGAGAGTTTCTTAGAAGAACTCGGTTTAACCATGCATCCACACAAACAATTTAATATTCCGATGAAAAATGGCGTCGATTTTTTGGGTGCGAAAATATATCATGACCATATTCTGCCGGGTCCGAGAGCTTTAAAAAATTTGGCCGACAAAGTCTATCGTTTTGCGACCACTGGAGAAGGTGTAGTGGAGGGGTTTGGTTCCTATGATGGTTTGTTTGCTTATTATGACAGCGAAAAGGCCGTCAGAAAAATCTATGGTGGAGTGGGTTGGAAATACCAAAATAGCGAAAACCGCATTTAGGAAGGTCGGGAGGGGGAAAATACTGGAAAAGTGAGACTAGTTGTTAGGTCCCTTGGGGCCACCGCCGCCACCACCACCAGACTCTGAAGTAGTAGAGGAAACAGGCCGAGCCACACAGCGCACGGAGTTACCGTTGCCACGATTGTTGTTGTCGGACGGGTTGACGTTGCCATCCACGTTGAAGTTCGCGTTCCTGGCGTTGTTCGAATTGTTGACAACAGGGGACCAAAAGTTGCCGTCGTTCCCGACATCGTTTAGCAGGCCATTGTAGTTGCCACCAGCGGTGAAGTAAAGTCTCTATCTTAAAAAGGTTTCTTTATCCTCGATGCATTCCTTAAAATGCATGATGGAACAGTAGTAAACCTATCAGCACGACAGGCGAAACCCTTGTCTTTCCAATTATTCAACAAAAGGAATGGGCACCACCTCGGATCCAAATGTTGATTGCGGTTTATCGCCGAAGTATATTATATTGCAAAATTCCCAAAAAGTGATAAAATAGTAGAAATTAGTAGAAAAGGATTAAAATGGCTGAATATAAGTTGAGCCTAGAAAAGCGTGAGCTGACAGGCAAAAAATTAAAGGTTTTAAGAGCTAGTGGGTTAATTCCATCAGTTATTTATGGTGGCAAGGAACCAGTTCTAGCAGCTTCTGAATATGTCGCAACTGAAAAAGTTTTGGGACAAGCTGGTTATCACTCCCCAGTTGATCTTGATGTAGCTGGTAAAAAACATCTTGCTATTGTGAAGAATATCCAAATTGATCCAGTTTCTCGCAAGATTGTGAACATTGAGTTCCAAGCGATTTCTGCAAACGAAGTTGTCGAAGCTACTACCCCAATCGTGATTGCGAATTTCGAAGCATCCGAAGCTTCCAAGATTTATCACTTCGCTTTGACTCAATCAATGGAAGAAATTGATGTGAAAGCCAAACCAGCCGATCTGCCAAAAGAACTCACCATTGATGCCACGAATTTGAAAGAAGTTGATGATAAATTAACGATTAAAGACATCATCCTTCCAAACGGCGTTGAATTCGCCGACAAGGAAATGGATGCCGAGCAAGTTGTCGCTTCGCTCTATGATCCAGCCGCCGAAGCTGCTGCTCGTGAAGCCGAAGCCGAAGCAGCTGCTGCCGAAGCACCAGTTGATGCCGCTGATGTACCATCTGATAATGGCTCTAAGCCAGATGAAGAAGCACCAGAAAAATCAGCTGAATAATTATAAGACTTCAGAATTTTTAATAAGCCTGTCAAGAAAAGCTTGGCGGGCTTTTTCGCTGTTCTCATTATCACCGTTCCAAGTGTAAAGTGCTGGGTCCTGCAAAGCTCGCGCAAATGAAAAAGTCACCGGCCAAGGGAACGGCCCATTTTTAATCACCGCCGCGAGATTATCAGTCGCCTGTTCAGGAGTTTGGCCACCAGAAAGGAAAACCACGCCAGCCAGTTCTTCTGGCACATGATTCTTTAACACTTCCGCAGTAAATCGGCCCACTTCTTCCGGCGTAGACTGGGCTTCGTATTGTTTACCAGCCAGAACCATATTAACTTTGAGAAGACAAGCCCTCAAATTGACATGGTGATTTCTTAACTCTTCAAAGAGACAATCTAGAATTTTACTCGTCGCCTCAATATTTTGTTCCATCGTGAAATCACCATCATAAACTACTTCTGGCTCCACAATCGGCACCAAACCTGCCGACTGACAATTCGTGGCATACTCAGCGAGAATTCGACAGTTTTCTGAAATTGCTAAATCAGAAGGATTGGCATTAAAAGCTGCCCGCCATTTAGCAAACCGAAGCCCCATTTCGTAGTATTCGCGGAGGCGTTTTTTCAGATCATCAAGACCTTTAGTGTATGTTTCTTCAGAATTCTCAAATTTCTCGAGTCCTTGATCGACTTTAATCCCCGGAATAATCCGGCGAGAAATCAAATAATCCGGAATCGCCTGCCCATCATCCGCAAAATCACGCGCAGTCTCATCAAACAGGATAATACCATTCACATAATTCTCAATCCCATCTGTCGTGAAGAAAATATTCCGATAATCGTGGCGATTTTTAAAGTTATCCTCAATTTTAAGTTTCTCGAATTTCTTTTTAATCGACCCACCAGATTCATCGGCGGCCAAGATGCCTTTTTTCGGCGCTACGAGACTAGCTGCAATCAGTTCAAGGTCTTCTTCCGGCACCGAAAGAAGCGCTTTGAGCTCCTCAAGACTCAAAACCGAATCAAGATTAGAATTTTCAACATTAGTACGTGCCATTTTGAGCCCATCCTCTACGGTATTACCAAGCAGGAAACTACCCAAAATCGTGGCCGAGAGAATCGAATAGGTCGAAAGATGCGTCAGTTTCTCGACGCGTTCTACGGTGATTTTTTCAGTAATATCTTTAAATCTCAAACTATGTTCATCAAGATAAATCGTCTTCTCAAAATCGAGCTCCTCGGCAAAATGTTCCGCAAAAGTCAAAATCGCCCGGTGATTCAAATCTTTAAGATAAGTATCACTCAAATCTTTGAGATAAACAATCAACTTTGTATTAGCATGATTTTCGAGATAATCGGCAATTTCCGCCGCGGTTTTTTGGTTAATTTTGGCCGAACGATCAATATAGATATAGTCTGGGGCTTTTTCCGGCGCCACAAAAACCGTATTTTCAAAAATACTAGGCGTAAAATAACTCACGCTATCGTCAGAAATCATGATATAGCGGTATGTTTTAGCCAAAAACGGCGCCGCTTCGTCATCTTTAAACTGGAATTTTGAATTTGAAATCGTAGCCTCAATCCCCAGTTTCTCAAGCACCTGCAAGGAAATCGCCGCCCCACCAAAACTGCTATGGCGGTTATAAAAATGATGTTCGGATGCATCAAAACTGAGATTCAGCCACTTGGTGTGGTGCTTATCAGTTTCAAAATCCTCGGTCCGGTTATCTAAATTAAGATAAATGTCCTTTAAGACATTGCCCACTATCAAAATATTCATGCTTATATTATATCACGCCAAGAATACCACGCAAGGCGTAGGCGGTATCTTCATGGTTCCTGACCGTAATAGTATCAATCCCCATTTCCACCACTGGGTAATCATTGCCACCCGGTTGTGTCATATCGCCAAAATACAAAATATCAGATTTTTCTACATGTAGTTCTTCGAGCAAATGTGTCATCCCGAAAACTTTATTCATCCCTGGAGTAATGGCATTAATCGAGGTAGTACCACCAATTTCATAATCAAATTCTGGCGCCAACTCCTTGCAACGTGCAACGATTTTTTCACGTTTTTTATGGTCCGGATCCCAAGCGTATTTAGCCTCAGTGCCAGCTTTTTGCCCCAGCGCCGAAAAAGTCACCTGAGAAAGTCGATTCTCGATAATCTCATCACCAGGCTGAAGCTTATCTTCTTCCCAGTATCCAAGCTCACGAGCTGCCTGTTCAATCGTCGCGCTAATTTTCGCCACTTGCTCATCAGCCAGAGGGAAGTTATAAACTTGTTCCCAATCAGTACCATTATGTCGGTAATACTGCGTACCTTGCGCCACAAACAGATGTAAATGCTTCAAAGCCTCTTTCGAAACTCCTCTGTCTTCTAGTCGGTCAACAATTTGCACCAAAAATTGGTCAAATTTTTGCCCAGAAATCGGACAAATCTCAAAGTGTGCAAGACACTCTATCAAAAGGTCTGCGATGTCGTCGGTGATTGGAGTTTTGGCCACATTTAAGGTTTGATCTATATCGAATGCTAATACTTTTTTCATAATACTTTTATTATAGCATGGTATAATGAGGTTATGAAAACTTATATCGTGGGCAACTGGAAGCTTAATTTCACGGTCGGTGAGTCTTCCATCTATCTTCATAAACTACAAAAGAAAATACCAAATTATCGAGACGTGGAAGTGGTGGTAGCGCCGACGGCTTTAGCCCTCCAAACTCTGTCTCTCCAGATAGACCGACACAAAATGAAGCTAGCCGCCCAGAATGCTTTTTACCGCGATTACGGCGCCTATACAGGGGAAATTTCCTTCACGCAACTCCGTGGTTTAGTAGATTATTGTATCGTCGGCCACTCTGAACGACGTTATATTTTCGATGAAAATGACAAGATGATCCAAAAAAAGGTTGAAGCAGCGGTTCGCAATAAAATCACCCCTATTCTCTGTGTTGGCGAAACCGAATCCGAGCGCGCCTTTGGCGAAACTACCGATGTTATTCGCGACCAAGTTTTAGGTGGTCTCGCCGATGTATCAGAGGAAGATATCGACAAAGTGATTATTGCCTACGAACCAGTTTGGGCGATTTCTTCTACCAAAGCCTCGAAACTCGCCTCTCCAGATGAAGTCGCCGAAGCGGTGAAGCTCATCCGAAGCATTCTAAAAGAGCTCTACGATGCCAAAACTGTCGAAAAAATCCCGATTTTGTTTGGCGGTAGCGTCAATCCATCCAACGCCGGCGCCTATCTCACTGTACCAGGCGTTAACGGCCTTCTCATCGGTGGTTCAAGCTTGATTCTAAATGAATTTACTGATATAATTGAAACAGCTAAGAGAGTGAGAGCATGAATAAAAGATACATGGATTTCGTGCCGAAGAACACGACCAAAAAAGTGGTGAGAAAAGAGCCCCCGGTAGAAAAAACAGAGGTCAAAAAACCAGTCGAAGCTAAACCGGAGGCAAAAAAAGAGGTCAAAAAACCTGCTGCTCCTTTGAAGCCAGCCTTTGTGAACACCGAGAAAATCCGCAAACGTCCACTTTCGAAGAATGTTTATCCGAAGAAGGTTGTCGAGCCTAAAGAAGAGGTTCCTTCCGCACCTGTGACCATTATTAATAAGCCCGAAAAAGATTCAAAAGCCGGGCTCATTGTGACGATTATTATTACGATTATCCTCGGTGCGGCAGCCGGGACAGTAGCGTTTCTTCTCTTGCCAAAGTAACTCTTAAAGTGTATAATATAGCATATGGCGAGATTAGCTCAGATGGTTAGAGCGTCTGATTGTGGTCCAGAAGGTCACCAGTTCGATCCTGGTATCTCGCCCCATTAACAGATTGATGCGGGTATAGTACAGTGGTTAGTATGCAAGTTTTCCAAACTTGAGATGAGAGTTCGATTCTCTCTACCCGCACCAGAGAAAGTAAAAATAACCACTTGTGGTTATTTTTTTGTTTATGTTATAATTATTGACATTTTTGCATAAGTGTGATATAATGAAATCATAGTAGCTTAAAAATTTGAGTTGCTTGGGACTGATTGCCAAAAATACTGAAAGGGGGAAATTCCTATGGCAAAAGATACGTACAAGTCGTCCGGCAAGTTCATCAGAACTAAGAAGTCGGAAGAGGTGGTAAAAGTTACTACGGAACCTGAGGTTGAACCCAAGGTGAAAGTCAAAAAAGTCACCAAGGTGGAAACCGAAGAGAAGCCGACGCTTAACAGCGCCGACGGTAAGCTGATCGCAAACTCTATGCTCGAGGCTCTCGAAGCAGCCGGTATCATCGTCATCAAGACGAAAGAACCGGAGCCTGCTCCGAAAAAGTCCGAAGAGGCAAAAGAGCCTGCACTGAAACCGGCCACCGAGGAAGAACTCAAGCCCAAGGCCAAGCCTGCTGAAAAGAAGACTGGCCCGAGAGTGATCTCCACGATGGGTTCGAAACCCGCGGAAAAGCCTGCTGAAAAGCCGGCCGAGAAACCCGCGGAAAAGCCCGCGGAAAAACCGAAGTCCAAGACGGACACGACCGGCCTCAGGCAGGGCGCCTATCTGGACTACTGGTGGAAAGATCCGGAAACTGGCGACGCCAACATCTCGTCCAACATCTGGGCCGCCAAGCAAGCGAGCCACGACAACTACACTCCAGTGTGGGCGTGGTACAAGGATGGCATCCGGATTCGTCTGCTCACCGCAGAAGAAATCAAGAAATTCTGCCCCTAAAAGCTATCGCACCTTAAGAAAAACCTGGCACTATGCCAGGTTTTTTCATAATAAAATAGGCATAAGCGCAAAAAGGTGATAAAACTATTGACAAATAAGCTAAAGTGTGATACAATGTAAGTAGTCTGAGTTTTTAGTGTGTATAAGGACTAGAAGACCATTAACAACCGAATCATCCTAGGTTTTAACTAAAACCTAGAAAACTGTTTATATATCTATCACACCCCCCACCATCTGGAGGCGTGTGAGCCTCCAAAACAATTATTTTATAAGGAGGCGGAAAGCCATGACGACACTAGCTCTTGTTTGGTTGATCATCCGCTGCGTTTTTGTAATGCTTGTCGGGTGGTTGCTCGCTGTGTGCGCTGAGCGCATGTTCAGTGGAGCAGGAAGCGTGCTCAAAACCGTGTATACGGAGAGAGCGGACGGGACTTACGTCAAAGAGAATCGAGAACTCGATTTCCAAATGGGAAAAGAGGGCTGGATTCGGGCGGCAGTCATCGCCGGGACTTTGGGACTTGTTAAGTTCCTCAACGGTATCTTGCGAGGAGATGCGCGAGCAATCGCAATTGTCTTCGCAGTTGTCTTACTGGCCGGAATGCTCTATCTGATGTTCTGGTTCCACGATGGTGGCAGTAACTGGAAGGAAGTTTTGGTTATCGGCTTGCTGATGCTACTCTTCTTCCTTGGAACTTGCTCCTGTGTGGAGACGGCAGCGAAAGTCATCGGTACTAAGTACTTGAAGCTTCTCTTGCTGCTTCCCAAGATTGTATTCTATGGAGGAATTGGTTTCCTCATTGTAGATGCACTCTACTATCACTATCAGAAGACTGAGAATAATGCGGCCCATATCTGGTCTTGGATCGTTATGGTTGCCACGGCAATTCTCATTCTGGCGCTCATCATCTCGTGTTTTTTTAGCCTGAACCTCGACAAGAATCCGTCCGGGACTTCTTCCCAGACCTCTGTCGAGGCTAGCGATGAAACACCGAGTTGGTTCACCAAACTGTTCGGAACGTCTTGCGCTCCGAGCGAATCGTCCGATGATCCTTCCGGAAATTCCGGACCGAGATACAGCTGGTATGGTTTCTATAACCTGGCCATGCCAATGGACGACGATGCTTCCAACGATTACAACTTCGGTTGGGATTGCTGGAATGATTCGTGGACCGCGAAGGATTACGATGCGGAATTCAGAAACCGCATCAAGGTTGATCCGGCGCTTGGTGCCGCGGATATGGCATGGGTCGACGCGATTTGCGGGACCAGATACATCGGTACATTCTATGATGAATGTAACGGTGCCTGGGACAAGGCAATTAACGTGGCCAAAGAAGGATTCATAAAAGAAGATCCGACGAAACTCTACTATCCGACTCTGGATAGCTTCTTCGCTTTCCTCGATACGGCCGAAAAGGTCGAAGTCAAGAAAGGCAAGGGAATCACGGACCAAATGTACATGAATCCGTATACGAAATCCGGTATCCCGGATGTCATCACGATGAAGACACCTGACCATAAGGGTTGGTTCTTGGTTTATACTTTTATGATCAAGGACCACAAAGTGGAGGTGGCTTATCGTATTGAGTGTGGTTTCCAGCCGTGCAACGTGAAGAAGGTCATGCATATTGACCCTGAACCCGAGCCGACTCATAAGCCGACACCTAAACCGACGAAGACGCCGAAACCTACGGTTACTCCGAAGCCGACGAACACTCCGAAGCCGACGAACACTCCGAAGCCGACGAATACGCCGAAGCCGACGAATACACCAAAACCTACGGCGACGCCGAAGCCGACGAATACTCCGCAACCGACCAAGGATCCCACCGTTGGGACTTCTCCTGATCCGGGGGACGATCCTGGCCCTGGCGATCCTACTTCTGGTGGAGTAGGTGATGGTCAGTCTACCGCAGAGGAACCTGGCAGTTCTGATACCATGACTTATGATGAATATCATCAGCACATGGATGAACTTGGCCAAGAAAGTGGTGGGGACTCTAGCGCCCCTGCCATCACACCTCCTCCGGGAGCCACCGTCGACGATCAGTCGGGAACTGATATCGATACCCCGACTCCGACACAGGGGCCGGTTCATATAATTCTCCCCGATGGGGATACTCAACCGATCTCTACTGATCCTCCGGCTGGCGAGTGGGGCGGACCGCCGGATTAAGGATTTAAAAAGAGATATATAAACAGGGCGAAAGCCCAAGTGGAACTAAAAGTTCCAGGTACCTTTGGCCCGGCAGCTTCGTGCTGCCGGGTCTACTCCAAGTTAAAGTTTAGGACGATTCGGTTGCAGACGAATATTAACAATTCGGCTAGCAAACAAAACTATTTAATTTTAATATAATTATTTTTTATTAAAGGAGAATATTATGAATAAAGTTTATAAGACTATTTTAAGCGTAGCGGCCGCTGCAATCGTCGGTGGTGCTACTTTAGTTCCAGCTAACGTGTTAGCTTGGGGCGACTCTGCTGGTGGTCGTACTGTTTATACCATCGAGCAAATCAACGAAGGTGCTCTTGGTGACACGATTACCTTCAACTCAATTACTAACGGTAAAATTGGTGACGAACGTAATTTCGTCGGCGCCAAACTTTCAGGCACAACAAGCGTGAAAGATAATGAAATTAGCGTAGAAGATGGAAAGACTTATACCGTCCGTCTTTACGTTCACAACAACAGCCCACTTGGGGTTGATAAAACTGCAGAAAACGTAACTGTGAACTTTGCTCTTCCTACTACTGTTGGCAAAAGCCATACTGTAGTTGGTTACATCAACGCTTCCAATGCGATGCCAAATCGTTACTGGGACGAAGTGAAGTTCGTATCTGACGACAATTTCTACCTTGAATATGTCGATGGTTCTGCAAGATATACCAACGCTAAGCTTGGTACCGTGGCTCTTCCTAACGAAGTGATCACTTCTGGTGCTAAGATTGGTTACGAAGGTTTGGATGGTAAGATTCCTGGTTGTTTTGCCTATGATGGTGAAGTAACCATTGAAGTAACTGTCCACAAAGCTGCTTCTGCAAAGCTTTCTAAGACTGTACGTCTCAAAGGTACTAAGGAATGGAAAGAATCTGTAGATGCTAAAATTGGTGACGAAGTTGAGTACCAAATTGAGTACAAGAATTTAACTTCTGAAACTGTAAGTAACGTCATGATCCGTGACATTTTGCCAAAGAACATGGAATATGTGAAGGATTCGACTTACCTCTACAATGCTAACTACCAAAGTGGTGTCCAAGTTGTGGAAAACACTGTGACTACAACTGGTATCAATATTGGTAGCTACACCATGAATGGTAACGCCTATGTGCGTTTCACCGCGAAAGTTATTAATAAAACTCTCGCTTGTGGTGACAACCAATTAGTCAACTGGGCAAACGTAACGGTAAACTCTGAAGTTGCTGGTAAAGATGATGCTTCTGTGATGGTGAACAGAGTTTGTGAAACTCCAGAACCAGAACCTGAAGATCCAGAACCAGAACTACCAATCACTGGTGCAACTGATATTGTTGCCGGTGCTCTTGGCGCAGGTTCAATCGTGACTATGCTTGGTTACGCTATTGCTAGCCGTAAGAAATAATATTGGCCGCTTCGCGTCCGGTGTAAAACCTTGACGCATCGGGTGGTTTAAAAAAACGAGCTGAGTTTAAAAATTCAGCTCGTTTTTTGTTGCTTTTAAAATGGTTATGGTATAATAAATGTATATGAATCCGTCACAAAATGATTCTTTTGGTAGCTTTTCAAGTGGTCAGGGTGGCTACATAGGTCAACCTGGCGCGTATTCTGCTGAGCCAGTGATGCTAAATAGTGACGGAAAAAAGAAATCGAAAAAGTGGGTGTGGATTTTGGTGGTGTTACTGGTAGTTGGTTTAATTATAGCGGCAGTAACAATGCTTATGATGTCCAACGAAAAAAAGCAGAAAAAAGCCGCTGCAGAAAAAGCTTTCTACGAAGTAGCTAATTATGTGATGGGCGGTGAAGATGGAGATGATGATTCTAGTGATTTAGCCACAAGATACGACGAGCTAATTGATAATGGTGATTTGCTGTATGCTATCGCTATTAGACAAGAAAGCTTCAATATTATTAATGATTATTTTGAAGAATTGAATAATAAAAAACAATTATTAATAACGACGGCCAAAGGAGTTATTCAAGAAGAAACACTAAATGACTATGTAGAATCATTAAAAGTGCTAGAAAACGCCATTAATTATTACATGACTAGGGAGAACCTAGTTAGTGCTTATGAAACCGGCAAAAAAACCGATGCTCAAAAATACATCCAGCAAAATATTAAATGCGATGGTAGAAAATGGGAGTTAGCAGTGCAGTGTAATAATGAAATGAATTATTATGAGGCATTTCTTATGGATTATATTAATAATAACAACCAGAATGATGAGACCTATTTACTTCTGCAGGATGGCGTATTAAGTGGGGACAGTTTATTGTATTTAGATTTAGGCGTCAGGGGAATGCAGAAGAATTTTTTAAAGGAGTTGAATAATGAATAGAAGGGCAATTAAAAGAATTAAAATTGGTTTGCTGTTTTTTCCATTATTATTCGTTTTATCATTTTGCCAAAACAATGCCAACGCAGAAATGATATCATCAGATAACCTCTACAAAATGTCATTACTTACGAGTATAAGAGAATGCTACTATAATCATGCTAAAAACCCACTATCTTTTTATAATTTAGGTTCTTCCTGGGAAAATTTTTTCGATAAAAATGTAGGGGAC
Organism: uncultured Candidatus Saccharibacteria bacterium; assembly: GCA_964429055.1. Taxonomy (GTDB): domain Bacteria; phylum Patescibacteriota; class Saccharimonadia; order Saccharimonadales; family Saccharimonadaceae; genus Nanosyncoccus. The sequence goes on from CAYSAK010000002.1 coordinate 41,701, forward strand.
TATAAATGGGATGACACCACTTCCCAAGAAGTGTGGATCTCTACTCACGTAGGTAATACGCTAAAATCGACACATTCTGGTGACACTTGGGAAAGAGACAGCAACTTAAGCTGCGGACAATTATTCAAAGGATATAGTGGCCAAGGAGAAGCCAAAGGTTTATTCCAGCTTTTTCAAATGCCAGAAATCAAATCAACTAATATGGCAGCCTGGGGCTATAGATTAATTGGTAGCACTGCTCCTTCTCCTTCCGAGGAACCTACCACAAACGAGAATAAAGTTAAGATAACGATTACCGATATTAAATCTTTAGACGGTAATAAAAATCCAATAACAGCTTCTGGAGAAATTATCTGTAATGGAATCCCAGGGTTACTGACATCAGCAGGAAAAGGCCAGTATAATTGGATTTTGAATTGCGAAGGCGAAATAGACACATATTTACAGCGCGGTAATGAAAAAACTCTAATATATGTGGTAAAAGCCACCTATAGTGATGGGCGTAAATGGAGAGCTGCGGCTTTTGACGGCTTTTCGGATTTTGATGAATGGGCTCCTCCTTCATATGATTGTTATTCCGACAAGAAAGACGAATGTAGGTACCTTTCCTACGGTGAGAATACCCCAGAACTCTTAAGGACTATACAATCAGCCGCCTCAAATGTACACGCGAACGATTGGAGCGATAAGAGTGTGTTGGAAATATTAAACGGGGATGCTGCCAATCTCCAAGAAGGTGACGGTGCTCTTACTTATAGACTTTATAAAATGACATACAGTGTTTTTCGAAGTATTTATAATCAACCTAGTTTCAATATTAAAGTTGAAGCTGTTAAGGACAACAGCGGTGGAGGAGGCAGTGGTGGTACCGAAAACACAACAAATTATGAACCTATTTTAAATAAAAGAACGGCCGGAGAAATATTTGCCTATAATTTAAACTTTGACGAGTCTTTACCTCATAGCGATGAAACCGCCGTTTATGTTGGGAATGAAAGATATGCCTATAAACAATATGTTTGGGATTCAACCGCAAAGTATTCATTATATTATAAATATTTGCTTAATATGATTAAACTATGGCCGAATGACATAAATATAAATAGTTGTAGCGACACTAAACCAGAAAATGGCTATTATTTTAAAAACTCAATCAATCAATGGTGTTCTATTAATATCGCCGGTTCTCTAACCAATAAAGATTTAGGTATAGATATACGTGAGTATATAGTCTCGACTGCTGAAGAATCAAGATATCAATTAAAAAAAGGCACTTTTGACCAAGTTCTAGAATGGTTCAAGAAAGAAACATCCTATGAAGGAATTCCTGAAGGCGCATATGCCAATGGTCAAGTCGGAGACGACGGCGAACTAGATCCGGTAGATCCAGACCCAGGTGGTGGCGGTGGTAGTGGAAGTGGTGACCCATGTTACACAAACTCAGGATCCTTGGGGTGGATTGTATGTCCGGTGATTACTTGGCTTGGGGATACATTGAACGCTGTTTATGAAGAAGCAGTGGAGCCGATGCTCCAAATTAAAAGTGAACTGTTTAGTGGTAAGGGTGGTAGTAAAACAGAAGCAGCATGGGAGATTTTCCGCAATATTGCCAACATCATGTTCGTGATATTGTTCCTAATGGTAATCTTCTCACAACTTACTGGTGTAGGTATTGATAATTATGGAATTAAGAAAATCTTACCAAAGCTAATTGTTGCAGCAGTATTAATTAACTTATCATATGTAATTTGCCAGTTAGCAGTAGATATTTCTAATATCGCCGGAGCGGGGCTAAATGGGTTATTGTCTAGCCAGGCCGGCAGCATGAGCGGTTTGTCTGGCAATTTTACCTCTGGTGTTTGGTTTAAACATGTAATTAACGCTTTTCTTGTTTTGATAACCGGTGTTGGTGTTGGAACAGTTCTCTATACTGCAATTGAAGGCGGGTTGATGCAGCTACTTTTGCCACTTTTGATGGGACTCATTGTGGCTTTTGTGGCAGTAATTTTCTTCTTTGCATTGCTTGGTATGCGACAAGCCGGTGTGATAATTATGGTGGTGGTGTCACCAGTGGCCTTTGCGTGTTACATGTTGCCAAATACTAAGAAAATATTTGATAAATGGCTAAAGATATTTGAGGGGCTTTTACTTCTTTACCCGATTTGTGGCCTCTTAGTGGGTGGTAGTACTTTGGCATCGACGATTTTAGTTAGTGGTTCAACAGATTTCTTCATTTGGCTGATTGGTTTGCTACTTATGGTAGTGCCATTCTTCTTTATTCCAACACTGCTCAAAGGTTCGTTTGCCGCATTAGGTGGGATTGGAGCGAAGATTGCTGGGTTTGGCAAGAAATTTGGAAAAGGTCTTGGCAAGCAAAATGACAAGCTTATTAGAAGTACTGATACTTTCCGTCGGGCAAATAATGCTTTGGGAAGACATTCACTTTCGCGTAAGCGTCGTGCAGCGGCGGTATCTGACACAGCAGCTTTTAAGAAAGAAATGGGCGCAAGAAGAAGATTGAGCGATCGTGGTAATATGAAAACTAGGATTGCGGCTATTGAAGCAGCCGAAGACGCCAAGGCGACAGACGAAGCAACTTCACAGCGCTTGTCACTCATGATGAGTTCTGGTGAAGGTGGCGGTATTACATTTGATGACCCATCTGCCCCAAGCGGGAAAAGGAAAGAAGCTTATACTCTTGATAGTGCCGAAAGAAGGATGCAACAGCTCGAAGAAAAAGCCCGTAGCGGTGAACTGACTTCAGACGAGAAACTTGAAGTTTCTGCACTAGCTAGAGGTATGGCAAATATGAAGGGTGGGGCTGGTAAACTCGGTAGAATCATCCGTAATTCACGAAATGTCAACGGTAATGGTGCCAACACCAACTTTATGTCTACCATGGGCGAAATCTATGCAAGAGATGCTATAGTTCAAAGTAAAATGAACGAAAAAGATATGGGTGCTAGCGTATATACAGAACACTTTATGCCTGGTGGTGCTGGCGTAACTCGTGATAGTAACGGGCAACTTGGCTTTACGCAAACTCACAGTAGCTATAGTGGGACTGCCGATTATAGGGGTAGCGTATTTGGTAGAGTCAAATCTCATGCTGCTGGTCTTAACCAAGGCGGTGATGCAACTACCGAGTATATTGAAAGCTTGTCTCAAGAAGCTTGTCAAGAAATCATGGATAATCAAGAATTGCTCAACAGCCTTGACGTAGACGTAAGACAGCAATTCCTAGACTATGCAGCTGGTAGAACTGGTACAATTATGAAAACAGATGCAAATGGCAATCAAGTACCAAAATGGGATTACAGCTCTACACATACTGGTTGGTCTGTCACCGAACCTCGCGCTAAAACCGTTCAATTTGGTGCTGGCTCAAAAGAAATGCAAGCATTTGGAAACATTGAAGCCAGCACCGAAAGAGTCGCGGTCAACACTGAACGCACTGCAAATGGTATAGACGATGTCAACTCACAGCTCCAAAGACATACCCGTGCCTCCATGGATGCCGCAGCAGCTACCTTGGACAATGAAACCCTAATGGAAATCGCTACCAACCCACAAGCAGCGATGGATGATCCACTAAGAGAAGCTGCCGAAAGAGAAGCTAAGCGCCGCGTTCAAGATGGGAAGATGAATCCGTAGCCGCCTGTATCACATGCTCAAACAAACAAGTCACAGTTAAAGGCCCCACGCCACCTTTAATAGGCGTAATTGCGCGTAAATCAGTGCGCGCACGTACTTCTTCAGAAGCATCGCCTTTAAGAACTCCATCTTCAGAAGCGGTACCAGCATCAACAAGAGTGGCGCCGGGTTTTAACATCGAACTAGAAATCAACCCCGGAACGCCCGTGGCAGTAATGATTATATCATACTCCTTAAGCTTTGTCAAGTCATCACCACGGTGAAAGAGGGAAACATCAAACCCCGAATCAGAAAACATCTTGAAAAGTGGCGCCCCCACTAGCTTACCACGACCAACAATCGCAATCCTGCTACTCGCAAGCGGAATATCATATCCCGATAAAAGCCAATTAATCGCCGTCGCCGTCGCCGAATCAAAATTTCCATGCGAAGAAAGTCCATCCACGTCTTTTGAAGGAGCAATCAAATCAGTCAGCTCATCAGTTTTTTCTTTTTCCAGAATCGGTAGTTGCAAAATCATTCCGGAAATCTCCGGTTCTTCATTGGCTTCAAGAATCTTCGCCCGAATCTCATCAGAACTATGTGCGCGAAAATCAATCACCGAAACTCCAATATCCTCGCCGTATTGAATTTTGAGATTAACATACTTAGTGATGACCGGATTGTCGCTGTCACGAATAATCAGAAGCGTTGGTCTCCTAGACATCGCTCTCACCACGTTGGCCTGACGCTCTTTAATAAAACCAGCTAATTCCTTGCCATCCAAAATTTTCATAAAACCTAACCTTTAAGCAAATCAGCGATCTTCTTATTATTATCAACTAGTTCAATCGGTTCTTGCTCCAACCGGTAGCCGAATTTATTAAATACCGTATTAATAATAAAATCTCGTACCGCGGCTAGGTCACCAAAACTCTTAGCGGACTCGTTAATCAAAACAAGTGCAGCCTTTTCGCTTACCCGCACGCCAAAATATAGTTGCCCAGCCAGACCAGCCTGTTCAATCAGCCAACCGGAATTAATTTTCACCCCATCTTTGCCACGGTGTACCGGAATCCCGCGCTGCTCCACGGCCGGCGCCTCTTCTTCCGAAATATAAATATTCTTAAAGAAAGAACCAGCGCTAGCCACTTCCTTCGGATCAGGTAACTTTTCCGCCCGAATTGTCGAAACAATTTTCCGAATATTAGTAGGAGTGAAAACGGTCTCGTCGTGTTCGAGAATATATTTTTCAATCGAATTATAAAACGGACGTTCCATCTTACCAGTCGTAAGCTTCAAAGAAATCGAAATCACAAGATAACGATTCTTTTCAGTGGTGTTCATGATGGATTTGCGATACGAAAACTTAAAATCATCTTTCGACATGGTTTTAAACTCACCGGTCGCCGAATCATACACCTCAGCTGACACGAAAGTTTGCGAAATATCTTGACCATAAGCACCAATATTTTGCACCGGTGCCGCACCCGCCGAACCTGGAATCTTAGACATTGCTTCAATCCCCGTGTAATCATGCTTACAAGCATATTCCACCACGGCGTCCCATTCGGTACCACCCATGGCAGTAATGATGCCATCTTCTTCAGTGATGCCCTGCATGGCGTTTTTAATAATCACGCCATTAAAACCTTCGTCATGAGCTAAAGTATTCGCCCCGCCACCCAACACAAAAGTCGGAAGCTCGTGAGATTTTGCGAAATTATAAGCATAAGTAATATCAGCTTTATTTTCCACCTCAATCACATAGCGGGCCGGGCCACCGAGCCGCATGGTAGTTAGAGTTGATAGTGGTACATTTTCGCTAATTTTCATGGGATTATTATACCATTTTAGGTGGGGGGTTGCAAATGCGATTAATCTATGTTACATGAGGGGCGTAAAAAGGGTGAGATTTTATCAAAAATAATATATAATAATATAAAAGAAAGGTGATACTTATATGGCAAAAAAAGATGCGGTGGCAGAAAACGAGGGGGCAAAGAAAAACGATGGAAAAAGCGAGGCTTTAAAGCTTGCAATTGCTCAAATTACCAAACAATTCGGTGACGGCTCAATCATGAAGCTAGGTGAGACGCCAAAAATGGACGTAGAGCTTTTGCCTTCCGGGTCCTTGTCGCTCGATTTAGCACTTGGTGGCGGTTATCCTAAGGGGCGTATTATTGAAATCTACGGTCCAGAATCCTCTGGCAAAACGACTTTAGCATTACATGCGATTGCTGAGATTCAAAAGCAAGGCGGGCAAGCAGCCTTTATTGATGCTGAGCATGCCTTAGATCCTGCCTATGCCAAGAAAATTGGCGTGGACACGGCCAACTTACTCATTTCACAACCGGACAACGGCGAACAAGCTCTCGAAATCTGCGAAACTTTGGTTCGTTCTAACGCTGTAGATTTAATCGTGGTGGACTCCGTGGCCGCTCTTGTTCCACAAGCCGAAATTGATGGTGAAATGGGCGAAGCACAAATGGGTCTTCAGGCACGACTAATGTCGCAAGCGATGCGAAAACTCACTGGCATTATTTCTAAGTCCAAAGCTACCGTGATTTTCATCAACCAAATTCGTATGAAGATTGGTGTGATGTTTGGCAACCCTGAGACTACAACTGGCGGTAATGCTTTGAAGTTCTATGCTTCGGTCCGCATTGACATTCGTCGCATTGGCCAAATCAAGGAAGGCGACAATATTTCCGGTAACCGCACAAAGATTAAGGTAGTAAAGAATAAAATCGCTGCACCATTTAGAACAGCCGAGTTTGACATTATGTACAACGAAGGTATTTCTAAATCTGGTGACGTACTAGACCTTGGCGTACAATACGGCATTCTAGAAAAAGCTGGTGCCTTTATCAAGTATAATGGCGAAACCCTCGGTCAAGGCCGCGAAGCCGTGAAGAAACTATTCCGTGAAAAACCAGAATTGATGGACGAAATCGAAGCTAAAATCCGCGAAAAGGCCGCCGCAGAAGATCAGGACTAAAAATGCATCACGATGAAATGTGGCAAACCTACGCACGAAACGGCGAACCAATCTATGGTGCCGGCTGGGATTCGGCACTAGACAATCCAGAAAAATCTGGCTCTTCAGCTATCGTAGGCGTCGCCGTAGTGTTTCTGTATCGCCGACGAGAAGATGGCGGAATCGAACTATTATGGCAAAAACGCTCGGACAAAGTTGACCGTTACCCTGGCGATTATGACATTTCGGCGGGTGGGCACATTAATCTTGGTGAAACGGTCGTCGAGGCTGCCATTCGTGAAGCACACGAAGAAATCGGCGCCGAGATTTCGGCGGACGACCTGCAATTTATGACCATGCGACCATTTAACAAGAATCGATTTGCCTGGGTCTATATGGTGGACTGGACGGGAAAGCCAGAAACCTTTCATTTTGACGATGATGAAGTCTCGGAAGTCAAATGGGTACCATTTGAAAAGACCGAAGAATTCCGCATTAAATATGCCAAAGCGCCATTTAAAAAAGATCAATTGACTTTTGACTGTCTGACCGAATGGTTTTCACAACATGGATACATTTAAAATTACCAACATCAAACAAGCGGTCAAAAATCCGGAGCGAGTGAATGTTTTTGTTGATGGTAAATATGAATTTTCGCTCGATGTTACGCAGCTTTTAGATTTAAAACTAAAAGTTGGGCAGGAAATTACTCTTGCACAGTTATCCGAATATAAGAAACTGTCAGAATACGGCAAGTTGTATCAACGAACTTTGGAGTGGGTTCTCTCCCGGCCACGTTCAGAAAAAGAAACCTCGGATTATTTGTATAAAAAAATCTATGAAAAGAAACTAGACAAAGAATACATTGGAAAAATCATAGAAAAATTAGAAAAAAAGAAATATTTAAACGACGAAGCGTTCGCCAAGTGGTATGTCGAAAACCGCTTTGTCAAAAAGGGAATTTCAAAGAAACGCCTGAGCCTAGAACTCGCCAAAAAAGGTATCTCACGAGAAATAGTAGAGCGTGTTTTAAAAGATTCTGGTCGTGACGAAAAAGAAGAAATCTTAAAAATCATCGCCAAAAAACGCGCACGCTATGATGATGATAAACTTATTCAGTATCTTGGTCGGCAGGGGTTTTCGTACGAACTGGCGAAAGATCTTGTTCTTGCGTCCGGAACGGATTCACGAAATTCGGAATAAAATCTTCGTGAGCAGCTTTTTTCTTAATCACTTTTTCTTCATCTTTTACAATCACTTTATAATCGTTCACTTCTACAATTTCTTTACGTGGGATCGTTAGTTCCGAATCAGAAAAACTCTTGAGCAATGGTCGCCTCACGATGATTTGTTGGATCATAAAATCTTCACTAGTAATTGTAAAATCTGAAACATGCCCAAGTTTGCTACCTTTTTTGGTTTCAACTTTGAGATTAATCAAATCAAAGTTTAAGTCGATAATCTTGCTGATTTTTACAACGTCATCTTTTCCAATTAATTCTTCAATCGAATCCACCACACAACCATAACGTGAATACTCGCGAATCGATTTAACATCCAAAATATTGGCGGACCTATCGATTAAAGGACCATCAAGATAAAATGCCACAATTTTGAAAGAGTCTGGGTCAACAATGGGTGCCGAGATGGTGCCAATAGAATTGGCGGATTGCATGCTAAGAATTGGCGTACCAATTAAACGATTTGCGGAAACTAACATAAGTTTATTATAACACACATAAAATTGATTTTGATAGAGGGTTGTGGTATCTTAAAGGGAAATGGAAGATAGAATAATTTTGATAGACAAGCCGGCTGGGATTTCGAGCTTTGGGATGGTGGCTAAAGTACGCGGGAAATTAAAGGCTGAGTTTGGTCACAAAGTCAAAGTTGGACATACTGGGACTTTGGATCCGTTTGCGACAGGGCTCCTCATTTTACTTAGTGGTAAAATGACCAAAAAATCTAACGAGTTTTTAAAGCAGGACAAAGAATACGAGGCGGAGTTAAAGCTAGGTTTTAAGTCTAGCACCGGAGACCCAGAAGGCGAGCTCTTTTTAGTAAGCGACAGGGTGCCAGAACTCGCAGAAATCACCGAAGTTGTAAAAAGTTTTGAAGGCGAGATTTCGCAAACAGTGCCAAGATTTAGTGCGGTGAAAATTAATGGTGAACGCGCCTATCGGCTAGCTCGAGCGGGTAAGGATTTTGAAACGCCAACCAGGAAAGTCACGATTTATGAAATTGAAATTTTGGAATATAAGTACCCAGCTTTAAAAATCCGCGCCAAAGTATCGTCAGGAACTTATATTCGGACTTTGGCGGAAGACATTGGTGCAAAATTAGGAACTGGCGCCTATCTTACGACGCTTCGGCGAACCAAAATTGCCGACTATGATGTGAAAGACGCCGAAAAAATATAGAAAGCTTGACCAAACTCTACTAGTTATTTACAATTAAACTATTATGGTTATGCATAAAAAACGCAGTATTAGTGTATGCTTGTCAGCTATTTTGCTATTTTTAACTTTTCTTTCTGGTCTAGCCTTAAGTATTCCTCGAACTATGGCAATTCATGAACCTGCCCCTGCTACAGACATTGTAGACGTCATTAATATTAACGTTCCAGTCTCCTGTTCTATGTCCGCCACTGGTAATACCTCACATAATGCCACTGTCCAGAATGGTACTACGGTCAGTGATATTGGAACCACTAACCTCAAAGTCATATGTAATGATAACTCAGGCTATGCTATCTATGCCATAGGTTATACTGATGATACCTATGGTAAAACCGTATTAACTAGCTCAGCACTAGGCTCTACCCATGATATTACCACTGCAACAACTGTTACTACTGGTACCTCATCCTGGGCCATGAAACTAGCATCAGTAAGTGGTACTTATGCTCCAATCATTGCTGGTTCAACTGGAGACTCCTTAAAACAAACAGGTGATCCAGACTTCTCAGACTATACAGCTGTACCACAGGAATATACTAGAGTAGCCTATTATACTTCTTCTACTGACATTGGTTCCACTGCTACTGGTTCTAATCTCACCACTACCTATAGAGCCTACATTTCACCAAGTCAGCCTGCCGGAACCTATGTTGGGCAAGTTAAATATACATTAGTCCATCCATACAATAGACGAGCTCCAGGTATTCCAGTTAACCGTCAAGTACAGGTGACGTTTGATGCTACGCAAGGTTACTATGATAATGACACAACTAACAAAACCAACGTTGTAGTTTATGATATAACCTATGATAGTGGAGAAAAAGCGTACGAAGTTGCCAGATCCTCTAACCTAGATTATTATGGCAATAAAATATCTTCGCTCACTACTGATGACGAGGCCGACCCAAGTGGGTGGATTGAAATTCCAGGCGCTTCCAAGCTCAAAGTCGTTTTAAATTATGACTTTGCTTTTAATGAAGGAAATGAGGGAAATATAAATGGTGCACTTCAAGTTAACGATCCTGACAACGATGTTTATAACGAGTTTTATGGCACTGGCACTCAAACACTTATTATTAATAACGATAGCGTAAATATTCATTGGTGGGTAGATGATACAGTAGTTACTATCGATTCTGCTCATGACTATGGTTTCTATGCCAAGGTTTATCCTCTTGACGAGAACGATGAAGAATATACTTTTGAAGGATATTATAATCGTAACTTTACAAGGACAAGTGGAACATATAAAGAACCTATAAGCTCAACATATGGCGTACATTTCTATAAATGGGAAGGCCAAGGTATTAATACGTATAGGGAGCGCGAATTAATCGACCAGATAATACAAAACAATCCAAACAGCGAAATAACAGTAGAAGCTGGCTGGGTGTACTACTAGACTTTTCCCCTCACCTGTGATATAATGTGGCAATGATAACAAAAGAGAATAAGGACAAAGCTATTGCCAAGGTCGCTCGGAATAAGAACGACGTCGGTTCTCCTGAAGTTCAAGTGGCTATTCTCACGGAACGTATCAAAGAGGTGACGGAACACGTGAAGAATAATAAACATGACTTTATGGCTAAAAGAGGTCTTATGCAGATGGTAGGGAAGCGCAAGAAACTTCTCAAATATCTTGAGACTACCGATTTCGAGCTTTACAAGAAGACCGTAGCAAAGCTAGGTCTAAGGAAATAAAAGAAACCCGCCTGTAAAGAGGCGGGTTTTTGTTGGTTAGAACAATAACTAGAAGAGATTGGTTTCGTCAATAGCTTTTTGGAAAGCATCAAGGAAAAGTGCGACGTCTTTGAAAGACAGCTTATTATCCTTGAGGTCGATGACCAGATCTACGATATTGTTCCGCTTGGGGTTGGGGATAGTCTTTAAGGACTTTCCCTCGTCTGTCAGCAAGGTGGTCTTGAAAAAGGCCGAAGAGATGGTGGCAGCTAGGTAGTGCCCAGTCAGAACGTTGTCTTCGTCTTTACTTTTAAAGGACTTGAGCTTGATTTGCAGAGCGTTGATTTCACGCTGATCGTCGCAACGATACTCAACATGTACGATGTTAATCATCTATTTTACCCTCCCAATATAGACAATATACTACTATTATAGCATACTTTGCCAAAAAAGTCAAGATTTGGTATAATTAAACTAACATTAACAAAGGGAAGACGGCAGATACCTGACAGGGGCAGATATCTGAGGTTTTCCCGAGAAAGGATATTTTTATGGATATTATAAACCCTAATGGCAAGAAGACCATCCAGGTGTCTACTGATTGGCTGGGGCGAAAATTGACGCTCGAAGTCAACCGCGTAGGTTTTCGGACCACTTCTTCGGTGCTAGTAACTTACGGCGACACTGTAGTGCTCGGCTCTGTAGTCGTTGGCACCAAGCCAGTAGTGCAGGATTTCTTCCCACTTTCCATTGATTACGAAGAAAAATTCTATGCCGCAGGGAAAATCAGCGGTTCAAAATTCATCAAGCGCGAAGGTAAGCCAGCTGACGAAGCAGTGCTCGTAGGACGTCTAATTGACCGCCCAATTCGCCCGTTATTCCCTAAGGGCTATCGCCAGGAAATCCAGGTGGTTTGTACAGTCCTATCGATGGACCCAGCATTTAGGCCAGATTGTGTGGCAATGATTGCCGCCTCTTCAGCCCTGATGAACGCCGGCGTGCCATTTGATGGGCCAGTCGCCGGGGTCAGAATCGGCCAAATAAACGGGGAATTTAAAGCTTTCTTGTCACCAGAGGAACGCGATGCTTCCCCTCTTGATCTCGTCGTAGCCTGTAAAGATGGCAAGGTGATGATGGTGGAAGCCGGCGCCAAGGAAGTACCAGAAGAGACCATTATCGAAGCGATGCGTTGGGCTGTGGAAAACGTTAAACCAGTACTAGATTTACAGAGAGAGTTAGCTAAGCAAGTGGCTACTCCAGAGCAAGAATATGAATTAGTTTTGCCAGATGAAGCCGTTATGGAAGAAGTCCTCAAATGGACTGATGGTAAATTTGGCTCAAAAGTTCGTGGCAACGTGATGGAAAGAGCTCATATCTTAGATGATATCAAGTATGCCATGCATGACGAAATGGCCCTCCTCCATGGTGAAGGCGAAACCGACAACGAAAAAGTCGAATGGTATGACGAAAACTTGCGCGATGTCTACGACCAGGCGTTTGAATTAGCCGTGCATAAAGAAGTTAGACGTGGAATTTTGGAAGAAGGCGTGCGTCCAGATGGACGAAAACTCACGGAAGTAAGACCACTCAGTTCTCAAGTTGGCATTTTACCACGTACCCATGGTTCTTCCCTCTTTACACGCGGTGTTACTCAAGCGATGAATATCGTGACTTTGGCCCCACTTTCCTATTCACAAGACGTGGACACGATGGAAGTCACCGACGGCAAACGTCGTTATATGCACCACTATAATGCCCCATCCTACACGGTAGGTGAACCAGGCCGCATGGGTTCTCCTGGACGTCGTGAAATTGGTCACGGGTATTTGGCCGAAAGAGCTTTGATGCCGGTATTGCCTTCTGAAGAAGAGTTCCCTTATGCAATCCGCAGCGTCACCGAGATTATGTCGCAAAACGGTTCCACCTCTATGGCCGCTACCTGTTCCTCTTGTATGGCCTTGATGGACGCTGGCGTGCCAATCAAGCGCCCAGTCTCTGGTGTGGCGATGGGTCTCATGGTAGATGTGCCAAAAGGCCAACCAATTGAAGCTTCCGATATCGACAAAGCCTATGTCTTAACCGACCTCATGGATGCCGAAGATTTCGCCGGCGATATGGACTTCAAAGTAACCGGTACTACCGAAGGTGTCACTGCCCTTCAAATGGATATGAAAGTGCATGGTCTCCCAGTAGAAATCATGGAAAAAGCTTTGAAACAATCACACGAAGGCCGCATGTTTATCTTAAAACACATCCTTGAAGTCATCGACAAACCACGTGCCGAGATTTCCAAGTATGCGCCAAGGATTGAAAAATTGATGATTAACCCAGACAAAATCGGTGCTGTCATTGGTAAAGGTGGCGAAATGATTAACAAAATCACCACTGAAACAGGTGCTGAAGTAGATATCGAGGATTCTGGTCTTGTTACGATTTCTGGCAAAGATCCAGAGAGTATCGCAAAGGCTCTAGAATGGGTCAAATCTCTCACTGAAGAACCAGAAGTAGGTAAAATTTACAACGGTACCGTAGTGACGATTAAAGATTTCGGTGCGTTCGTGAATATTATGCCAGGCATTGACGGCATGCTCCACATTTCTCAAATTGTAGAAGGCCGTAGACTTAAGAAAGTTGAAGAAGTCTTGCACGTTGGTGACAAGGTCCGCGTGCGCCTCGTCGCGATTGATAACGGCAAACTCAGCCTTTCAATGATTGGCGTAGATAAATAATCTATGGATAAGATACGGAATTTTTGTATCATTGCGCATATTGACCACGGCAAATCAACGATTGCCGATCGGATGATGGAACTTACAGGTACGGTCGAAAAACGAGAAATGAAAGATCAGCTGCTCGATTCGATGGAACTGGAGCGCGAAAAAGGCATTACGATTAAACTCACGCCAGTGACGATGCATTGGAAGGGTTATACTTTAAACCTAATTGATACGCCGGGGCACGTAGATTTTTCATATGAAGTCAGCCGCTCATTACAGGCAGTCGAAACAGCAGTCCTAGTAGTGGATGCCACGCAAGGAATCCAAGCGCAAACTCTTGCCAATGTCTATCTTGCTTTGGAACAAGATTTAACAATTATTCCGGTAATTAATAAAGTAGATTTACCAGCCGCCGACGTCGAAGGCGTGGCTAAGCAGATTATCAATTTGCTCGGCTGTAAACGTGAAGAAATCATCGAAGCCTCTGGCAAAACCGGTTACAATGTAGATAAAATATTGGATGCCGTAATAGGAACAGAACCGCTTAGTTTGAGGGAATCCGGAGCCTGGCAAGGCGAGGACAAGCGCGCCGTCCCCGTGGCGACGGGCGACGGCGACGCGGCCCGAAAACTAAGTGATTCTGTTCCCACCCGAGCCCTAATATTTGATTCCTATTTCGACGATTATCGCGGCGTGGTTCTCTACGTTCGCGTAGTAGACGGAGAGATTTTGAAGAACTCGGAAATATTGATGATGGCTGCAGGTACAAAGGGCCTAGCTTTAGAGGTTGGGATTTTGACTCCAAAAATGTCGCCGCGTGAAAAATTATCAGAAGGCGAAATTGGCTACATCGTGACAAACTTAAAAACTACGCGTGAAGCTAAAGTCGGTGACACGGTAACACTCGTCAAAGCTCCAGCAGAAGAAGCTCTTCCCGGCTACAAAAACGTTTTGCCATTTGTCTATGCCGGCTTTTTCCCCGTCTCAAACGATCAGTATAAAGAGTTAAAAGAAGCTATCGAAAAACTTGCACTTTCAGACTCGGCGTTACGTTATGAACCAGAAAATTCTCCGGTCCTTGGCTTTGGACTTCGGATCGGCTTTTTAGGCCTTCTTCACATGGATATTATTAAAGAACGCTTGGAACGGGAGTTTAATCTTGATCTCATTGTCACCAATCCGTCCACCAACTATGAAGTAGTGATGAATAACGGCGAGGTAAGAGAGATTAAATCAGCCGCCGATCTTCCCGACGCTTCCGAAATCAAAGAAATCCGTGAACCATGGGTTAAAGGTGAAATCATTTTGCCAAAGTCAATGATTGGCAATGTTTTAAATCTTATTAATGAAAAACGTGGTCATCAAACCAATGTTTCATACATTGAAGATCGAGCAGTGATTGATTTTGAAGCACCAATGGCTAATCTTCTTACTGATTTTTATGATCAATTAAAATCTGCGACTTCCGGTTATGCATCATTCAATTACGAACTAGCTGGCTATCGTGCTGAAGATTTAGTACGCGTTGATTTCCTGGTGGGTGGGCATAAAATGGATGCCCTTTCCGTGATGGCGCACCGGAGCGAGGCGGATAGTATCGGCCGCGAAGTGACGAAAAAACTCAAAGAAGTTATTCCAAGACAAAACTGGGAAGTAGCACTCCAAGCGGCGATTGGCGCGAGAGTGATTGCTCGCGAAACGATTGGTGCTTACCGTAAAGACGTAACGGTCAAAATCCACACCGGCGACCGCGACCGCAAAGCCAAACTTCTCGAAAAGCAAAAACGTGGCAAAGCCAGGATGAAACGATTTGGCAAAATTGATATTCCTTCCGAAGCTTTTACGGTCATGCTGAAGCGAGATTAGTGTTATAATAGTTACATGAAGAAGTTTTTGATATGTCTGGCGCTTTCAATTAGTTTTTCTAGCGTGCCAGTTTTTGCAATTTCGGAAACCCAAAAAGCAACAATCAAAGAACGTTGTGACACCATTAAAGAAAACTTAAAATCGGTGCAACATCAGGATTCCAGAACGCGGGTTTATCTCGGACGGTATTATGAAACGATTTTGTCAAAATACATTACGCCAATGAATGTGCGATTAGTGGAAAACAATTTGTTCGACAAAAATTTGATGGATAATCAGGATAGTTTTTCGAAAACTCGCGACAGTTTTATTATCGACTATATTGAATATCAAAAAGGTCTGGAAGATTTAGTTGCAATGGATTGTAAATCGGAGCCAGAATCATTTTACGAGAAACTAATCAAAATCCGTGAAAAACGAAAAATCGTCGCTACCGACGTGGTGAATTTAAAAAAGTTTGCCACTTCTCAAATCGACTTAGTCAAGAAACTGAAGGAGAAACTATGACAGTAGGCGGAAAAAACCTCGTGATTCTTGGTGTCGTTTCAGCGGCGGTTGCACTTCTTACTACGGGAGTTTCCTTAGCGCTCTACCATAATTCGGGTGATATTTATTTAGACCGCTCACGTCCGGGTTATTTGCCAGATGAAGAAGAAATCAAACAAGATGACGAAGTTAACGAAGACTATACTTTTAGTAAAAGTGGAGTTTTAAACATTACTATAGTAGACGAATATCTAGAAAATTTGCAAGCAGAAATTGACGCAATTGATGCTTACGAAAATCCATTTGGTGCCGGTGCTTTATCAGATGAAAAATTAGGTATTGCTACAGAATAAAAAATGGTCAGGGTGATCAGACTTGAACTGACGACCTCAGCGTCCCGAACGCTGCGCGCTACCAACTGCGCCACACCCTGATTTAATAATATTGTAACACAAAAATGGTCTGGGTGACAGGACTTGAACCTGCGACCTCGACTTCCCAAAAGTCGCGCGCTACCAACTGTGCTACACCCAGACGCACCTTAATTATAGCATACTTCTTATAAATATGGTAGAATAGATTTGTTAAGGAGATAAAAAAGTGGCGGAAAATATACCCAGAAAAAACATGGGACGACCAGTGAGCAACAAATCAAATACAATTAGAAGCATTGTGTTTACCTTTTTGATGCTCTGTCTTGCGATGTTTTTGATTACAAATATGAACAACAATAACCCTACGAAGGCCGAGGTGGCGATTTCAGATGTTATCAGAAGAGCCAACGATCCAGAGGGAAACATCGCGAAAATTACTGTCACTGGCAATACGCTCGATATTACCTTAAAAGGTCAAGACAAGCCGACCGAAACTTCCATGAAGGACCCTTCCGGGACTTTATACGACCAAGGTCTAGTCAATTATTGTGATAGTTTAGAAGGCGAGGAGCTATCTAAATGCCAAGACAGTTATCCGATAATTGAGTATAAAGAAGACGTCAATGTGATGGGTATTGTATTTGATATAGCTTTGACAGTGCTTCCAATTATCGCCATTGTCATTTTCTTCTCCTGGATGCTAAGGCAAGCTAACGCCGCCAACAATCAATCCATGTCTTTTGGTAAAGCCAGAGCCAAGCTTTATGGTCCTGATAAAAAGAAAGTTACCTTTAAAGACGTGGCTGGCAACGAATCCGCCAAACAGGATTTGATGGAAATCGTAGATTTCTTAAAGAGCCCGAAAAAATACGAAAAGTTAGGTGCTAAAATCCCGCGCGGTGTTTTGCTCGCTGGTGATCCGGGTACTGGTAAAACCTTAATGGCTCGTGCCGTAGCCGGTGAAGCCAACGTCCCGTTCTTCTCCATTTCTGGTTCCGAATTTGCCGAAATGTTCGTCGGTGTCGGTGCTTCCCGCGTGCGCGACTTATTCTCCAAGGCTAAGAAAAACGCTCCGTCAATCATCTTTATTGATGAAATCGATGCGGTAGCTCACAAACGTGACGCTCGTGGTGGTGCCGGTCGTGAAGACGAACAAACCTTGAATCAAATCTTAGTGGAGATGGATGGGTTTGATAACGATTCTGGTGTTATTGTAATGGCAGCAACCAACCGCGTGGACATGCTAGATAAAGCACTACTTCGTCCAGGTCGTTTTGACCGTCACGTCAATGTAACCTTACCAGAACGAAAAGATCGTCTAGAAATCTTAAAAGTACACTTTAAGGGTAAACCAGTAGAATCAGATGTTGACCTTGAATCACTTGCCAAGAAAACTGCTGGCTCGTCCGGCGCCGATCTCGCCAACATTGCTAACGAAGCGGCTATTACCGCTGCCCGCGAAGGCCACAAAGCGATTTCTAACCATGATTTAACTGAAGCCTTTGAACGTGTGGCGATTGGTCCAGAACGAAAGTCCAAAGTCATGAACGACAAAGAACGTAAAATCACAGCTTATCATGAAGCAGGCCATGCCGTGGTAGGTCATGTGTTACCAGATTCAGATCCGGTGCATAAAGTGACAATTATTCCGCGTGGACAAACTGGTGGGGTAACTTGGTTCTTGCCACCAGAAGACAGAAGTTATAAAAACATCTACGAACTAAAAGATATTCTCGCTCGTGCCATGGGCGGTCGTGTGGCCGAGAAACTAATCTTTGGTACTGATGCCGTAACGACTGGCGCATCTTCAGACCTCAAAAATGTGGCCGAGCTTTCTAAATCTATGATTATCGAAGAGGGCATGGGTAAAAGTATCCGTAACATCGTTTTCCCTTCCGAAGCCACCGGCTACTATACAATCACTACTGGCAAACCATATTCTGAAAAAACTGCAGAGTTAATCGACCAAGAAGTGAAAGCCCTGTCAGACGAGGCAGCCAAGCGCGCAGAAGACGTATTAAAAGCCAACAAAAAAGTGTTAGATAAACTGGCAGAAGCATTATTGGCGCATGAGACTTTGGAAGAAGCCGAGCTTGCACCAATTTTGAAGGATGCCAAATTACCGGATATTGCAAAATTACATAAATAAAAAAGGAGGAATCACAAGGTGGAAAGGTTGCTTTCATATTTTGAGCCAGAAAAATACGTTCTTGATTTAACAATCGATAAAAATGCCAAAACTATCGGTGGAGGAGTTAAAGTTCTCGGTAAAGCCAAAGATGAAATTGTTAAATTCCATGCCGTGAAACTAGATATTCAAGGAGTTTTAATCAACGGCGATAAGGCGGAATACAAAGCAGACGGGGAAACGCTAGAAGTCAGCCATGTTCCACTTGGTGAAGTAGAAATCTCCATTTACTATCAAGGTAAGTTAAATGAAAACATGGAAGGTGCGTATCTCTCGACCTATGAATATGAAGGACATACCGAAACCATCGTTGCCACTCAGTTTGAATCACATTATGCCAGAAAAGCCTTCCCTTGTATTGATGAACCAGCCGCCAAAGCCGTATTTGAGCTAGCTTTGACTTTACCAGAAGGTGCCGACGATTTAGTTCTAGCGAATACCTTAGTAAAAGGTAAAATCAAAAATACCACTATCTTTGAGGCGACACCAAAAATGTCAACCTATCTTCTCGCCTGGGTAATTGGTAGATTCCACGGTAAAACAGTCAAAAACGAACACGGTGTCATTATCACAACCTACTGTGCTCTAAACCACGATATTAATTCAGTAGATTACGCTAACGAAATTGCAGCGCGTAGCCTAGAATTCTACGATGATAATTTCGGTGTGCCGTATCCTCTACCAAAACTAGACCAAGTCGCTCTGCCAGATTTTGAAGCCGGCGCAATGGAAAACTGGGGATTAGTGACCTACCGCGAATCGATGTTACTTGCCGGCGAGTCAGCCACGCTTTCAGCTAAAAAAGGTGTTGCTCTCACTGTGGCACACGAACTTTCGCACCAATGGTTTGGCGATCTCGTCACCATGAAGTGGTGGGATGATTTGTGGCTCAACGAATCTTTTGCTTCAGTCATGGAGTATTTCGCAGTCGACCATATCCATCCAGAGTATAAAATTTTCGAGGGCTTCTTCACGCGGGATGCTTATTTGGCCTTAATGCGCGATGCATATGAAGATGTTCAATCGGTACATCAGGACGTAGGCGATCCAGCGGAAATTGCTACTCTATTTGATGGCGCCATTGTCTATTCCAAAGGCGCGAGATTGATGTTGATGGTGGTGAGATTGATGGGTTGGGACAAATTCTGCGACGGCATCAAAGAATACTTCAAAAAGTATCAATATCAAAATACCGCCGGCGATGATTTGTGGGCTTGTCTAAGTAAACATGCCGGCTTTGACGTCAAAGCGATGATGCATGCCTTTATTGACCGACCAGGTTATCCTGTAGTTACTAGCACGGAAGAAAACTATGCAAAATTTTCACAAAAAAGATTTTTGCTAGATGGCACGATGCCAGATTCGGATTGGCCACTTTTCGAAATTCGTGAAGATATGACCGGACACTACATTTTAAACTTGTCGGATGTAGAATTTGAAGCCAGGCTCGCACGTTTTGACGAACTATCGCTTGAAGAAAAACTCAGGCTCTTAATTGATCGCAACTTACTCGCAAAAACTGATTTAGTTTCTACAGCTTCGCTCGTGCCACTGCTTAATAAATTTAAAAATGAAAACTCCGCCGCTGTGTGGAATATTATTGTGTCAATCGTCGCAAACCTTAAAATTTTCGTCGAGCCAGATTCTGAGGAAGAAAAAGATTTAAAGAATTTTGTCAGACAATTAATCGAACCAAAACTTAGTGAAGTAGGCCTAAAAACTCGCGAAGGGGATGACGAAAACACCATTCGGCTTAGAGCGATTTTGATGGGGCTAGATTATTATGCCGAAACGGAAGAGAACCTAAAAACTCTCGCTGAAATGTATGACTCGGATTTTTCAAAACTCGACGCAGAAACCCGCGAAGATATCATTGACGCCAAACTTTACATGGAGCCAACAATCATCGACGAGTATATTGACAAGTATCAAACGCTCGCCGATCCGGAAATCAAGTTTGAATTATTATTTGCCGGCACCCTTTCAAAAAACGAAGCAGTACTTGATAAGATGCTTAGTCTTCTCGGCCAAACCGAAATAGTCAAACCACAAGACCAGGACGGATTATTCGTGTATTTATATCGCAATGCTAAATGCCGTGACAAAGCCTTTAATTGGCTCACTACTCACTGGGAGGAAGTCAAAAATATGGCTGGCGAAAAATCCCTAGATGATTACCCACGTTTAACCGGCAACATTGTCAGAACAGAAAGCGAATATGCCGCGTGGCGAGATTTCTTTGAGCCGATGGGTGATAATCCAGCCATGGCCCGCTCCATCAAGATTGGCAAAAAGGAAATCGAAGCAAGACTAAAACTCATTCAAAGTGACCAAGAAGCCGTCAAAACAGCCATAAAAAATGGTGCCCACTAAGAGATTTGAACTCTTACAACCTTGCGGTCACTAGCACCTGAAGCTAGCGCGTCTACCAGTTCCGCCAAGCGGGCACGGAATAATTATACCATAAAAAAGCCCCGAGAGCTAGCTCGGGGTAAGGGGGAATTAGTCATTAAAAGACGGTTCTTCACCGAAAACAGCTTCAAATTCAATAATACCATCATCATCATTGATCTTTTTAAATACTCGCTGAGGTGGCCATTTGTCACCGTTATAAGTAAAAGCAGCAAAGTAGCCGTCAGCAAAGGTTTGAATGGCGTATTGATCCTTCCTTTCATCAACATAACCACCGGTGATTTTGCTAATAATTGAAGTTTCAAAACCATTTCGCTCCAGGTAATCCCGAAGCTCTTCAGAGTTTACATAATTTCTAAGTACATAAACCGAATACATTTCCCTAACCTCCTAAAATACTCGCGTTTTTAAACGCGCTTATTCTATTATACCATACTTTCTCTAAAAAAGCAAGTATAGAAAGGTTTAAAAATTTGATATAATGAAGTCAAACGGAGGTATTATGATAACGGTAAATTTTAGCCCGCAAGTTGACATGCCAAGAATGCTTGGGATTTTGAAAGAAATCATGGCGGACAAAATGGGTGGTTTTTTGGAACTGCCAAGAAAAGTAAATACTGAAGAAATCGCTCAGATTAAAGCAGCGGCCAAAAAAATCAACGAGGATTCAGAATACCTAGTTTGTATTGGTATTGGCGGTTCATACCTCGGCCACCGGGCGATAATTGAAGCGTTGCGTCCAAACTCCGGTCTCAAAATTATCTATGCCGGTAAGTCCTTGTCCCGCCGAGAGCTCGAATACACTTTGGCTAAAGTTGGCGATCGTGATTTTTCTATCAACGTGATTTCAAAATCCGGCACTACGCTCGAACCATCAATTGCCTTCGCTGCTTTTAAAGATAAATTGATTAAAAAGTATGGCCCTGAAGCAGCCAAAGGACGTATCTACGCTACGACCGACGCTAATCACGGAGCGCTTCACGACGAAGCGGTGACCAATGGTTACACCAGATTTGTGGTACCAGATAATGTCGGCGGAAGATATTCAGTATTATCAGCGGTAGGGCTTTTGCCAATGGCTGTGGCTGGTGTGGATATTGATAAATTACTCGCCGGTGCTGCGGAGCAAAGCAACCTCCTCTTTACTCAAATGTCTCAACGGACAGAGGGTACCTTGATGCAAGGCGAAGCCAACATGAGCCTAAAAGACAATCCGGCCATCAAATATGCCTACATGCGTTATGCCCTAGCAATGACTAAATATGACACCGAAGTTTTTGCAAGCTTTGAACCATTTACCGAGTATTTCAATGAATGGTTAAAGCAACTATTTGGCGAATCAGAAGGTAAAAACGGCCAGGGAATTTGGCCAGCTTCAGTGATATATTCAACCGACTTACATTCCCTAGGTCAATTTATGCAGGAAGGCCGGCGCAACCTGTGGGAGACTATCATTAATTATCCAACCGACGAAATGAACATGAAAGTCATCAGGGCCGTTGAAAAAGCTCACGCTGAGGGCGGTATTCCAGTATTATCCATCGACGTGTCCTCTTACGACGAAAAAGGCTTCGGGGAACTAATTTACTTCTTCGAGCTATCGTGTGCGATGAGTGCCAAGCTCGTCGGCGTGAACCCGTTTGACCAACCAGGCGTCGAAGCCTACAAAAACGAACTTAAGAAATTGTTGCAATAATTATTTAGAAATAATTGTACCAGCTTTACCTTTTAAGGCTTCTTTCAAGTGGTCGATATCGGTAATGATGCCCTTGCCACCTTGCTCAGCAAACTTTGCTGCCGCTTCGACTTTTGGCAACATTGAACCAGCTTTAAAGTATCCGTATTTTTTGAGACCATTAAGCTCTTTTATCGAGATAGTTCCTAATTTTTCTTGGTTTTCTAGACCATAATTAATATATACATTTGGCACGGCCGTCACCGAAACGAAAATGTCGGCTTTAACAAGTTCGGCAAGTTTTTCGGCGGCGTAATCTTTATCAATTACCGCATCAATTCCCTTCAAACGTTTCAAAAGTTTGGTACGAGTGACCGGAATTCCACCACCACCTGCCGCTACCACAATCACGCCATCTTTTAATAGTTCAGTAATGGTTTGTTTTTCTACGATATCAATTGGTTTTGGCGAGGCAACTACCCGGCGCCAACCACGACCGGCGTCTTCTTTGACTGTCCAACCTTTTTCCTTAGCTAGAGCCTTAGCTTCTTTTTCAGAATAAAACTGACCAATTGGCTTAGTAGGGTTTTTAAATGCGGGGTCATTATGATCAACTACAACCTGAGAAATCACCGTTGCAATTTTTTTGCGTTGGTTCTTTTTAGCAAAAGCGTTATGGATTGCTTGAGTTAGCCAATAGCCAATTTGACCTTGACTCATTGCCACCGCAGTTTCAAGCGGCATAGCAGGAGCTTTGTCGGTCGCGGCCTGTTCCTCGTGAATTAAAATATTTCCTACCTGCGGTCCATTGCCATGTGCAATCACAATTTCATAATCAGAAGCCAGTTCGGCAATTACTTCCCCGACCGACTCGGCGATTTTTTTCTGAGCTTCAGCGGTGGCTTCACCATTCTTTTGTAGCGCATTGCCACCGAGCGCTAAAACAATTCGTGGTTTCATATTCTTATTATAACACTTGTGTTTAAAATAAAATTCATATATAATATATAGTAAGTAAGAAGGGCATCAAATGGATTTTTCAGGAAAAGATTTCTTAAGAATTCTAGACTTTAGCGAGGAAGAACTTCGCTATATACTAGATGTAGCAAAAAAATTCAAAGAAATGAAGCATGCAGGGCAAAATCACAAATATTTCCCTAACAAAAATATTGCCATTATCTTTGAAAAAACCTCCACCAGAACGCGGTGTGCGTTTGAAGTGGCTGGGTATGATCTCGGTATGAACGTGACATATCTCGACCCAACCGGTTCGCAGATGGGGCACAAAGAATCTATTGCAGATACGGCAAGAGTTCTAGCCAGATTTTATGACGGGATTGAATTCCGTGGCTTCAAGCAGGAAACTGTTAATGACCTCGCCAAATATGCTGACGTACCAGTATGGAACGGTTTGACTGATTCTTGTCACCCGACTCAGGCCCTCGCCGATTTCATGACTATGGAAGAAAAGCTTGGCAGCCTCAAAGGAAAGACTTTAGCTTTTGTTGGTGATACGCATAACAATGTGTCAAATTCCCTCATGGCGATGAGCGCCAAAATGGGCGTAAATTACATCGCCTGTGGCCCGGCAGCCTTAAAACCTTCAGATGAAATCGTGGCAGCTTGCCAACCAATTGCTGCTAAGAATGGTTGCACTATTACCATCACAGAAGATATCAATGCCCTGAAAGATAAAGCCGATGCCCTTTACGCAGATGTGTGGTTGTCGCTTGGCGAAGATAAAGAAAAATGGGGTGAACGTATTACCCAACTCAAACCATATCAGGTAAATATGGCAATGATGAAGTCAGCCAAACCAGGTGCGATTTTCCTCCACTGCTTACCTTCGTTCCACGATTTGAATACTTCTATTGCCCGTGATGTCCACGAAAAATACGGTATCGCCGAAATGGAAGTCACCAACGAAGTGTTTGAGTCGGAACATTCCGTAGTGTTTGACGAAGCGGAAAACCGCATGCACACAATTAAAGCAATTGAATATTTAACCTTAAAGGATAATTAAAGGAGGTCAATGAAAAACGCCATTTGTAATTTTAGCGAAATCGCTCCGCTCAAGAAAGTGTTGATGCACCGACCAGGCGACGAATTCCTAAATCTAACACCAAATACTTTGGAAAGATTATTATTTGACGATATTCCATATCTCAAAGTCGCCAAAGAAGAACACGATGCTTACGCCAATGCTCTTCGCGCAGAAGGAATTGAGGTTGTTTATTTAGTTGACCTGGTGGCGGAAGCTCTCGAAGCTGGCGGTCGCACTGTACGCAAGAAATTCCTCGAACAATACATCAAAGAAGCGGGTGTGACTTCACCAAAAGTTGCAAAGCATTGCTTTGATTTTCTAAATAGTATCAAAGACACCAAAGACATGGTGCGAAAATGTATCGCTGGTGTTGATATTTCTGAACTCAAAAAACTCGGCAAAGTGTCTGGCTTTTATGCTACGCGCGATACTGGCAAAATGGTCATGGATCCAATTCCAAACATTTTGTTCCAACGCGATCCAATGGCCACGATTGGCCACGGTGCTACGTTACATAAAATGTGGGCAGTCACCAGAACGCGTGAGTCAATCTTTGCAGAATATATTTTCAAATATCATCCATTCTATGACGACATAAAGCTGTATTACAACCGCGAAGAACCATATTCTATTGAAGGTGGTGATATTCAGGTATTATCTGATGAAGTGGTGGCGATTGGTATTTCACAACGTACCGAACCAGACGCGATTGCAAATTTTGCTAAGAATTTGTTCAAAGATAAAAACAACAAATTCAAATACGTATTAGCCATTGACATTCCAGATGAACGTTCATTTATGCATCTCGATACGGTAATGACGCAAGTTGATGTAGATAAATTTGCCGTACAAGATGCAATCATGGACATCTCAACCATTTATGAAATCACTGCTGGTCATGGTGGCGAAATTGAAATCGTCGAAATTCACCAGAACTTACAAAAAGTTCTTGAAAAATACTTACACTTGAACAAAGTAGAACTCATTAAATGTGGCAACGGCAAACGTATTGATGCTGAACGTGAGCAATGGAGTGATGGTGTGAACCTACTCTGCATTCGCCCTGGTGTGGTGATTGCCTATGACCGCAACTTTGTCACCAATCAAACCTTGAAAAAGCATGGTATTAAAGTGATTGAGATCCCAAGTTCAGAACTTTCGCGTGGTCGCGGTGGATCGCATTGTATGAGTATGGCATTAGTCCGGGAGGAAAAATAAAAGAAGGAGGGAAAAACTGGAATTAGACATTTTTAAAATTATTAACTTAAAAGGAAAAGGAAATGTTTAAGAAGAAAAATCGTAGCAAAAAACGCAGTCGAGCAATGCTTTCGGCATACTCGATCATTATGATTTTGATTATTTTGCTCGGTATTTTGTCACACACATTACCAAAAGCAAAATATGCACCAGTGGCCAACGAAGACGAAACCGCTGCTCTAGAAGCGGAACCTGAAGTCTTGGACGAAACACTGGTAGAGCCAGTTGCTGAACCAGTAGCGGAAGAGGAAACTGGCGTTGCAGTAGAAATTCTGGACGATGCTGAACCAGAAGTAATCGCTACTCAAGACGAAGCCGAAACCAAAGTTTACGAGACTAAAGAAGCTTGTGAAGAAGAATATGGTGAAGACGGCTGTGCGGTAGTTGATGGTTCTGGCGTCATCGGAGCTGAGCTCTATCAAATATTGATGGCACCAATTCTTGGCTTTGCCGATGCAATTGATGTTTGTATCTTTATTATGATGCTCGGTGGTTTGCTCGCTGTAGTAGCTCGTACTAAAGCTCTTGAAACCGGAATTAAAATTCTCGTACAAAAACTACATGGCAAAGAGTATCTTTTGATACTTCTTCTCATGTTTATCTTCTCGATTCTCGGTACAACTTATGGCTTCCTTGAAGAAAGCGTAGGCTTCTATGTACTCATTGCCGCGACAATGTTCGCAGCAGGTATGGACCCACTCGTGGGTGTAGCCACCATCCTTCTTGGTGCCGGTTCTGGTGTGCTTGGTTCCACCATCAACCCATTTGCTACTGGCGTAGCCTTGTCAGCAATGAAAGATGCCGGAATTGAATACAACCAAGGTACCATTATCTTGATCGCCGTAGTTTTGTGGTTAACTACCCTTGCAATTTCTGCCTTCTTCGTAGTGAAGTATGCTAAGAAAGTACAACGCGATAAAGGCTCCACCTTCTTGTCACTTCGTGAACAAGCAGCCGCCGAAAAAGCTTACGGTAAATATCTCAAAGCACAAGACGAAAGTGACAAGCTTTCAAAGCACCAAATTGCCACACTCATTCTCTTTGGAATTACCTTCCTCGTAATGATTGTCGGCTTCATTCCATGGGGCGAATTTGGTATTACCTTCTTTGATTCATGGACTGGCTGGCTCACGGGCTCATCGCTCGGCAACTGGTGGTTCTACGAAGCTGCTCTTTGGTTCTTGCTTTGTGCAATTCTTATTGCCATTGTCAACCGCCAAGGCGAACACGGATTCGTGGATGCCTTTGTGGATGGTGCGGACGATATGATCGGTGTTATTTTAGTCATCGCCGTGGCGCGTGGTGCGTCAGTGTTGATGTCTCAGACTGTACTTGATAACTACATCATTTACAATGCATCGAACTTCCTCGCCACCTTGCCAGAAATGGCCTTCGTGCCACTAAACTACATCTTGCACGTGGTCTTGTCAATCTTGGTGCCATCATCATCTGGTCTCGCCACTCTCTCTACGCCAATTACGGCTCCAGTGGCTGCCAACCTTGGTTACAGCACCGATGTGGCAGCGATGACTATCGTCGCAGCAAATGGTTTGGTCAACTTGATTACACCAACTTGTGGTGCTATCATGGGTGGCCTTGCCCTTGCGAAAGTAGATTACGCCACTTGGTTCAAGTGGGGTATCCGCGTAGTAGCTTGCATTGCGGTAATTAATATCGTAGTCCTCTGCCTATTCTCATTGTAGAGATAGCTATAATAAAAATAGCCCTTCGGGGCTATTTTTTATGTTATAATAAGTTTATGGATAAATTATCGTATGATGGGCCGATAGTTTTAGCAGTCTTGGATGGCGTAGGGCTCGCGCCAGATTCTCCGGGCAACGCAGTTAGCAAGGCCAGAACGCCTTTTCTTGGTAAAGCCGCCAGCGATTGCATGCATATTGCTCTCGATGCTTCAGGCGAAGCAGTCGGTTTAATTCCTGGCCAAATGGGGAATTCAGAAGTTGGGCACAATACGATTGGCGCCGGTAAAGCTTACAAACAGGGTATCGCTCATATTAAAGAGGCTTTTGAAAAAGGCGAGGTTTTTGAGTCAGAAGCCTGGAAAGAAGCCGTAAAACGTGCACTAAACGGCGGGACTTTACATTTTTCAGGTATTTTTTCAGACGGCGGAGTACATAGCGACATTAATCATCTTTTCAAAATGATTGACCAAGCTTATATCGACGGTGTGCGTAAAATCAGAATCCATCCAGTCTTTGATGGACGAGATGTCGCCCCGCAGTCAGAACCAAAATACATTCGTGAACTAGAAGTCTTCATCCAAAAATTTGCCGATGCCGACATCAAAATTGCTGATGGCGGTGGCAGGATGGTTTACGTAGCCGATCGCTACGAAAACGATTGGGAAGTTGTTAAGCGTGGTTTTGACGTCATGGTTAACGGTGAAGCAGATTATTATTTTAAAACTGCAGAAGAAGCCATTAACATTCTTCGTCGCATTAATCCAGAAGTGCAAGACCAAAACTTGCCTGCCTTTGTAATTGTGGATTCCGAGGAACAGCCAGTTGGTAAGATTAAAAAAGGCGATGCTTTAATCTATTTTGATTTTCGCGCCGACCGCGCAATTGAAATTGCCCAAGCCTTCACTTATTGGGATTTTCCACATTTTGACCGAGGGAATTATCAACCGGACGATGTCTATTTTGTAGGTCTAACAGAATACAATTCAGACACGCACGTGCCAGAACATCGATTAGTTGAGCCAATCAAAATTGGAAAAACTTTAAATCAATTCTTAGGTGCTAGAAATATTTCACAATTTGCGGTTTCCGAAACAGTGAAATTTGGTCACATTACATATTATTTCAACGGCAACAGTTACGAAAAAGCTCCAGGCGAAGAGTTCCAGGAAATTGAATCCTACACAGAGCCATTCGAAACTCGGCCATGGATGCGCTCAGCTGAAATAACCGATGTCGTAATAGAGAATCTAGATAAATATCAATTCGTAAGATTAAATTTTCCTGGCGGTGACATGGTTGGGCATACGGCCAACATGGAAGCCACTATTATTGCGATGGAATCTATCGATTTATGCTTGGAGCGCATCGCGAAAAAAGTTGACGAATTAAAGGGAGCTCTTATTATTGTTTCCGACCACGGCAATGCCGAAGAATTATTAGACAGAAATGGCGCACCAAAAACTGCCCACACCACCAACAAAGTGCCATGTATTATATATGACAATTCTAAAAACCGCTCTCTCTATAAAGCTACCCCGATTAGAGAACCGGGGCTAGCAAATTTGGCAGCAACTATTGCGGTACTTTTAGGACAAAATGATTATCCTGAAACTTGGGCAAAATCCTTAATTACCACAGACGACGTTGTTGGCATGTAACCAACCTTCAACTGAACCACCGTCTAGGTATTCGCCAGTCGTTGGGGCAACTTTGATGATGCCACCTTCTTTAATATATTCATCAATTGGATCAGTGACCATATATTCTTGATCAAGCGGACCAAAATCATTTTCATCAACGTATCTAACGATTTTCTTTAGTAGGTCTGGCGCCATAATGTATTTTGAAACGTTAATAAGGTTAGATGGAGCTTCTTCTGGCTTTGGTTTTTCGACCACACCAACAAGATTGCCATTTTTAGCCGAAAGCACACCATATTTTTCTACTTTTTTCTGTGGGATTTCAACACCGAGAATGGCAGAATGGCCATTTTTGCCAGAGGCCTTAATAAGAGCTTCAGCGGCAGATTCACCACCTGGGTTCCAAATAAAATCATCACCCATGAAGACTAAGACCGGCTCGTCAATTTTATATTCTTTCACTACCATGGCAATCGGCACTGCGGTACCATATTTATCAGCTGGATCTTGCACGGTGTAATGAATGGTTACATCATCCGGCAAAGTTTTAGCCAGTTTCAAACGGTCCTCTTTGCCACGGTCGATTAAATACTGATTAAGTGCAAGATTATCTTTATAGAATTCTTGGACTTGGCAAGGTTCCACATTTGAAATCACCATGTAAATGTCTTTAACGCCGGCCTTGATCAGTTCCTGAACGGAATAATCCACCAGTGGACGGTTACCAACCGGAAGCATAGACTTTTCGATAATTTTAGTAATTGGTAGACGCCGCGTACCCCAACCCGCGACTGGAATAATAGCTTTCGTAATCATAATAAGGTCATTATAACACAATTGTCTTTTATAAATTTGCAAAATTATTCCGCTTATGCTTTGATTTATAAAACGTTAGTGCTACAATGTCTTTAATAAAGCGAGGTGATTATGCTAAAAATTAAAGGACAGAAAAAAGATCCATCAGTTCCACCAATCAGCGTGTCGGCACTATTTGATTTGTCGAGCTTCCGTCATCAAAAAGATGTCGTCGTCAATCAAAAAGAGTTTGATTTTACGCGCCGCGAATTGAAGCACGACCGCAAAGTTTTAGCGAAAGCTTTTTTGGCTCTAGGCGTGAAAAAAGGCGACATTATTACTGTAGCAACCGGTCGGTCAATGTATGATAACATTTTGATTTTTCTTGCAGCGAACAGAATTGGTGCGATAGTATCGTTTTTGGACGAAAAAACACCACGTGATACCTTGCTATTTTATCTAGACGAGTTTAAATCTCCGCTCGTTATCACTTATAAATATAGCGACAGAAGAATTAAAGAATTAAAGCGTGACACTAAGTATGTTAAAAACGTAATCAATCTTGACGGCGCCTTGATTGATGAAGGCAATGTGGATGAGAATCAGACTGAAGTGATTGAAATGTCTGTGCTTGACCACATGTGGGTGAGAAAGCAAACCGTGCGAAAAATTGCCGAAGGGTATCACGGTTTAGTGCCAAGGCATACTTTTGCTAGCAATCGCGAAGCTTTAATCTCGTTTACTTCCGGTTCAACCTCGGGACCAAAGCCAATGGTCTTTACCAACAAAAACCTCATCGCCTCAGCCATTTATTCTAAAGTTGCCTCCGACGTCAAAATGTGGGATAAAGAATTACACAGCTGGATGAGCTATGTGAAGTTTGATTGTCCATATGGTTTAGTGGTGTCGGTGCTTGCGCCAATCTGTGGTGGTGGCGAGGTGGTTTTGACGCCAGACATTGATGATAATAACCTAGATTATTATATTGGAAAAAATCCGAATACGATTTTCGGCATTCCACCACTGCTTGAAGCGATGCCAACCTTAAAGAAGAGCACCGATATTTCCGAGCTTAAAATGTTCGCTTCGGGTGGAGAACGCCTAGAGAAAAACGCCTCGCTTGCGGCGATGAAATTCTTCAAATCGCGCGGTATCGATGTCAAAATCAGCAATGGCTATGGTGTAGGTGAAGCGCTAGGTCTTATTTCGACCGCTGTAGGTAACCGTGCCTATAACCCAGATTCCGTGGGGCAGATTCCAGCCGGCGTACATGTAGCAGTTCTAGATGCTGAAACTGGCGAGGAGCTTGGTTTTGGAAAAACCGGCATCCTGTATGCCACCGGCAAGCATATTTTGAATCGTTATTACAATCGTCCAGAACTAAATGATGAAAAGATTTTAAAAATACGTGGCAAAAAATATATTAAAACTGGCGACCTAGCCTATGTTTCAGAAACTGGTTTTATCACACTGGTTGGTCGCGCCACGTTCTTTATTAATAATCTTCCAGCAAAGATTTATTATGAAGTGGTGCGTGCGGCGATTGCCAAATCTGAGTTGGTAAAAAAATGCTATGTCGTCAAAGGCCCGGATAAAAAACTCAAACTTGCTTCCTATGCCTTCATTGTATTAAATGATGGCGTGCCAAAGAATAATCAAACTCGTCGCGAAATTGTAAAGAAGTCGACAGAACCATTCAACCTAGGTAAAAGACGGATTACATTGAAATCTTATGAGATTCCACGAAAAGTAGTATTTCTGGATGATCTTCCATTAACACGTGCCAACAAAACTGATTTTAGAAAACTTGAAAAAATGGCCAAGGAGATGGGGGAATAGTTCTAAGTCGTTGACTTTTTAGTCATTGATAAGTAGTTTCTCATTTCATCCCGCTCGGGATTATTTGTGAAACCTTTCATATGTACCATCAAATATTTTTATGGTATAATTTAACCATAAGCATTTTTTTGAAAGGAAAACAAAATGAACCCAAATAATAATATGGCAGGAATGCCAACCTCACAGAGCCAACCAATAACTCCACCAGCAGAGCCAAATCCAGTGGAGCAAGCTTTAAAAGAAGCCCCAGTCGAACCAGCTCCAGCACCAATGGGTGCTCCAGTCAAAAAATCTGGCAAAGGTGCGTTCTATGGCATGATTCTTTTTGCGGTTCTCGCCATTGCCGGCATTGGTTTTGGTGTTTATATGATGATGGAAAACAATAATCAGAAATCTAACTACGAAAGTCAAATTACCAACCTAAAAAGCCAGATAACTAGTTTAAAAAAACAAATAGAAGATTTACAAGCTGAGGAAGAACCAGAACCAGAACCAGAACCTGAGCCAGAACCAGAACCGACAGAAGAAACTGAAGAAGAAGGTGAAATCGAATCAAATCCAGAAGGCGAAGCAGAAGCCACTGAATAATTAATTAAAAACCGACACCTAAAATTAGCACTCTTGACCGCCGTAGGAGCTGAGTGAAAATGATTTATCATTTTCCGAAGCGACGCCCAGCGGGCAAGGTGCCAG
>CAYSAK010000003.1:0-70333 GCA_964429055.1 uncultured Candidatus Saccharibacteria bacterium
TAAAATCGGGTGAAAATGACCTTGAGAATATAAGTTTTTCTTACTTTATCATAAAAACTTAAAAAAAGTAAAAAATAGCCCCGGTATATGCCGGGGCTTTTGGAGGGGTATATAAGGAGAAAAACTTCTTGAAGAAAATTCTTTGCCTACAATGACTATTTAGGCTAGAGCCTCATAGTTTTTTGAACGTGTAACCTTAAAACTAGGTTACTCTGGATGCAGTTTGTGGTGCGGCAACATCAGGTGTTTCGGCCTGACACAACTTGCATTAGAAATCGTCCGTCGTTTTTTGGTTCTGTATGTTCTTAGGAGGAATTCTGCTTCCTTTGCAGGTACAAATACCTGACTCAATCTTTCCAACTTCGGCCGTCGGACCGAGAAGCACATGAAGGTGTCTTCCAAATATCCTTGCCTCCTTTCTTGGGTAAGATTTTCGTTTTTTCTCACGAACCCCATTTTAAAGTACTGGCCCCCGGTGGGGAGCATTTGTTCTTGTGATAAGGGCGGTCCCTTATGACAAAACAAATCATATAACTCAGAGTTTAACGTCAGTATCCGATACTGCGTCTCGATGCTAGACGGGCGCTGCCCGCTCTAGTTTTTATGACCATTTGCCTATTTTGCACCTGCCAGGCAATCAATGCTCGGGCCTGGCATAGCTATGCACGCGCGGGCATTCACGGTCAAACTGTGTTATATTACGCTCCCCACCGAGTAAGACGTATTATATAGAACGATTAAAGACTTGTCAACACTTATTTTAGTTTTTTTCGTAAAATCTCTTGCACCGCTGATGGATTGGCTTTGCCGTGGGATTCTTTCATTACTTGACCTACGAGGAAGCCAACGACTTTCTCTTCCCCATTTCTGTAGTCTTCTTGGGCTTTTTTGGTTTCTGGTTTTTTAAGTACTGTGTTAACAATTGCTTCAAGTGCGCCTAAATCGTTTTCCTGGATTAAGCCAAGTTCTTTTGCAATGTTCTTAGCGCCACGGTTTTTCATTTGAGGATCAAATAATCGTAAGAAAACTTCCTTTGTGGCAGTAGAAGATAGCTCTTTCTTTTCATTCATTTCGCATAGTTCGTTTAAAACTTTTGCGGACGGTAAATCATTCAAATATTCTGCCGATTTTTCTTCTGCGAGTAACACCGAAGCAAACAAATTTGACATACTCTTAACATACTCCGAACATACTTCGTCAAGCTTTTTCATCAAAGCAGGATAGTCTAATAATACTTCTAATGTGTCGCCAGAAATTACATTGCCAAATTTCTTACGATAGTCCGCTGGCATTGGTGGCAACTTGGCCGCTTCTTTTTCAATAAACTCTTCTGACAAATTAATTGGCGGTAAATCTGGTTCAGGCATGTAGCGGTAGTCTTTAGCTTCTTCCTTAGAACGTTGCGCAGTGGTTTTACCAGTGTCGTCATTCCAGCCAAGCGTTTGCTGAACGACTTTTTCACCAGCCTCAAGAATTTTAGTTTGACGCGCGATTTCGTATTCTACAGCCCGCTCTACTGAACGGAATGAATTGAGATTCTTAACTTCGGTTCTAGTGCCGAGTTTATTAGAACCTTCTGGTGCTATAGAAGTGTTCACATCAAAACGCATATTGCCGTTATAAAGGTCGCCATTAGTTACACCGGCAAAACACATTAATCGCCAGAGTTCTTTACAATAATTGTGCGCATCTTTGGCTGAATGGATGTCTGGCATGGATACGATTTCGATTAGTGGTGTATCCACACGATTCAAATCGACCAGCGAATAATTATCAAAGTGAGTGAGTTTACCGGCGTCACCTTCGAGGTGAGCATGTTCAATATGCACTTTTGTGCCAGACGGTAGTTCTACGTAACCCGCCCCGATAATTGGTTGATAGAACTGAGTGATCTGATAACCTTTTGGTGAATCTGGATAAAAATAGTGCTTACGATCAAAACGCGAATGGGCGTTGATTTTGCAATTCATCGCTTTGCCAGCCCGAATAGCAAACTTAATTGCCTCGCCATTTAATCGTGGCAACATGCCAGGAAGGGCATAGTCTACTGGTGAAACACAGGAGTTTGGCTCCTTCCCTCTTGCGTCATTATCGACTTCCGAAAACAGTTTGGTTTTGGTAGAGAGTTGGACGTGGCATTCGATGCCGATAGTTGGAATGTATTTCATTAGATAGCTCCTAAATCTTTTAAGGCTTGCTTATAAATCGCTAGGGCGTTGGTGGCTTGCCGATGCGATAATTCAAAATCTGATTCGTGGGCAATGATATTGCGAAGCTTATGCGCTCGCCAGACAGCGTCAAGTTGCGAAAACCTGTCGCCAGCTTTTTTAAGTCTATCCCCCATGGTCTTACCCGGAATGCCCATTTCAATCATGGCTTTATCAAGTAATTTGTCGGCATTAATAATTGAAAGCGCAAAAGTGGCGTAATTATCTTTGTTTAATTTGTTTTCGATCGACAAGAATCTAGCTTGATAATCTTCGATATTGAACTTGTGGCCACGTTTACCGGTTAGCCCAATGGCGATAAAGACAAAAATTGCTACGATGATAATCGCAATGATAAAAGTAACTACTGGAGCGTCCATCAGGAAAGCTCCTTTGCAAATTCAATTAAAGCTTTATCGCTGCGACGTGGACCAACTAATTGTAAACCAAGTGGTAGACCGTCTTTGGTCTTACCTACTGGAATAGCTAAACCAGGTACACCGGCTAGGTTTAAGGACACACTCATTAAATCTTCTAAGTACATGGCTACCGGATCGTTGACTTTTTCGCCGAGTTTGAAAGCATAGTTTGGTGAAACCGGCGTTAAAATGAAATCACATTTTTTGAAGGCTTTTTCATACTCTTTGACAATTAAGGTACGTGCTTTAGCAGCTTTTAAGAAATAGGCATCATAAAAACCAGATGACAAAACGAAATTACCAATCATAATACGGCGTTTGTTTTCTGGCATAAACCCTTCATTTCTCGTATCATCATAGATTTCGTCTAAGTTTTTAGCTTTTTCAGAGCGAAAGCCATAGCGGATGCCATCATAGCGTGATAAGTTTGAGGTAACTTCTGCTGGCTGGATAATATAATATACAGCTAAGGCATATTTTAGAGTTGGCATTTCAAGCTCTACAATCTCGTAGCCTTTTTTCTCAAGTTCTTCACATTTCTTTTTCAATGCTTCCCGAATTTCTGGGGCTACAGCTTCGTTGTCAAACTCTTTAATGACGCCAATTCTTTTAATCTTATTACTTTTACTGTCATTATAATAATCTGGTAGCGTAGTCATATCTTTTGGATCTTGTCCAGAAGCAATTGACATTAAAAGATCCATATCTTCAGGAGTTTTAGTAAAGAAACCGATGCAGTCTAGTGATGAAGCCATAGCTACGACGCCATACCTTGAAATACAACCATAAGTTGGCTTTAATCCGTAGACACCATTAAATGAGGCTGGTTGTCTGATTGAGCCGCCGGTGTCGGTGCCGGTTGCAAATTCGACGATATCAAGGGCTACCGCTACAGCTGAACCACCTGATGAACCGCCAGGTACGCGTTCGAAATCTGCTGCGTTGTGAGTTGGGCCAAAGTAGGAGTTTTCTGTCGAAGAACCGTGTGCAAAAGCATCTAGGTTAGTGCGCCCAATCATGATGGCACCTTCTTTTTCAAGTTTTTCCACTGATGTGGCAGTGACTGGTGAAGTAAGCCCTTCAAGAATGTGAGCGGAAGCCGTAGTTTGACCTTCAGGTGATAAAAAGTTATCCTTAAGAGCGTATGGTACACCGGCTAGGCGACCGACTATTTCACCACGAGCAATCTTGGCATCAATTTCTGCCGCTTTTTTAAGAGCCCCTTCTTCATTTAAAAAGGTGAAAATATTATACTTTTCGTATTTCTTAGCTTTTTCTAATGCTTCTTTGACGAGTTTGGTAGCAGTAGTAGTTTTATTTGCGATTTTCATTATAGAACCCTCGGGACTTTAATTTGGTTTTCTTTTTCTTCTTTAGTGAGAGCTAACAATTCTTCGCGCGAAGCATCTTGCTCTAATATCTCATCGTCTCGCCAGACATTTTCCATTTCAAAAACTTGATAGGTTGGCTCTACGCCTTCGGTATCTAATTCATCCAGTTGAGAAATATACTTAATGATGTTTTGTAAGTCGCCAGTTAAGGATTCAATTTCCTTTTCGCTTAAAGCAAAATCCGACAACTTAGCTAAATGTTTAATCGTCTCGCAGTTAACTTCCATATCCTAAATTATAGCAATTATTTAACGTTTTTAAAGAGGATTTTTTTGGCGTATTTTACAATTGGCTCGACTTCTTCAAGATTTAGGAAAAAGCTAGCAATGATATATGACAGAATTGAAAGAGTGGCAATTAGCAAGAATTTCGGTACCGTGATAACGAGCGAAGTATCTGTCACCATGAGAGGAATGAATTTGGTGGCCGAGAATGCTACGCAACCAGCAATAAGGGTTGCAAATATCATCTTACTGATGACTTTCCAGAAGTCGCGATTTAAAATTTTATGCTCTGATTTTCGTTGTAGAATAAACAATAATATGATTATTTCAATAATTGCGCCGATGGACTGTGCTAAACCTAACCCGTCTACTCCCCAACCTAGCAAATAGAATGATATAGATAATAATATAGTTAGACCAATAGCAATAATAGAAACTCTAAATGGTGTCTTAGTGTCTTGGTAAGCATAAAAACCACGCGAGGCGATATGGAAGACTGATCTAGCAAAAATTGCAATACATAAAGTGCCGAGCACCGAGGCGATGGTGCCGTTTTGGTCGTTGTTACCAATGTTTGATATAAAACTCGTTACGTAACCTCGTGTAAAGAAGGCAATGATTGCTACCGGCATCGCAATCCAAATGATGGTTCTTAAGGCTTTTCTAAAAGTGTTATAAAACTCGTTATTGTCACCTGTGCCTAATTCTTCGGTTAGTTTCGGGAAGAAGGCGGTCGAAATTGCCACACCAATTAAGTTTACTGGCATTTGGTGTAAGGATGAAGCTTGGTTGAATGACCTGACTGCTCCGGCGCCCATGCGGGAGGATAGGTTGGTGTTGACGATGGCATTAACATAGTCAATCCCCTGGTCTAGTGAGCGTGGTGGTAAAAGTCGTAAGATGGTTTGGAAGCCTTGGTTTCTCCAGCGAATCTTGAATTCATAATCAAATCCTAACCCAAATAAACCAATTAAGGAGATAATTAGCTGCATTACGGCACCTAAAATCACACCTAGTGCTACGCCCATGATACCACCTTCAAATAATTGCACGCCGAATAAGTTAATCCCGCCAGTAAACCATGTAATGCCGATAATAATGCCTATATTATATATAGCAGGTGCAAATGAATAAAAGACGAATCTTCCTACTGCTTGTTGGATTGACGTTAATACGGTGGCAATCGAAAATAGAAATGGATTAATTGCAATTACGCGAGTCATATTGATGGCTAGAATCATACCGGATTCATCGAGGCCAGGACTTACAACATAGCGAATCAGAGGGTCTGCAAAAACCATAATTAGGACGCTAGTGATGAGAGTCAGAAGTGCTAGTAAGTTTAACAGACTTGACGACAATTCCCAGGCTGATTTTTTATTACCAGTTGCCAAACGTTGATTAAATACAGGAATAAATGAGACTGCTAAGGCGCCAGAAGTTAGAATGAAAAACATAAAATCCGGAATGGTAAAAGCGGCCGTATAGGCGTCAATGCCAGTCGGATAAGTACCAAGATAGTAGGAATTTAACAAGCGGTCGCGAAAAAGACCAAGGAGTGCTGAAATCAACGTTGAAGAGGCTAATACAATAGCGGCAGATTTGACTGACAATTTCATATTAGCAAGCTGAACCACTGACTTAAAATGGAACTTTTTCATAGTAATTATTATAACACGTGTTATAATATTTATATGGTTAAAAAGAATAATGTGGATGTTATTTTGCCAGCCGATAAGAATGAGAATCTTGAAGAAGAAAAGAAAGATTCTCCAGTAGAAAATTCCCCAGAAAATACATCTGAAACAAAGGAAGAAGAAGAAATGGCTAAAGCTAAAAAAAGCAAGAAAAAAACAACCAAAAAGAACGGTGGTTTTTTCGCCAATTGGAGTGACAGACGTAAGGCCAAAAAAGAAAAAGAATCTCGTCGCAAGGCCGAAGATTTGGCAACTTTGCCGAAGGATCCAGTCAAGAGATTTTTTGCTCGCCTTCATCCGAAACGTGTTTTTAAATGGTGGTTTTCTTGGCGTGGGCAAAAAGCCATCCTGAAGTTTATTGGTGTTTGTTTCTTGCTCTTAGTGATTTTTATTGGCGGTTTGTTCTTATATTATAAAAAAGATCTTGACGAAATCCGTCTTGAAGAAATGACCATTTCCGAAACGGTCAACACGTATTTAGATCGTAATGGTGTGGTACTCTGGAAGGATACCGGTAATGAAAACTATCGATTAGTAATTAGCGAAGAAGATATTCCGGACAATATTAAATGGGCGACTATCGCTATTGAGGATAAGAATTTTTATAACCATATTGGTGTAGATATTCTTGGCTTAGCTCGTGCAACCTTTATGACTTTGACTGGTAAGCAAGTCCAGGGTGGTTCTACCCTTACTCAGCAGCTTATCAAGCAGGTGTATTTTGCAGACGAGGCGGCTAGCGCCGATCGTGGTGGTCTTTCACGTAAGATTAAGGAGTTGATTTTAGCTATTGAGCTTGAGCGGATGTATTCCAAGGAAGAGATTCTGACTATGTATCTTAATCAATCACCTTATGGCGGTCGTCGTAATGGTATTGAATCTGCGGCACGGACTTATTTTGGTAAGCCGGCAAAGGAATTAACACTGGCTGAAGCGGCACTTCTTGCGGCCATTCCAAATAACCCTGCCGTTTTAAATCCATATAATACTTACGGAAATGAAAACTTGCTTTGGCGTCAACAACACACGCTAGATGTAATGGCGGAGATGGGCGTCATTACCAAGGAAGAAGCTGAAGAAGCAAAAGCCGTGCCAATTCTTGATACGATTAAACCGGAATCTAGCCAATATGCTGACATGAAAGCTCCGCATTTCGTGCTGGAAGTTAAAAAACAATTGGAAGACAAATATGGTATTTCCGTAATGCGCACTGGTGGTTGGACGATTAAAACCACGCTTGATTATCGTGCACAACAAATTGCTGAAGATTCTATCGCTATTGGTCGTGATCATTTGTATAAGAATGGTACGGATAATCTGGCGATTGTCTCAATTGATGTTGAAACATCTCAAGTTATTGCGATGGTTGGTTCTTCCGATTTCTTTAATCCAACTTATGGTGAGCTTAATGTGACTACAGACGGTTTTATTGAGCCAGGTTCATCAATTAAGCCAATTCTTGATTACGCACCATTATTCATGAAACGTGAAGGTATTAATTATGGTCCAGGTACTATTCTAAAAGATGAGAACATCGATAAGATTTATTGTGCTGGTACTGGCGGAAGATGTACTATGACTAATGCAACTAATACTTTCTACGGCAATGTGACAATTCGCTTCTCGCTTGGTCACTCACTCAATATTGCGGCAGTAAAGGCACTGTATATTAATGGTATTGAAAATTCTCTTGAAATTGCTCACGCGCTAGGTGATGTGACTTATTGTAGGGGTTCTAGTAATTATGGTCTTTCTATCGCGATTGGTTCCGGTTGTGGTGTACGTATGGTGGAGCATGCTAACGCCTATGCTTCCCTTGCTCGTGGTGGTTCATATAAAGATTTAACTTACGTGTTAGAGATTAAAAATTCTGCTGGTGACGTAATTGAAACTTGGACCGATTCTCCAGCTAAGAGTGTAGTAGATCCGCAAGTAGCATATATGATTTCAAATATTCTAAGTGATCGTGGTGCTCGTTGGTCAAATAGCACAGTTGGTTTTAATATCCCTGACGTTTGGACTGCCACTAAAACTGGTACTACGACTACGGAAAATTCTTCAGTTGTGAAGGACTCGTTAATTGAGAGTTATTCTACAGCACTTTCTACTTTTGTTTGGAACGGCAATCATGATGGTAGCGGTTTCCGTAATAGCGGTACTGGTTCAGGTGATCCGGTGCGTTATGTGGTGCACAACTATATGGAACGCGTCCACAAGGAAGTTTATGAACCGGAGGGCAAATGGCATTATGGCGATCAGCCAGTTCAACCAGCAGGCATGCAACGTTTGACCGTTAATGGTCAAACTGATATTTGGCCAAGCTGGTATAACGAAAAGAAGAACTCAGGTATCTTTAAAGAAGAGTTAGTCTTTAACCGTTATAATCATTTGCTGGCCGCGGCTTGTACGCCGGAAGCTTACAAGATTAGTATTGAGGTTACTAAAGTCACTGATCCTATGACTAAAGAAGAAAGTTATAACGTGCCAGAGCCATATAATCGTGAAGTAAATGATGATTGTAAGTATGTTCCACCTTCAGTTTCGGTTTCGGTTAATAGTAGTGGTACAATTTTTGCCACGATTCGTGAAGGAAGTGAGAGTATTTATGGTTATTCGTTATTCATTGATGGCGAAGAACAAAGTGGTATTTCGATTAGTGCCAGTGGTATAGTGAGTGGTTACAAAATTGAAGGTTGGGAGTCATCAGTTAAGATAATGGTTAGTGATAAGGCTGGTTACACAGCAGTTTCAGAAATTACCCTTACTCCAACCAAGCCGAAGATTGACGACAACGGTTCTTAGTAATTAATTCTTTTTAAGTAGTTTTGCAAAAATCATTTTGCCAGCGGAAGTTTCGTAGAATTTGACAAATTCGACGATAACTTCTTTCCCTACTTTGTTAGCAGCATTGTCTACTACCACCATAGTGCCATTTGCCAAATGGCCGACGCCCTGCCCACGATTGGAACCTTTTTCAGTAATCTTAATCTTGATTTTTTCGCCTGGCAAAAATTCATTTCTTACGGCGAGTGCGAGATCGTTGATGTTTAAGGTTTCGATTTTTTCTGCGGCAGCAACTTTGATTAAATTATAGTCTAGGGTTAGAATTGTACCGCGAGTTTCTTTGGCAATCTTCAAAAGTTCTTCGTCAACCTTTTTATGACCACTTCCGTTGTCTAGTATTTCGGTATTGATATTAATAACTCGCTCAAGTTCAGATACTACTTCAAGTCCAGCTCTTGCGCGGTTTCTTTTGTCGGAATCTTTACCGTCGGCTAAAAGCTGTAGTTCGAGTAGCACGCTTTTTAAAATGATTAAATCGCCATCTAAAAAGCCACTTCTAGCAATGTTTAGGATCCTTCCGTCGATTAGAACTGAAGTATCAACATAAATTTTGCGTTTGCTATTAAAATTTGGTGTAAGTTTTTTGAACAACAAAATTGTTGTTTCGGCAAAAATGCCTAGTGTAATAAATAAAATAAATAATTCCATGACAAGGTTATTTTATCAAATCTTCGCCAAATTGCACAGCGTAGTCGTGATTTGCAGTGAGTAGATTGTTGTATTTTGCGACTAACGCGTCTTGCCCAAGTAATTCTGCCACATCGATGGCGATATTGTAGCGGGAGGCGGCATTTCTTCGAAGCATTTCAAATGGTGTAGTGGTAGAACCTTCTTCGTTGAAACCATGTACGCGCAGTCTTCGTCTTTCAGTATAATTTTCCAAAATGTTTTCTAAGGTTTCTGGATAGCCGTGGAAGTTAGCGATGATTGGTATATGCTCGTCAAACAATTCGGTAAACTTCTCAGCAGACAGTTTGTTATCAGTTGTACCGATGGCACGATAGGACAAAGAATTAATACCAACAAAACGCATTTTGAGTTTTGGTAAATCACTTCGCAAAATTTTGATCGCTTCAATTGTTTCGTGCGTCACAATATCACCAGCTGCTGTTAGAATAATTTCTGGTTTTTCGTCGGAAATAAACTGATAAATTGAAGCTCCACCATTATCAAAAAGATATTTGGCGTGATGAGAGTCGATATAACGAGGGGACGGGGTTTTATTGAATGTTGTAAGATTTACAACATTCTGCGAATTAAGCATGAATTCAAAGGCCACCTCAGCCGCTACGTCATCGACTGGAAAAATGCAGTTGGCTAAGTTTGAAGGCAGTGATAGGAGTGTAGAAATTAGAGCTGGTGATTGGTGTGTGAAACCATTATGGTCTTGTCGCCAGCAAGTTGAGGTAGAAAGTAAATTCACAGCTGGCATTGGCTTACGCCAATTGACTGATTTCGATTGCTTAATAAATTTGATTTGCTGTAATAACTGAGACGTAATGACTGAGAAAAATGCTTCGTAGCTTCCCATCATGGCTGGTTCCCCGTTCATTAGGTGACCGGTCATAGTTGAAAACAAGACGTTTTCTGATAGCATTTCTATAATTTGACCATCCGGAGCTGATGGTAAGTCCCAAGTTTTAATTGGCAAGTCTCCCCATGCGCGTTTAGCGGTATCAAAAACCTCAGTGAATTTATTAGAGGTGGTTTCGTCTGGTGAGAAGAAATAAAAATGTTTGTCATTTTTTAATTGTTGCGCTAGAAGGCTTCCGATTTTTTCGGCTGGTGAATGGTATTCTAGACCGGGGTATTCAACTTTATCAATCATAGAAGGAACCCTTTCTCTTTGTCAAATAGTTTATTAAATTCATAGGACTCTAACCATTTAGTAAGTTCTTGGAGCTCTTTGACACTGGTGGCTGGTTTCTTCAAAGGGATTTGATGAGCATCGTGGTGTAGATTTGGCCCTGTTTCGCCTTTGGCGGTTCTTAAAATATAAAATGGCGAGTCAACTTTTTTATTTAAAGCTTTTTGGAAATCTTCAGGATCGCTTCCGTAGATCCAAACTGGCGTAAAGCCAAATCCGCGAATCAGTTCGTTTAACTCTCTTTCGGATTTTCTAGCGTATAGTGATGGTGCAGAAATCTTATAACCGTTCAAATGAAGGATTGGTAATACGGTACCGTTTGCTGGACTAGCCATTAGGTTTCTTAGGTTTAAGGAATCTATGGCGGTGGCGGTTTCTAATTCCCCATCACCAATTAATACGGCTAAAGTTTTTTCTGGATGGCCAAGTGCTACGCCGTAGGCATTAGCTAGAGCATAGCCAAGTTCACCACCTTCAGTAATAACGCCTGGTGTGATTGGACTAGCGTGTGACGGAAAGCCGTCTGGCCACGAAAAATGACGACAAATATACTTAATGCCCTCATAATTTGGTTTGGCTTTTTCGTCGATTTCAGCGAGTTTGCCGTCAATGAATAGATTTGCTTGTAAAGCCGGGAAGCCGTGCCCAGGTCCTAGGATGAAAGTGAATTCTTTTTGGTTATCAAAATAGTATTTTAGGTTCGCATAAGTGACATTGATGCCATGGCAAGTGCCCCAATGTCCAAGTAAGCGTGGTTTAATATCGCTGTGTGATAGTCTTCGTTCAAGTAGGAAGTTATTCTGTAAGAAAATTTGAGCGACTGATAAATAATCGCATGCCCGAATGCGTTTTCTGATTTTTTCTAAAGTGGCATAATCTACTTGCCCACTCATTACATATTTATTATAGCATAAACTCTTTGATTTTGGCGATTTCATCGCGAAGTAAAGCAGCTTTTTCGAATTCGAGGTTGGCGGCAGCGAGTTGCATCTCGGACGACAACTGTTTTACTAGGTTTGGTAGTTCATCTTTTGGAATTTTTTTAATATTTAATTTGCTCTCAACTTCTTTTTCTGGAATAATTGCTCGAAGTCCGAGCGAAACCTCTTTTTTAATGGAGGTTGGCGTGATATTGTGCTCAGCATTGTATTGTTTTTGGATTTCGCGACGGCGATTAGTTTCGGAAATGGCTTTTTCCATACTTTCGGTGATGAAGTTGGCGTACATGATGACTTTACCTTCTACGTGTCTAGCGGCACGACCAATTGTCTGAATGAGAGCTGATTCACTACGTAAGAACCCTTCTTTGTCCGCATCAAGGATGGCTACCAAGGATACTTCTGGAAGATCTAGGCCCTCACGAAGAAGGTTAATGCCTACTAGTACATCATAGACAC
Organism: uncultured Candidatus Saccharibacteria bacterium; assembly: GCA_964429055.1. Classification (GTDB taxonomy): domain Bacteria; phylum Patescibacteriota; class Saccharimonadia; order Saccharimonadales; family Saccharimonadaceae; genus Nanosyncoccus. The sequence continues at coordinate 12,047 of CAYSAK010000003.1, forward strand.
CTTCGCGTAAATCTCTTAGAATATCGCTTCTTTCCAAGGTGTCTACGTCGGAATGAATGTAGGCCGTCTTAACACCGCGTTCTTTCAAATGGTCGGTTAAATCTTCTGCCATTCGTTTGGTAAGAGTCGTAATTAGCGTGCGTTGACCTTTGGCAATGCGTTTGTCAATTTCCTCCATTAAATCGTCGATTTGCCCGTCTGAACTTCGTACTTCGACTTCTGGGTCGAGTAAACCAGTTGGGCGAATGACTTGCTCGGCTGGTTCTGGTGAGTGTTCTAATTCATATTCGCCTGGCGTGGCGGACACATAAATAGCTTGGTTCACGCGTTTTTGAAACTCGCCATAAGTTAATGGCCGGTTATCTAGTGCTGAAGGTAGTCTAAAGCCATAGTCGACTAGGGTTACTTTTCTGGCGTGGTCACCATTATACATGCCGCGAACTTGTGGTAAGGTCATGTGCGATTCATCCACGATCAAAAGGTAATCGTCTGGGAAGAAGTCGAGCAGGGTGGAAGGCGGTTCATCGGCTTTTCTTCCTTCTAGGTGTCTGGAATAGTTTTCAATTCCTTTTACAAAACCGGTGCTTTCGAGCATTTCGAGATCATATTTGGTGCGTTGGGATAATCTTTCGGCCTCTAGATATTTTTCATGTTCTTTAAAATAAGCCAATCGTTCATTAAATTCTGCGCGAATAGCATCAAGCGCTCTTTTTAGTTGATCTTTTGGCGTGGCATAATGCGTGTTTGGAAAAATGTGCACTTTTTCTGGTTTTTCGCGCGTTTCAAAAGTCAAAGGATCGACGATTTTGATTTCTTCTAGAGTATCAAATCCGAATTCAAAGCGGTAGGCAAATTCACCATTGGCTGGATACAGATCAATAGTGTCGCCCATTACGCGAAAATTGCCACGTTCAAATGCAAGATCATTGCGGTGGTACTGAATGTTAACTAGTTTGCGAATAAAATCTAGTTGCGAAATGTTTTCGTAGCGTTTTATTTCGAAGGACATTTCTAAGTAGTTTTCTGGTGAGCCAATACCGTAGATGCAGGATACTGAGGCGACTACGATGACGTCATTTCGCGAAAGTAGGGCTTCCGTGGTGCCATGGCGCAGGCGGTCGATTTCGTCATTAATAGCAGAATCTTTTTCAATATAAGTGTCGGTTGAGGCGATGTATGCTTCTGGTTGGTAATAATCAAAATAAGATACAAAATAATGGACTTCGTTTTCCGGGAAAAACTCTCTAAATTCGGAATATAGTTGAGCGGCTAAAGTTTTGTTGTGAGCGAGGACCAGGGTTGGTTTTTGTACATTCTTTATAATATTAGCCATAGTAAAAGTTTTACCAGAGCCAGTTACGCCAAGTAAGGTCTGTTCTTTTACACCTGCTAAAACGCCGTCCGTAAGCTGTTTGATAGCTCTTGGTTGATCACCAGTCGGTTGGTATTTAGACACTAATTTGAATTTTGTCATATCTATGACCCTTCTTCGTCTTTTTTGTTCTTAGCAATGACATAAGAAACTGCTGCTCCAGAAGCAACTGCGGTTGCGGTAACGACGGCTAACTCAGCGGCGGATAATGATTGCGTTTCACTAACACTGAAATCATCTTCGATGGATGTTTCATATACGCCAAGGGGTGCAGCGTAACCGTCATTAACACTGGTATCTTTAGAGATCGTTGACTTTTTACTGTCGGAGCTGCTAGGTGTACTGAGACTTTGCTGTGGATTATTTGCCGGTGCTGGTGAAGGCGACGAAATCTGAGTGGTCATTGCCGACTTAAATGACGCAATCAATGAAGAACTAGCGTTTGGATTTTGCATATACCACGCTAAGATATCAGCATTAGTTTTTAAATATCCTAGCATGTAGACGAATTTCAAGTTATTGGAGCTACTCTTTTCCTTATAGTACCTTGTTCTATCAAATAAACCAGAGAGGTGTGTAAGTGAGTATTCTTGATATCTTTCTTCATCTGGCACACCAAGAAGACCTTCGAGAAGATATGCTACGGTGCCAGTCCGGTCAGCGCCTACACGGCAGTGGAAGTAGATATTTTGAGGATTGTTAGCGTTAGTAACGTCCTCCATAATATCTGTCACCACATTCCAGGCTTTCATATAGTTAGAATTAGGATTATTCTCATCGCCAGAATTATAATTAAAGTTATAATGAATCACTTGGCTATACTCGTAATTTGAAAGATGCGTATCACTTGCATATTCGTCACCAACATTGTACTCTTTGGTAATTCCAAGATTGGTTAGTTTTGTCGCAGATTCAGTACCTAGCTTCTCACCACGGAACAATTTACCATATTTAACATAAGCATCCACCGTTCCATCGCCATCCGTATCGGCTGGCAAACCACCAAGATCACGCACATTTCTGATTGTGCCGGCGTCAACCCAACGGGTGCCATAATCCGAGTTATTAGATGTGACTGTAACATAACCATAAACCGTGTTATCGCCATCTTTCACCCATTTGTAAGTATTTCCAGGAATTAGATTGCGAATAATACCATCAGAAGCCTCTGCATAAGACACTTGTGCACCCAGAGTTTGGTTGTTATATAAGTATACATTAAGCGGAGCACCGATTAAAGTATCATACACATCTGGTTTTGAGCAGTCTACCGAACCATTCGCCCAGGCTGTCGGGTTTGGCGTTGTAGTTGCCGCATCACCATAACTTGGTACTTTACAATCATTAGTCTCAAAGTTATTTTTTAAAGTGGTCCAGAATTGCGCCTCAGAAAGCTCGCTCGTATTGCCCCAAGTCGAGTTATTAATTGGCGATGCCGTATTAAAGGTCGTAATATTCACCGGGCTTTGCACCCATTGATTAATTATTGTCTTATAGCCACGCGTCGCATTATTTGATACATCGAACGGCACCGGCGTGTCCGAAGAGCTATAAGTCCAATGTGCAGTTAGAACTACATTACCGGTTGGAATATACTGTGTACCATCGCTAACCAAAGTATTCCCATCATACCATCCAGCAAAGGTATAATTAGCGCTCGGTGCAGTCGGAGTCGGTAAAGCACCTACTGGATCACCAATTGTAATGGTGTAATTACTTTGGGCGTTGGCTGGCAATTCCCCGCCATCAACTTCAAGATCTACTGTATATTCAGTCGGAGCACCAAGTTTAACATACATGTCAGTTATTTTAGCAATTGACTGCCTTTGTGGAGTCTTATTAGATTTAGCCGATGCGCCAAACCAAACTGTATGATCAAAGTTTTGCGCTGTCAAGCTATTGGTATCCTGAAGGGTTATCAAATTGCCACCATTAATACTATACTTGATTACTCCGCTTTGTCTAACAACTACAACTCGCTTCACTGATGATGCGAGAATCGAGTGATCAGAAGCTTTCGTCCCGTTCATACTATGCGTAAACTCAATATAATTCGTTTCATCATATCTACGTACAGCCAGACCTGGCCAGTTCGTTCCATTTTCGTACTTGTCCTGCATCATCGTCATCTGTCTAATACTGTCAAAATCAAAGTCTACAATTGTAAAGCCAATTTCATAGTCACTGTTATAGTTCGCAGCCGTATAAAGCGATACACCAGTATCTATATAAGTTTTAGTTTTATCAATAGAAGTATTATTAACTTCGTCTTTCAAACAATAGTCACCAGTAATCGCTGAAGTCCCATTAAACTGACAAGCGTTAATTTCGGCAAATACAATTGGGAAGCTGCTAATATCTTCTACCCACCTTGCATAATAAGTCACATTATTATTTACGACCGTCGACGGATCAACTTCTTCATAGAAAGTCCCATCATCCGTGTACCAACCGAAGAACCTGTAATTTGTCTTAGAAGCAGTCGGGAGAGATCCTACTGCACTACCACTATCTACATCTCTAGTGCTGGAAGCATTATTGTCTAAAGTGCCACCATTAGTATTAAATGTTACTCTATACTGCACCACCACTGCTGGTGTTACCTCGACCTCAATCGTCTTGGTTAGATTAGATTGTGAACCAGTCATAATAATATTTACAGTACCAGCATTTACACCAGTTACGACACCGGTCGAAGCGTCTACGGTCGCAATCGATGTATCGTTAGAACTGAAAGTGTAAGACTCTAATGCAGATGAATTAGATATACCAATCGTAACACTTTCGCCAGCTGGAACAGTTAAATCATTATCGGCAATCACTGCCTGAGTCACATCCAACTTCCATTCTGCATATACGGTCATATTGCCAGTTGGTTCGGTCGCGCTCGTTACGGTGTTACCGGTAGCAGAATCATACCACCTTTGGAATACATGATTTGCCCAAGTAGGATTATTGACTGGCATTTGTCCACCAATTGTATTACCAACCAGTACATCAGCATAAGATGTGTTCTCGCCATTCTGCGGGTCAAAAGTTATGCGATAAACCGAGGAAGGATCCACTACGTTTACAGTTATGATATTGCTATTTGTAGCATGGGAATCCGTACCAGTAATCGAGATGTAAGCTGTGCCTTCGGCTACACCAGTTACCACGCCAGTCGAAGAATCAACTGTAGCTATACTGGTGTTACTTGATGAGAATGTAAAGGTTTCAAGGTCAGTTGCATTTGCTACCGAAGCGGTGGTGTTACCACCCTCTACCACCGTAAGGGTATTATTGGAAACTTGAGCAAGTGCTACTGTACCTTTCCATTGAGCATAATAAGTTGTATCGCCACTTGGCACTGTTGTACTAGAAATTTGAGTTCCACCAGAAGACGCAGTGTACCAACCTTGGAAAATATGATCGGTATAGGTTGGATCAGTCTGTGGGTAAGCTGTATTTAACTCACTACCAGGAGTGATTGTTTCCGTAAAGGTCGCTGTTCCGTTTTGGCGATCAAAAGTGATCACATAATTTGCCGGCGGCACAAAGTATTTTTCAAGGTATGCTTCAGGAAATACGATTGTCGCACGTGGCGCATTCGCAGAAGTATTACCATGCGTTAAGCCACGACTCCTCGTCTGAATCCGGTTATTATAATTAGTCTGTTTTTCGAGCCAAATACCATCGGTAATCGTGGTGTTTGCAAAGGCTGATTTTTCAAACAAGTATAAACTTGACCCATCGGTAGGAGTTAGACCAGCATTAGTGCCACCCCAAAGACCGTTGGTAATTTCAGGATAGGTCATGAATCGAGCCGCCTTGCCAGCGTAATCACCATCTGAATAAGTCACTAGGTGTGGGTTATCCCAAACCGGAGTTGAAGGACTCTGTGGGTCTAGCACAGCATTCGGAAGATAAGTGAGTGCATTGTTGTAAGATTGACTTATATTTGTTAAGTTAGCATAATGGACTAATTTTGCATTTCCATTTTCCATACCGAAATAATAAAATCTTTCAGTCTCAGCATCATATATCCCATCATAGTCTACATCACAATCATAAGCAGCACCAGGTTTCAAAGTCAGAGAATTTACTAGATATCCATAGGTAATATTTTGTGAAGCCGAAAAACCTGTGCTACGACAACCGCCACCACTGCTGTCAGTAGTTTGCAAACATTGCTCAACATGAAGTTCTTCTGCAGTCCTACAAACAAAGTCGCCAGGAAGCCAATGGGCATGGTATTCAATAGAAGCCGTAATTTGTGTTGAAGTGTCTAATTTGGTGCCGGTGCCATTAGGCCCAGTATACCAACCTTCTAACACATACCCAGATCTTTCCGTATAAGGGATCTCGGTAAGTGTTGCACCACCCCCCACCGAAAGATCACTCACGCTATAACCGCCAGCCGCATCAAACGAAACCGTATAGGAGCTACCAGTTACGGTCACCTCAATCGTTTGCGTAGTGCTGGACCTTGTGCCCGTCATTGTGATAATAGCAGTACCGGCCGCTACACCAGTTACAAGTCCAGTGGATGGATCAACTGAGGCAATGGAACTATTATTCGAACTAAATGTATATGGCTCGAGCTCAGCCGAGTTAGTGACAATAATGCTTTCTGTGTCACCTGTATTTATATTAATTGTCGAATTTGTAATTTGCGCCAATGTAACTGTTTTTGTCCAATGCGCAGTATACGTTTCGTCAGAATCTGGCACCGTAGCTGCATTTACTAATTGGTTGCTTTCGTCATACCACCCATCAAATAGCCAATTTGTCCTAGCCGGGGTTTCTAGATTGTTGCCAATCGCATCGCCATCCACTATTAACATAGATGAACCACCCGCTAGCGTACCACCATTCACATCTAAAGTAATTTCATGCAAGTTTGATTCATCAAAATCACCTAACCTAATATACATATTACTTAATTCACCTTCAAGAATCCGCTTCCCTGCTGTACAACCTTCGGAACAATTCACATTGTCCGGGTAAGCTCCAAACCAAGCACTAAGTCCAAATTGTTGATTAAACGAAGTATAATCTTGAAGTTCAATCAACGGGCCATTATCTATGCTTGAATAAATTACGCCGTTGATTCTAAAGATTCGAATGTCAGTGCCAGCGAAAGCGTTAGTCCCAGATTTTGATACAATTCTAGCACCATCAGTCGTGGTGGGCGCACCATAGGTCGATTTGATTTCGATCCCGCTACCATTCCGACGAATCACTAAGCCTGGCGATTTACCACCCCACGGACTAGCGGTCACGCTAGACGACAATTTATCATTGAAGATAGTCGACTGAGATTCCGGTTGTTCAGTTGGTATATAGCGGTCGACTGTAAAATGCACTTCGTAATCTTTGTTATAATTTGACGCACTATAAAGTGCTACTCCAGTATCAATGAATTTATAACTTGAATAATCAGAACATTCTGAACCAGAAAGATATCCATTATTTGTGTCTTCTGCTCCATCAAATATACATTTTCCCATCTGGCTCCAAACTATCGGGAATGGATCGGTTAGCCAAATTGCGTAAAGTGTAATATTGGTGCCATCCACGGTCTGATCAATCGGGTAATCGTCACCAGGCTGGTAAATTGTACCTGAGCATTCATCATTACCAGTATTAGAATTATAGGTAGTTGCGACCGTGCACCAACCACCAAACGATCTTACTGCTGTAGCGTTCATTACTGGTACGGCATTACTGAGTGCGGCATGAGAATCAGCGGCTGGCGTACCGCCGTCAATATTTAATGCTTGTGGATTTGGCGAAGGCATACTTGTTACGGTTTCGTTAGTATTATCGTCATAGGTGATGTTATAGACGATTGAATTAGCCACTGCCATTAAGACGTAAGTATGAGTGTAGGTGTCGGCCGGCAAGCTCATGTCAATTCTGGCGCCGAAGGCAATGGTGTAAGTGTCGGCTACGTTATTTGCGGCGGTAGTAACTGCCAAAAGACTACCAGTGGTTGGCGCAATTGGTAAGAAGTTTGAATTCTGGATGGTAGTGTTGATGTTGTTACTGGTTGTGACATATTGACTTGGTTTATATCCCCATTGATTATTGTAGATGCTATTATTTGTGAAAGTTGTTTCGTCAATAGCTGTACTTATAGACGTAATTTCGTCGTCGTTTCCATTAACTAAACTCGTAGAATTCTCAGCTGCGATAATCAAACTATAGCCAGTGAAATTATCGGTCGTGACACTAATGGTGTTGTTTGCAGTTTTACCAAAAGTACCACTAGAAGAAGGAAGAATATTGATGCTGAGTAGTGGGGCGCTGTCGCTAATGGTCAAGGTGCTTTGTTTGGCAATTGCACCTGCAGAAGGAGTGTTGTGAGCGCAAAAAACAATTGTTATAAACGTGCATAGTAGTGCATACAAAATACCTTTATGTTGCACCTGTGAAATACAGTCTACTTGTCTTTTGTTTTTCATTAACTCTCACTCTATGTTTGTATATATAACCATTATAAGTTTATTTATCCTATTGTGCAAGTGTTTATTTTCTTAAAAATATGGTAAAAAATGTAAAAAAATTGACATTTTAGCATAAGTGTGATATAATAAATATATGGCAAAATATCTTGTTTTAGTTAAACCGGGTTCTTCTCAAGAAAAAATCGTCAAAACAGGGGAATTTGAACTGATGGTTTATCTTCGGGCAAAAGCTCACGATGGTGAAGCTAATACTGCTCTAATTAAGTTGCTTTCCAAATATTTTGACGTGCCAAAAACTTCTCTTCATATAACCCAAGGTTTAAAATCTCGGCACAAAACTATAGAATTTTAGTCTTCTTTGTTCTTCATTGTTGGGAACGGTACGGCTTCCCTACCTGGCACACCTTCAAGCAGCCAGAAATTGCGTTCAGAATTACCCCAACCACAGGCTGGTGGCATACCGTATTCTAGCATTTCCACAAAATCCATATCGAGCATTTGAGCTTCCTCGTCGCCGGCGTCGCGGGCGGCTTGTTGTTCTTTAAAACGTTCTAGCTGGTCCAAAGGATCGTTGAGCTCGGAAAAGCCATTGCCCATTTCGGTGCCGGCAATAATTGGGTGGAATCTTTCGGTAACTAATGGATTAGTGGCGGATTTTTTCGCGAGCGGCGACAGTGACAAAGGTTCTTCAACTAACCAGTATGGCCCGGCGGAAGTTCTGCGAATCAGTTTCCAGACGTGGTCGATAAGTCTAGCATCCGACACTTCAAAATTCGTTTCTACACCATTTTCCTTCAAAATTCGAATCAATTGCACGCGATCAGGATGGAATACGTCCACGTTGAACTTTTCGCGGAGCAAATCGGCGTATTTAATGCGTGGCCACTCACAATTCAAATCGATTTCAAAACCACCGACGTTGAATTTCAAAGTTCCCCATGTTTCGCGACAAACGTATTTAATCATTTCTTCATAAAATTTCATGCCGTCTTCGTAATTTTCGTATGCGGCGTAGGATTCAAAAGCGATGTGTTCTGGTAAATGTTCGTCATCGACGCCTTCGTTTCTAAAACGCGGGCCAATGTCGTAGACTTTTTCAAAGCCACCGCCAAGAAGACGTTTTAAAGGAAGCTCGTGAGAAATGCGAAGATAAAAATCTTCATCTAGGGCGTTCATGTGAGTGGTAAACGGCGTAGCGTCAGCACCGCCAGTCGTGTGCTCAAGTACTGGAATGTTGATTTCGATAAAGCCATGTTGGTTCATGAAATCGCGCGTAGCTTGCCAGAATTTAGATCGGCGCACCAAGCGTTCGCGAACTTCTGGATTGACGTTCATATCAACATAACGACGACGATAGCGCTCTTCCTTGTTGGTAAATTTTTCAGGTAGTGGTCGGAGAGATTTAGTTAAGAGTCTCACGAAATTAGAAAATACGGAGATTTCGCCAGTTTGTGATTTATCTACGATACCAGTCGTTTCTACGAAATCACCAATGTCAAGTAAACGAATATCTTTTGCGCCAAATAGACCTTCCGGCGTTTCTTCTGGCACGGCTTTCATAAAAATTTGCACTTCACCCGTATAATCACGCAATTTCAAAAAAACTAGCTTGCCAAATGACCGAATGGCGGTGACGCGGCCCGCGATACAAACTTCTTGACCTTGTTTTTCATCAAAATGATTGACCACGTCAAGAATTTTGGTGTTCCGGTGGGCTTTAGCCGGGTACGGATCAATTCCGCGATTTCTGATTTCTTCTAATTTTTTTAATCTTTCGTTGCGATAGTCTTCGAGTAACATAAAATAATTATACTATAATTATTTTATCTCGACAATCTTAACCTTTTTCCCGTTGAAATCAATAGTTTCGCCAGCTTTGTGACCCAAAACAGCTTTACCAATTGGCGAAGCGTCGGAAATTTTGCCTTCTAATGGATTTGCTTCAGTTGCACCAACCAGGGTGTAAGTTACTTCGTGTCCGCCCATGTCGAGGACCACTGTGGCGCCGAGCGAAACAGAGCTCTTTTTGCCACCACGAATAATTTTGGCGTTTTTCAAAATGTCTTGAATCTCTAAAATGCGGCCTTCGGCCATTTTTTGTTCACTTCTAGCGGAGCTATATTCTTCGTTTTCAGATAAATCACCAAAAGCTCTGGCCGTGGCAATCTTTTCAGCAATGGCTGGACGACCTTTAATTAGCTCTTCGAGCTCTTTTTCTAATTCTTTTTTGCCTTCGGCAGTCAGACTGATACTTTTTTTAATCATAGGAAAGCTCCAATTTTAAACCGTTATAAGTTTATCTTAAATCTATTTCAATGTCAATACTAAATTTCAGATAGTTTGACAAGTTTTGACTCGCCGGTGCGACGATTTGTCACTTCGGCAGAATCCGAAGCAAGAGTCTTGTCGGAAACTACTACACGGTATGGAATACCCATCAGTTCGGCGTCGGCAAATTTTTCACCCGGACGAGCGTCGCGGTCATCAAATAATACTTCGTTTTCGCGCCCTTTGTACCATTCCTCGGCCTTTTTAGTACCTTCTTCGCCAATACCGACTAGATAGTATTTGAACGGAGCAATTGATTCTGGCCAGCAGAGGCCTTTTTCATCAGCAAATTTTTCGGCAATTACCCCCATCACGCGGGACACACCAAAGCCATAGCAGCCCATGTAGACGGTTTTCATTTCATTGTTGTCACTGGAGAATTTTAACCCTAAAGGTTCGGAATATTTGAATTTTAGTTTGAAGATATTTCCTACTTCCGCGGCAGTAGTTTCAGCAAATTCAGTTCCAGTAACACCAAGATCAGCCAAAACCTCATCGTTATAGACTTCTTTATTTAGTACTACTGAATGGTCCTGATTATAGTAAATCGTGTCTTCGCCTACTGGCAACACAGTTTGATATTCATGTGAATATTTGGAGAAAATTCCACCACTCGCGAACGCTTCATAAGTATCTTCTCCGAGCCCAATTCTTTCAAAAATGCGCGTGTAGGCTTTTTCAACTTCTTTATAAAATCTGTCCAAATCTTCCTCTGAAGTATGGAAACTGTAGAGATCTTTCATTAAAAATTCGCGTCCGCGCATCAAACCAGACTTGGCGCGGAGTTCATTTCTAAACTTGGTTTGGAATTGATAAACGTAAAGTGGCAAATCCTTGTAGCTAGCAATATAAGATTTCAACATATTCACAATTGGCTCTTCGTGAGTTGGTGCGAGACCTAATTTACCACCAGAAGAGAGTTCAGTTTTGAACCAAATATCGACTGCTTGGTCGTTAAATCTACCGGTCTTTTCCCAAGGTTCTGGATTTTGCAGAGATGACATTAAAACTTCTTGGCAGCCAAGAGCATCTAGTTCTTCACGTACGATGCGCTTGATGTTTTCAATTACTCGGAGCCCCAAAGGTAGATAATCATACACTCCGGCCATTTCTTTATGCACATAACCTGCGCGGGTTAGTAATACGCCATTTCGCGCGATTTCGTCTTTTGGCGCTTCGCGCAAAGTTTTCACAAAAGTATTTGAAAGTCTCATAATAAGACTATTATATCACACTAAGCTAAGCGCTGAGACCGAGGACATATAATAAATAAAACGCTACGCCGTTTTTAATCATATGTGTCAGAATCCCAGCGTAAATTGTGCCAGTAACTTCGCGTAAGACGCATAAAACCACGGAAAGTGCGAAGACATTAACACCGACATTCCATTGTAAATGGATAATACCAAACAAAACTGATACCACTAAAATTGAAATGGCGATGCCCCATTTTTCTGAGACCTTTTTATGGAGTAGTTGGCGGATTTTGCCATATAAAAAGCCACGGAAGATGATTTCTTCGGCGATTGGTGCGACAACTACTAGAGTTAAAAACGCAACAATACGATCGGTTCCTGCCATGAAGGCGTTGAAGCCGGTAGCTTGCGCTTCTTCGGCATTGAACCAAGGAAAAATAGTGAAGAGAGCAACTAAAAGTGCCGCAAGCAACGTGGCAACGATAAAACTAACTGGACCAAGCCCGACGTCTGTCCAAGTTGGCCAGCCGCGAAGACCTAAATCATCGCGTGAGACAAATTCAGCTTTTTTACTTTTGTGCCATTTTGCGGTGATTGCTGGTGGAACCCAAATGATGAGTGCCATAGCTAGCACATAGGTAATTGCTGAGTAGATAGCCGTCCAGACTGGTTGCGCAAGAACATCTTTCGAAAGTAGGCGAACCATTAAAAATCCCACTATAAATTGGACTGCTAGTACCGACACTACCACCCATAAACACATTAAAATTATTTTTCTAGCAACTGGCCACCAGTCAAACTTTGGTGCTCTACTCTTCTTCTTTTTCATTTAGAAAAACCTCGTGATATCTAGGATTGTGACGATAAACATGATGACTAAAAGTACCACAAATGCACGGGCGACAATACGCTCCTCAGCTTCTTTAGTCAGTTTTTTACGACGTAATTTAAAAATGGCAATAAGGAGCCAACGTCCACCATCAAGTGCTGGAATCGGCAGAATATTCATACAGGCTAGAGATACTGAAATGAGCGCGGCGAGGAAGGCTAAATTGGCTGGTCCGGCTGAAGTAAAGGCTGGGAATAAAACTCCAATGATTCCGACTGGACCCGATACCGAATCACCGACTTCCGAAATGGCTTCTTGCCCTTCTTGTCGTACGTTGGCGTCAAAACTAAATAATGAGCCGACACCACGGACTAAATTCCACAACATGGTGCCAAGACCTTTAAAGGTCTCGCCAGTTAATTGCGCGGTTAAGCCAATACCAACAATTGGTGCGGACCAAGTTGAATAGGATAGTTGCTCGTTACTTTTCAAAGTTACGCCGAGCAAATAATCAGCATCCTCAGGATTTAAGGTGACTGCAATGTCAGTAGAAACTGTGGTTTTGTCTTCTTCTAGACAAGGACAAGGCTCCATATAACAATCCGGTTGGTTAAGACAAACTGTGGCTATTCGCCGGATGGTATAGACGACCGTTTCGCCAGCGTGCGCGCTGTTGTATTCGGTGATGTCGTTAGCAAAAGTCATTGGATTGCCATCTACGGCGAGAATTTTATCATCGACTTTGAGCCCGGCTTTGCTGGCAGGAGAGTTCTCGGCTACGGAAGTAATTTCGACCGGCGAAGAGGCGGTTTGAGTGTCGGATGCGACGGTAAATTGATTGTCTAGGAAAAGTGGCATACCAACCCACGCCAAAATAGTGAAAATTACAAATGCCGTAATCCAGTTCATTAATACGCCACCAAATAAAATTTTGGTTTTCTTCCAAAAACTGGCAGCGCCAAAAGTTCCTTTTCTAGTATCGGCTGCTGATTCCCCGTCCATTTGGCAAAAGCCACCAATTGGTAGCCAGTTGATGCTGAAAATCATGCCTTTTTGAGCTAGGCTTTTGTCACTACTGTTTGAATAAACTACTTTAGAGAGCTTCTCTTTTTTCCATTTTGACTTTGGATAACGTTGCCACTTGCCGGTTTCTGGGTTTTTAATCCAAGCAATTGCACGAGGTGGAAAACCGATGCCAAATTCGAGCACATTGACACCATTTCTTCGCGCTATGATAAAATGCCCGAATTCGTGCAAAATTACTAGCAGCGTTAACACTAAAAGACCGACAATTATTCCTACAAATATATCCATAAGCTTAATTATATCATTACTTGCCGAATCTACGGTTGCGTTTTTCGTAAATTTTCAGGATTTCTTTGATATCCTCACCTTCCATTTCGGGGAAGTATTTCTTGATGAACAAAAACTCGGCATAGGCGGCGCGCCAAAGCATAAACCCGGAAATACGCTCTTCGCCAGAAGTCCTTACTACCATGTCGATATTCGGCACTTCTGGATGATATAAGTGTTTACGGATGGTTTCTGGTGTGATTTCGCCTTCTGTTGCGGCGATAGTGGCAGCGTCGGCGATTTCCTGCTCACCACCGTAGTTAAAACAGAAACAAACGGTAATGCCGGTACAATTTTCTGTGACTTTTTCAGCCTTTTCAATGGTGCTAGCAAGTTTTGGCGAAATTCTGTTTTTAGAACCTAGAATGATCATGCGTGCATTATGCTCGGCTAATTCTTCCGCATACTTTAGAATGCGGGTTTCAGCGAGTTTCATGATGTAGCTGACTTCGTCGGTTGAGCGTCCCCAGTTTTCAGTAGAAAAAACGTAAAAAGTCAGATACTTAATTCCGGCTTTATCTGCGGCGCCGACTAGTTTTTTAATAGCCTCAAGGCCTTTTTTGTGGCCTTCGATGGTCGGTAGACCTTGAGCTTTGGCCCAACGCCTATTGCCATCTGCAATAATCCCAAGGTGTTCTAAACTCATAATTTCATAATCTCGTCTGATTTAGCTTTGAAGGCGGATTCGATTTTATCGGTGAACTCTTTGGTTAAATCGTCAATTTCCTTTTCAGCGCGTTTTTTGACGTCTTCACTTAGTTCTGCGGCAGCTTTCAGACCTTTGCGGGCGTCTTCGCGGACGTTTCTCAAAGCAACTTTAGCCTGCTCAACTTTGGCGGAGGCATTTTTGACAATTTCTTTGCGGCGTTCTTCAGTGAGAGCCGGAATTGGCACACGCACTACACGGCCATCATCGGCTGGATTCAACCCAAGTGATTGGTCGGCACGAATGGCCGAAGCGATAGCCTGGATAGTAGAAGGATCAAATGGTGTAATGACGAGTAAAGTTGCATCGGCGGCGGTTACATTGGCGACTTGGTTTAGTGGCATGAATTGGCCATAGGCTTCAACTTTAATAGAAGCCAGCATATCTGGGTGCGCACGTCCAGTGCGAACCTTTTTCATTTCATCATTAAAACGCGCTACGACTTCGTCCATCGCTTTGCGTTCTTTGCTGGTGTCAAACATAATAACTCCTTTTGTTATAAGATATATTATATCATGTGATGATTATATGAAAAAGTCCTTGACTTTTAATGAAAAACACGATATAATCATAAGCGTAAAAGTCATACACAAACAAGGAAAACCAATATGAAAATCAAAGTGCACTATCGGAGTAGGGTCAGCTCTGTGGGCTTAAAACTAAATAAAGTCGGTGTAAGTTCGCTTGCGCTTTTAATTATCGGGTTAGTTGCAGGAGGCCTGGGGATTAAATATTCTTCGGAATTATCTAAAGAAGAGTCTGTTTTTGCGTTGCATCATGAATGTAACCAATATGCTACCACTATAAATGATGCTGTTTGTATGCAGGATATGAATGATTCAGTAGCTGGAACTATGGTGGCTGGACGCCAATACCAACTATATGATAAAAGAGACGATAAATTATATTACATTGCCAAATTAGCTGATGGAAATGTGTGGATGACACAAAACCTTGATCTAGATTTGAATAAGAATGTTAAGTTGACCCCAGCGGATTCTGACGTTGTTGCCGATTGGACTCCGGCAGAATCGACAATCGTGTCTGAATGCATAGACGAAGATGAGAATGGAACGTGTGAAGACTTGGACTTGGCATTTGATGAAGTTGGCACTAAAAATACCACGCCAGAATCATATGACGTAGGTGATTTATATTGGAACGGGATTGTTGGAGATTGCGATACATGTACACAATATCAGACTTATATCACGAGTGATTCTAGTAATACTCATTATCATTTAGGTAATTTTTACAACTGGAGTGCTGCTACAGCGAACAATGATTCAAGTGCGCTTGTGGCTGGTGGTGAAGTGGAACAATCGATTTGTCCTGCTGGGTGGTCTTTGCCAACCGCTCTTGAGTTACCAGAGACTAACAGAAGAGCAAGAGATTATATGACTCTTCTTAGTTATTATGCTACTGAAGACGCTTTTGACGAGTTCCCTTTAGTTGGATTCTCGGTTGAGGAGGACTTTAATTCGGCGCCATATAGTAGTCCGCTATATTTTGGGTATTTTCGTGAACCTGGATATTATGGTGGATATTGGTCAAGTTTATATGAACGATCTAATGATGAAAGAACTCCATATCTTGCAACTGATTTAGAAATATCAGTAGAAGAAGAAGGTTATATCGGCATATCTAGTTTCATTGAGAGAAAGATGATCTTAAACGTTAGATGTGTCGCAAAATCGCGTGAAGCTGTGCCGGAACCACACGCAGAGCCAGTCGAACAAGTAGTTTCGTTTGGTGCGTCGTCCGTTAGTAAGACTTATGGTGATGCCAAGTTCACTAACGTTGCTTCCACTACTGGCGATGGGGCGATTACCTATTCGTCTAGCAACGCCTCGGTTGCCACAATAAATAGCACTTCTGGCGAAGTCACTATTGTTGGTGTTGGTTCGGCTACTATTACTGCTAGTGCTGCTGCCACGGATAATTATTTAGCTAGTTCAGCAACATACACATTGACTGTTAGTAAAGCAAATAGAACCGTTTCGTTTGGTGCGTCGTCCGTTAGTAAGACTTATGGTGGTGCTAAGTTCACCAACGTTGCAACTAGGACTGGCGATGGCACGATAGCCTATTCATCTAGTAACACTTCAGTTGCGTCAATTGATAGTGCCTCTGGTGAAGTAACTATCATTGGCGCTGGTTCAGCCATTATCACTGCAAGTGTAGCTGCTACTTCAAATTACAATGCCGGCTCAGCAACATACACATTGACTGTGAGTAAAGCAAATAGAACCATATCATTTGGGAGTAGCGCAATAACGAAGACCTATGGTGATGCTAAGTTTACCAATGTTGCAACTAAGACTGGAGACGGAACAATTACTTATTCATCTAGTAACGCCTCGGTTGCCGAAGTGGCTGCTAATGGTGAAGTGACTATCAAGGCCGCTGGTTCGGCTACTATTACTGCAAGCGTAGCTGCTACTTCAAACTATAATGCTGGCTCTGCTTTTTATACGCTTACTGTGAATAAAGCAAATAGAAGAGTTTCATTTGGAGGGAGCGAAGTGGTTAAAGTATACGGTGATGATAAGTTTACTAATGTTGCAACTAAGACTGGCGATGGTGTAATTGTCTATTCCTCTAGCGATGGGTCAGTCGCTATGGTAGATAGTTCTACTGGTGAGATAACTATTAATAGTGCTGGTTCGGCTACTATTACTGCAAGCGTAGCTGCTACTTCAAACTACAATGCTGGTTCAGCAACATACGTATTGACTGTGAATAAGAAAGAATCTGTAAAACCTGAGGAAGTATCTGAAGTCAAAGAAGGTTACGTTACTGATAAACTATCCACTATTGAACTTGAGACCAAAGGTTTGGTTTGGGATGATGAAAACGAACAAATTGAAGAAGGTAAAAATAGCTACGTCGTAAACTACACGGAAAACGCGGATAGCGCTAACTATACTACCGAGTCATTCGAAATTGAAGTCGATGGAAAGCACAGAAAATATGAAGTAGTAGAAGGTGACAAACAAACTTACATTCTAGGTAGTGAAGAATATATGAGTTTCACGTTTGATGCAGATTACACTCTATTTGAAGAAGGTGGTGAAGTCTACATCAATGAAGATCTACTCGATGAAGAAGATTATGTTTCTGAATCCGGTAGCACCGTGATTAAAGTAGCCGATGAATACCTAAATACTTTAGATGAAGGTAAATATACTTTGGCAGTGTACTTTAATGATGGTGGTATTGCTACTACTTCCTTCACGCTCGAAGAACCGGAAGTGGCAGTACCAGATACCGGTGCTCATACGAAGTCAAACGACAAAACTACTTCCGTTGGAGCCTATATCCTGCCATTCTCAGCGTTTGTCTTATTCTCCGTGTTTAGCGTCATCGCTAGAAAAAAGCAAAAAGTTTGTTTTGACAGAAAATAGCATATAACAAAAAAATATCTTCACGGAGGCTGCGTCCGGCCGTACGAAAGCCACGGGCGGCCGGCGCTCGTCCTCCGATGGACGCGCTCCGGAGGCCTCCTTTGAAGATATTATTTGTTATCTATTCAGTTACGCCAAGTTCGATGCGTTTGAATTGACGAATAGTAATGTTTTCACCGGTTTTAGCAATGGCTTCTTTAACGAATTGCTCGACAGTTTTAGTATCATCCAAGATGTATGGTTGATTCATTAAAACCTTGTCTGAAAAAGCCTTCTTGACTTGGCCAGAAAGGATTTGCTCCTTCATATTGGCTGGGCCTTTGAAGTTTTCTTCAAGTTCTTTCATCTTCGCTTCGCGAACTTTTTCTGGGATATCCTCTTCAGATACGTAAAGTGGGTTCATGGAAGCAACTTGCATAGCAATTTGGTGAGCTAAAGTCTTGAATTCATCAGTTTTAGCTACGAAAGAAGTTTCGCAGTTAACTTCGACGATAGCACCAAGACGACCATCGTGGATGTAAGCTTCAACGAGGCCTTCACGAGTTTCGCGGTCGCCACGTTTCTCAGCTTTGGTGAGACCTTTTTTGCGCATAGCTTCGAGTGCTTTATCAAAGTCACCTTTGGCTTCAACCAAAGCTTGCTTAGCATCAGTTAAACCAGCGCCTGAAAGTTCTTTTAATTTTTTGATTTGTTCTACGGAAATTTCCGTCATAATAGCCTCCTAAATTATTTTTTACCTTCTTTGATTGCTTCGACAAAGTAACCGAGTGCCAATTTGACTGCCTTGATTGAATCGTCGTTCATCGGAATGACGTAGTCGATATTGGTTGGGTCAACATTGGTGTCCACGAAGGCGATAACTGGAATATGTAAGCCGTTAGCCTCTTTAATAGCGTTCTTGTCTTCGAGGGCATCAACTACGATAATAGCAGCTGGTTGTTCGCTCATTTCCTTGATACCGCCATAGCGTTCGTTTAAGAGATTGATTTCCTCTTGGAATCTTTGAACTTCAAGCTTAGAATAGCGATTTTCGAGTTCGCCAGAAGCCATACGGCGTTCTAGATCTTTTAGTTTCTTGATTTGGCGGTTGACCGTCTCGACGTTAGTAAGAGTACCACCAACCCAACGTACGGTGACGTATGGCATATCTACAGACTCGGCGGCTTCTTTTACTGCTTCTTTCATTTGTTTCTTAGTACCAACAAACATCACCTTCTTGCCGTTTTTAATAAGGTCGGTAACTTTTGGTAAAGCTACTTCGAGACCTTCGACGGTCTTTTCTAGGTTGATAATGTGGCCATCCTGGC
This sequence comes from uncultured Candidatus Saccharibacteria bacterium, assembly GCA_964429055.1. Lineage (GTDB taxonomy): Bacteria > Patescibacteriota > Saccharimonadia > Saccharimonadales > Saccharimonadaceae > Nanosyncoccus. Next base: position 30,997 of record CAYSAK010000003.1, read on the forward strand.
GTTTGCTATGGATGTATGGCGCCATTTTAGGGTGCCAGCGGCTCGTTTTGTGCCCAAAATGAGCACCAGCTTCGAGCAGAGCTTTCATATCGACAGCTACTGTCATATATGATTTCCTTTCCCTTCACTCTGGGACCCTCGCAATCGCAGGAAATCCTCCCAGAGTTGTTTCGTTAATTAATATATATTTCCATTATACCACACATGCTTGTAAAAATCAAGTTCTCTTGGTAGAATGACTTTACGCTCGCCTTTAAATAGGGGGGTAGTATCTTAAAAGGAGGTGACGTTATGTCACGTGCTGTTCCCGAAGAGATGATGCGTATAAACTGTGGCATCGAAGAATATCAAAACCAGAAAGAACGCCAAGAAAGGAGACTCTACCTTACGCGTGAGATCTCGTCGCTAGACTATGACGAGGATAACTATTTCGAGTTCAATTCTGCGGTTGGTCAGATAATCTTAGATATTATTGAGTTCAACCGTGAAGACGTGGGTAAACCCATAAAGGATCGAAAGCCGATTAAGCTTTACATTAACTCTCCCGGTGGCGAAGTGACCGAGGGATTCCCTCTGATTTCTACTATTGAACTCAGCGAGACTCCGGTTTATACGATCAATATTGGCCAGTGGAGTTCGATGTCCTTTTTAATTGGCATCGCCGGTCATAAGCGTTTTGCGCTTCCGTATACCACGTTCCTGCTCCACGATGGTTCTACGGTAAACTATGGCACTACAAGTAAGGCCTTAGATAAGGCCAAGTTTGATGGCCGTTTTGAGCAAGAAGTTATCAAGCCACATGTGTTGAAGCATAGTAATATGACCTCTGCTGAATACGATGGTCTTCTCAGAGTGGAATACTACATGTTACCACAAGACGCTAGAGAGCATCACTTTATCGATTACATTGTTGATGACATTAGGGATCTACTATAATCACCTCCTGAAGCGGGCTAATCTAGCCCGCTTTTTCTTTACTTTTTTTCGATTCTCTGATATAATAGACGCTAATTATGAGTAAAACACAGTTACACCCTAAAGATTATCGTGCTGTCGTCTTCATGGACGAGGCTGCGAATTTTTCGTTCCTCACGAAGTCTACCGCGAAGAGCGAAGAGACCATCAAATGGGAAGATGGTAAGGAATATCCATTAGTTAAGGTTCAGATTTCTTCTAAAAGCCATCCATTCTTCACTGGCGAAGAGAAGATTATCGATACCGAAGGTCGCGTGGATCGCTTCAAGGCTCGTGCTGCAAAAGCCGCCAAGATGAAGGAAGCTCTCGAAGCTAAGGCTAAAAAAGCTAAAAAAGAAGCTGAGAAAAAAGCCAAGGCCAAAGATTCTGCAATTTCTGCCTAAAAGATTTAAAAACGAGCTCTTAAAAAAGCTCGTTTTTTTAATGCAAACTTTTGGGCGCCCCTCGCAGTTATTGGGCGCCCAAAATCGTAGAGTATGTAATTTTTAAGAGTAAATGCTATTATTTACGCTTGTGTGTTTTTCTCTTATTGTCCTTTAAAATAATGCCAAGTGCTACTACGCCAACTATAAAGAATACTAGAAGTCCCGTTATTAAATAATCTTCCTTCGAAATGTTCAGTTCTCTAAAGAATCCACCAGTATTTGGGACTACAATTGCTTCGTAGTCGAGCGTTTGTATGTATGGTTTATAAAGTTTGTTGTTGTTTCTATCGTAAGGTGTAAAGGCAATAGTGTATTTACCAGAAGGAACATTATATTTCTCAAATGGTAATTCAACTTTGGTGGTTGGTGATGTCACCTCGATTGGCGATAGACCTTCCACAAGATTGCCGTCTTTATCATAAACATTAATAATAATTGTTGCTACATCGCCATCACTATCGTCCGTGCCATCATCCGCGTTATATTCCATGTCTGCATAAATTTTACCGGTATCCTCGTCCTCTTCTAAATCCGCTACAAGTGGAATATATATAAACGATACTAAGTCTTCGTCGTAAACCCCGTCCTCATTTGTTCCCTTCACGTTAATAACATAATCACCATATCCAAATTCCGTGCCTAGTAAACCAGCGTCTGCGCCAAAAAGATCATAGGCTTTTGTACTATGAGCTGGACTCGACGGAAAACTATCAATGACCTTAGAGATAGTAATGCCGTCTGCGTTGGTATATTTAACCGAGACCACTACATTATTAACGTTTTCATAGGAGACGGTAACTGCTTCAGGTTCTAAAGTTACCTCTCCATTCGTGATACCACTTACATTAACGTCTGGGACGGAACCCACTACCGTTACGACTATGGTATCTGTTACGCTTGATATTGCTGAGGCTATTGGGGCTGGAATTTTCGCAGCGATAATCGTCGTGACTATCACGAAAATCAGCCCAAGAAAGCCAAAGATTTTCTTTTGTGCTCTTTTCATACTCTACACTCTTGTTTATGTTTAATGTTTATTTTGGTTAGTAAAGATATCCGTCTCGCACGGGCCGCTAGACAGTAAATCTAGAACGGCGTTCTTTACGTCTCCTTACCGTGATTATAATCCATATGGTTAAAATTGTCAAGAGCAAAATTATGGTGATGATAATTGGGGCTGGGAGTAACATCACAATTTTCGAAATTGTCTCAGTTTTATCAGCAGCTGATACGGTCCAGGTAACTTTGAAAATACCAAAGTATGGGGTTTCTTCCCATTTATCTGTTACGGATAATTCAACTTCCGGAATGATTGAGACTAAACCTTGATTAGACGGTGTTTCATAATAGGTTATGCCGAAAATACCTTCAACTTTCAATTTGCCATAGGCCATAAAATCTACGTTACCATTGTTTTTGACGCGGGCATAACCATTAATGATAGTTTGTTCTTCTTCATCGACTTTCAGGCCTTGACCAATTTTTAGATCTTTGACTTCTGATTCTAGAGTAGCTTCGCCACTTGCTCGTCCGTATAAGACTAGACCTGGGCTGGCTTCGGTTTTAATACCGCTAGAAGTGGTAGAACTCGACAGGGTGTGCGCAAATAATACGGCGTATTGTCCACCGCCTGGAATGTCGGATGGAGTGGTGACGCGGTAGGTGACCTTGACGCTTTCATTTGGACCTGCTTTAAAATGAGGGTTTTTGACGTAGTTGCCAGATTTATCTTTGAAGGTGACCCATCTGACGATCTGGGTAAAAGAGTTTTCTTTACTAAAGCCAAGTTTATATTCACCCTCTTCTTCGGAATAAGTATAGGAATATGGGGAGGCATAAACTTCAAATTCCATTTCGTTTTCACCATTGTTGGTGACAGTGAAAGAATCTTCATAGACTTTGCTTGCTTCAAGTTTCAAAACTTTGTTGACCGGACTAATACTGATACTGGTCGCCGCTTTAATGATTTCAGCTGTCTCGTCATTCTCTTCTTTAGCTAGGACATTACCTGAAAAACAAAAAACCGAACCAATTAAGATTGATACGGTAATCCAGAAATACTTTAAACTCTTCATCTACCTCCTTATAAGTTATGGTGCGCCTGACTAGACTCGCTTGCGAAGCAACGATGTCTTGCTTTTGAAGCGTGTCCTTAGACACGTGGTGCGCCTGACTAGACTCGAACTAGCACAGCCGTAGGTCTGGCCACTACCACCTCAAGGTAGCGTGTCTACCAATTCCACCACAGGCGCATATAGTTATTATATCATATTATTATCTAGATTGAAACATATTAATGATTACGGTCGTGAGCCATTGGTTTAAAAAGAAGATACCAATCGTGATTCCCGCCGAGATTAGAATGTGCAAAACTTTCTTTTTGGTTTTATGGTAGTAATAAACCGCTGAGGCGATGGCGGCAATGGCAAAAATAGGTGCGGCTAGAGACATGGTATTAAAGATACTATGTACGAGACTGATGGCTCGCAGTGCAGCCTCATTTTGTGCCAAAGTGGTGCTACTTCTGTTGGCGGTTGCAACAGAGTATTGTAAGTAGAGGAACATTTTTTCGCCAACTAGGCCGAGAATGCCAAGAAGAATGCCAGCGTTGGCCGATCTTTCCCCGCCAGCCAGAAAGGCAGCGGGGTCTTTAGTAAAGCCTTTTCTTGTTGTGAAAGTTGTCGGGTCAATGTAGGCTAAATTACCCTTGGATTCCTGAAGAGAATCTCGGCTGGCTTTTTCTTTTTCCGCTTTGATGCGTTCCCATTTTTGCCAATCTTCTGCTTTGTCGTCCATTGTGCCACCCTATGGAGTTTTATTGCGCGAACCTTTCACGGTTGCAAAGTTTAGAATGTCTGAAAAACGATCAATTGGAGCAGCTAACCTCACATCGTTGCCGTAGGCACGGGAGTTTTTATTATAAAAGTAAGTTAGATTGGCTTGATAAAGCCCGATTGCTGGAACATCTGCCACCCAGTGTTGGAGGAATGATTCGTATTTTTTGGCTCGGAGTTTGATATCCAAAGTTTCCCTTGCTCCGACTAGTAAATCATCTACCAGGGCGTTACGGTAATTGGAAAAGTTTAATCCTGCCGTGGAGATTTGTGAGGAATGATAATATGGCAATGGATCCGGATCGGCACCAAGCTCAATTTCATAAACTAGAATATCGTAATCGCGTTTTGCGATAATATTAGTGATAAACTCCTGAGTTTCTTCATGAACGGTAACATCCGCATTAATTCCTAGTGCTGTAAGCTCATTTTTTAAGGCCTCACTTATGGCTGGTAAATACCCAGAATTGACGGTGACAATTTTGAGATTGATTTCGTTGTCTTCTTTTATGGCGTTGATTTTTTGCTCGGCTTGCTCGTAATCATATTGTGGTATTTCAGAATAATTTGAAAGTTCAATTTGTGAACTGACTAATGGATAATTCAGTGGCGTGGCGTTTTTGGCGACGGCTCTTAAATTGTCAAGATTAATGCCTTGACGCATAGCTACGCGGAAATCCTTATTCTTGACCCATTCTTTGTTGGTATTGAAGAAAATGAACGCGCCAACATTAATACTGGAATCTTTTTGATAGAATGATTTTGAAGTGATTTTTTCGGCATCAACATCAGAGAGTTCGGCAGTGGCGGTGACTTTTCGGCTATTAATGGCATTAATAATACTAGTTTTGTCTGCATAAGTATGCACAGCAAAGCTATTTAGCATTGGTTTGCCGAGATAATAATTTGGATTGGCGGAGAGATAGATAACTTCTTCGTTATCTGACCGAGTGGTCTGCAAAGCGTTGAAGCTAAACGGTCCGGAAGTTACTGGCGCATTTGAAAAATCGTCTTCAATTAAAGTTTTTGGTGAGGCATCTTCTAGTTCATGCTTTGGTACTACAGGAATTTCTAGGGCGGTAGCAAAATCTGCATAGGCGTTTGGTAAGGTGAAAACAATTTCACCAGTTTCTTTTTCTTCGACTTTCACACCTTGCAAATTAGACCAGTAAATAGAGTTAACGGCAGGGTTTTGAATCAGATTAATGGTAAACATGACGTCTTCGTTAGTCAAAGGTTCCCCATCTGACCATTTGAGATTATCGCGAAGTTTGATGGTCCAGATTTTGCCATTTTCATTGGCACGAAGCGACTGGATTAGTCCTAGGCCAGGATTGCCGGAATAATCCACTTCGACTAAAGTGGCAAACATGAGTTTACTCAAAACTTTCTCACTATTAGTGGTAGCAAAAAACGGATTTAATGAATTAATTCGTCCAATTGTAGCTTCCGAATAAGTGCCACCTTCCACAAAAACATCATTGGCGTAGGAACTGTTTGACCAAAATGCCTGCGTGATGGCAAGCATTACGAGAGCCGTTACGAGTAGTGACCACTCCAAAATCAAGAGTTTAACGTCTTGGATATGCGAAACTCGCCCAATTAAGTTTTCCTTAATGTGCTCCTTGCCTTCTTCACTGGCCTTCATAGACGCACGAGAAAACTTTCTTAAGAATTTTTGCCCACGCTTTTTAATATTTTCTATCATATTATGCTGGAATTAATAATAAACCTAAGATCGATGAAACGAATATTACTGCAAAAACAATGGTGGTGACAAAAAGTGATTTTTCAAGACCGCGTCTGGTGGTGTAGAGCTCTCCGGAGCTACCGAATCCCGCACCAAGTGAAGCGCCACGTTGTTGTAATAAAATTAATAAGATAGTGAGAAATGCTGAAATGAAGATTACTACTTCTAGAAAATTTCCTAATTGCATAAAATAACTCCTCTTACTCTACTTTAGCATATTTTTTCTTTTCAGTAAAGAATGATACGTGATGGCAAACCGGTGTGACTCTTCGTCGATGCGGGCGATTAAGCGTGCAACGTGTGAACCGGAAGATAATTCCAAATGGTTCCATTCTCGGGGCGCGTCCAAAACCCCTGTCGCCACAGGGGTTTTGGCGCTCGTCCTCGCCTTGCCAGGCTCCGGATCCCCTCGAAATGGAACATTTGGAATTGCTAGTTTTACACGGGCGTTATGTGAATGGTCACCGGATTTGTCGCGACCGATTACTAGTATATTGTATGGCTCGACTAATGGCAAAATGGCGTTGACTTGATTGATGCCGCCGTCTAGAATAATTAGGTCCGGGAAATCCCATTCGGTGTGTTTAAGCCGTCTTGTGATCACCTCGATCATGCTTTTGAGGTCGTCATTGGTTGAAGTGCGGATTTTGAACTTGCGGTACTCGCTGCGGGCGGCGACACCATTGATAAATACCACCATGCTTGCCACCGTATTGGTGCCAGATTGGTGCGAAATGTCGTATCCTTCGATTCGGCGCGGTGGTTTTTCTAGCCCGAGCATTTTTTGTAAGTCAGATAAGGCCTGATCTGAAGAGATATCTAGAAACTCTTTGTCGGAAAAGACGATTTTCTTCTTGAGCTCTTTCAAACCAAACAATTGGTTACGGGCTTCGGCTGCTAGTTCATAATTCCCTTTGGAGGCCTCATCATACATGGTTTTTTCAAGCTCTTTTAAGAGTTTTTCGCGATCACCTTCTAAGTATCTAATGAGTTTTCTTAAGTTTCTTTTGTAATCTTTAGGAGTGCATTTTCCGACTTCAATTCCTGGCGTGAGATTTAGGTCGGTATTTAAGGTCTTTTTGCCAGTGTATGGCTTATCATAATACGGAAAGATTCGCCGAAGGGTTCGGAGAGCCTTTTCGACCACCAATTTGCCATAAAATGGCCCAACATAGACTGCTTTATCATCCATTGGTGTGCGTGTGAAAGAAATATACGGCACTTCATCTTGCATCGAAATTCGGACATATGACACGGTTTTATCGTCGCGAAGCAGAATATTCCACTTTGGCATGTAGCGTTTGATCATTTCGGATTCTAAAAACAATGCGTCCATTTCGGTATCGACGACAATCCAGTCGGTGTCATAGATTTCTGCTACCAAGGCTTCAGTTTTGGTGTCTTTATGAGATTTTTGGAAGTATTGGCGTACCCGGTTTTTAAGAACCGCCGCTTTGCCTACATAGATAATCTCCCCGGTTTTGTTTTTATGAAAATAAACTCCCGGTGAGACCGGAAGTTTATTTAGTTTTTGTCTTAACCTCTCGTCCATCTTCTTATTATATCACAAAATGCTTAAAAAGTAAAGAGGATGGTTAATCTATAGAGAAAATTGAGTCTTCGTTGTCGCCGCCATAAAGCTCGGACATGATTTTCGTCATAGCTTCGTTTACATCAATATATTCGGTTGGCTCATTGATGGTGATCTGAGAAGGATAGGCAAGCGAAAGGTCGACCGTGACGGTTATTTTGTTTTCATCTTGACTAATTGCGAAGTATACTCTTGTGAAATTATCATTATTGTCGATTTCGACATAGAGATCTGGGAAATCTTTAATTATTTCTTGGGCTTCTTCCGTGGTAAGATCTTCCCCGCTAGTTGTTTTTATGCCCATACAGGAACTGATTTCTTTAACAAAACTAGAATCACGTAGTGCATTGATGAAACTAGCGGTTTTTTCAGCATCAAGACTCAAGAGATAAAGAGCGTCTTTCTTTTGAGAGATTTTAAGATTCTCAGTAGTGTAATTGATGAATGGATATTGTTGATAGACTCCGGTTAATTCTTCGCCGTATTTGCTCATATTGCTAGCCGCATCGGTAAGACATTGAGTTGGCGAAGTGTTTGTTGAAGTGGTACCGGTGATTTCGCTGACGTCGCTACTTTGAATTCTGATCCATTCTTCGTCAATTAGTTTAAGTACGCTAAGGATGCTTAAAATTGAATCGGATGAGCTTGGTTCTCCAATACAGTCTTCAAGCTCCGATTCGTCGTCTGACGCACAATCGGTGACTTCTTGTGGTAGTGGTTCGTAATTATTGATGGCTTCGGCAATTTTTGATAGCCTGACATAGTATTCGCCTTTTGAATTGCCAACTTCGTCGACATTGAAGGAGAGTTTGCCACCGTCTGTAAGAGTGGTAGAAATTACAGCATTGGCGTAGTTTTCTTTATGAATACCGTTGAGAGAAGCTTGGAATTTGACGTTAAAATCGGAAAACGGCATTGACTCTTCGGACGTGGTGACACTTACGCTACCATCTAGTGCGACCATTCTTGGTGCGTCGCCACTCATGAGTTTGGCAAGTGCGGCCGGAACGGCATCTTTTTTCGCGGCAAATGGATTGATGAAAATTAATGCTGCTGCTACACCGGCTGCGATGGCTACAACACAAAGAATGATCGCCACAATAAGACCGGCTTTTTTAGGTTTCGCAACTTTTGGCTGTGCCATTTCGGTAGGCTGTGCTACTGGTTGTGCAGGTTGTGTTACTGCTGGTTGCTCCGCTACAGCTGGCTCAGCTACAGGTGCTACTGGCGTTGGCTCCGCGGCAACCGGTTCCGGAGCAGTTGGCGCCACTTCTGGATTGGGATTGAGAGGATTTGGCGTCCCCTCCGGGTTTTCGTTCATAAAATAACTCCTTAGTTAATAATGCTTATGTTTAAATTATATCATGCTATAATAAAAATATGGAAGATTTTGTAATTTCAAATATTAAAGCTCGGCAGGTTTTGGATTCTCGTGGTAATCCTACTGTGGAGGCGGAAGTTTATTTAGAAAATGGTAGTTTTGGCCGGGCAATTGTGCCTTCTGGTGCTTCGACTGGTTCTGGCGAGGCCCTGGAACTACGTGACGGTGATAAAGAGCGTTATGGTGGCAAAGGTGTTCTAAAAGCAGTTTGGAATGTAAACTCTAAAATCGCCGATGTTTTAGTAGGTAATACTTCTGATTTAGATGTAGTTGACCAAATGATGCTTGAACTTGATGGCACGGATAATAAATCCAATCTTGGTGCCAATGCAATTCTAGCAGTTTCCCTTGCTACCGCTAAGGCTAATGCAAGAGCTTTTAAAGTACCGTTTTATCGCTATGTGGCGCAGCTCGCTGGTACGGAAGATGAGATGTCGATTCCAATGCCGATGATGAACGTGATAAATGGTGGCGAACATGCTTCCTGGGCCACGGATTTCCAAGAATATATGATTATTCCACGTGGAGCCGGCAATATTGCCGATGCAGTACGGATGGGCGCAGAAGTCTTCCACGCACTAAAGAATGTTTTGAAAGAACGCGATTATCCTACAACAGTTGGCGACGAGGGTGGTTATGCGCCAAAAGTGCGCGATGGTAACAATGAGCCATTGGAATGTATCAAGCTAGCTGTTGAAAAAGCTGGCTACAATTTCGGGAAAGACATTGCGATTGCAATGGATATTGCCGCTTCTGAGTTTTACGACAAGGATCACTACGTTTTAAAAACCAATGGCGACTGGAAATCTGCTGATGACATGATTAATTGGTATGACTGGATTGTGAATAATTATCCAGTAGTTTCTATTGAAGATGGTTTGGCTGAAAATGATTGGGTTAATTGGAAAACCATGACCGAACGTTTAGGCTCTCACGTACAACTAGTAGGCGATGATTTATTTGTCACTAACACTAAACTACTTGAAAAAGGTATTGATTCTGGTGTGGCTAACGCAATTCTGATTAAACCAAATCAAATTGGCACTTTATCTGAAACTATTGACGCGGTGTTAATGGCAAAAAAAGCTGGTTATCGTACGGTAATGTCACATCGTTCTGGTGAAACCGAAGATGTTTCGATTGCGCACCTAGCCGTTGGTCTTGGCACTGGCCAAATCAAAACCGGTTCCCTTTCTCGGTCTGAGCGAATTGCTAAATACAATGAATTAATTCGGATTGCTGATACTAATTCGAACCTTGGGCTTTCGGATCCATTCTAAGAAGCGAGTTAGCTTCGCGAAATCCGTCATAAAAGTTCTCAGAAATTTTCGGGTGGCCAATTTTGTTGGCAGCTTCTACTACTTCGGTAATATCGTCGGTAATTTTAAAAATACCGACATCTTTTTCGGCAATTAATCTGAGGTCAATCATTCTCTTAATAATGCGGTCAAAGCTTCGCCAATAATCTTTGCCAATTAAGAAAACTGGCATTTTTGGCATTTTGTTTTCTTGCATCAAACATAAGATTTCGGAGAGTTCATCCATGGTGCCAAACCCACCTGGGAAAAAGGCAAATACTTTGGCAGACATAGCAAGAGCAACTTTACGTGCAAAGAAATATTCAAAAGTGAGACAATCGGTTAAGTATGGATTCGGGAATTGTTCGTGTTGCAGGGTAATGTTTAAGCCGATAGTGCGTCCACCAATTTCATAAGAACCGTGCGAGGCGGCTTCCATAATGCCAGGGCCACCACCGGTAATGACGGCGTGGCCATTTTGCGCAAGTAAGCCACCTAACCTGTAAGCCATAATACAATATTTGTTGTCTTGCGGTAGTCTGGCGGAACCAAAAATCGTTACTCCTTGCGGGAAGGAACGCACGATTTGAAGACCCATGCTTAAGTCTTTGGCATAAGCATTGGCGCGCTCTAGATCGGCGATAGAAAGTTTTTTCAATAATTCTTCTTCAGTTTTTAGCATAATAACCTTTCTTAAATTTTTTGTATCGGCATGAGGTGAAGTTCTTCTTCGCCGGTTAGTATCCCTTGATTAGCGCCAATTTTGGAAACTACGGATGTCGAATTAGCTGAGGCAAAAATTAAGGATTTTTTGAATGATTTGCCGTTGGCAAAGGCCGCTAAGAATCCAGAACCAAAAGCGTCACCAGCGCCGGTGGCATCTTTCATTTTAATATCTTCATAGATTCCAAAACGGTAGGCTTCGTTGGTTTGGCGATTTCCGGCGATGCCGCCCATCGCCCCGTCAGTAATAATTACAATTGGTACATAATTATTCAAATGATATAGAAGTTCAGTCAAAAGTACGCCTGGTACAATTTTTGAGGCTTCAGATTTGTTAACTAATAAAATATCCACATATTCAAACAACCTAGTGATTTCTTTCTGCTTAGATAGTTCTTTTACTCCTGGATTAAAGACAATTTTGACGTCTAGCTCACGGGCCTTTTTGAAGAACTTAGTAAGTGTGTCTAGATCTCCTCTCAGACTCGTGACATATAAATAGTCTGGATGAATTAACTCAAGGTCGTCGGCATCAAAATTATCAAAACTTTCACTTGCGCCGCGATGAGTCAAGATGGTTCTTTCGCCACCTTTGGAATCGAGCAGAATGACTGAAGTACCGGTGGCTTTTTTGCTAACAAAATTCACATAGCTAGTGTCAATTTCTTCACGATCAAGTACGCGAATGATTGCCTCGCCGGCTGAATCGCGAGCGATGTTACTAATTAGAATGGCTTCGTGACCATTTCTGGCGAAGGTAATAGCTGAATTGACGCCGCCACCACCAACTTCGTAGCTTAGTTTATCGATATCAACTTTGGAGCCAACGAGGACATTACCAAAAATTGCCCCACTGCCAATCACGGTTGGCGAAAGGTCGTCATGGTCAATCAAATAAATATCCTGCAGGGCCGAGCCGAGCGAAACGATTCGCGCCATTAAATCACTACTCCGTTTTTATCGATTTCAGCAACTAGTTGAGCGTACATTTCAGCTGGATTGTCGGCTGTGGAAAGAGCTGAACCGACATCAATAACATCAACATCTGCGTGCGCCAAAGCGCGAATATTGGTCATATTGGCTCCGCCATCCCAACCTATTTCAAGTTCTGGCTTGATGTTGCGAACAAGAGCGATTTTTTCCATTTGGAGTAAATCGGCTTGACCGCCTTGGGCGCCAAGTTGACCAGCAAAGATTAAGACGTGATCGGCCGCTTCAATGTATGATTTGACGTGGCCAGGATAGGTTGATGGAAGCAGTGCTACACCAGTTTTGATTTCGTGTTTTTTTAGCTCTTCAAATACCGGTAGCAGGTTTTCATTGGTTTCAGCATGGAAGATACAAAGCGAAGGAGAAAGTTTAAAAATGGTTTCTAATTGTTCGGATGGGCGAGAGACCATCAAGTGTAAATCAGTTTCCCAACCTTTTGGCCACCAAATGTTGGTAATATCGAGTGTTTCGGTTGGTGCAAAGACTCCGTCAGTGATATCAATTTGCACACGTCGAGTAAAGGCGTTGATGGTTTCAACTTGTGTCCTAAAATCCTTTTTATTATTCACTAAAATTGTTGGAACAATTGATACTTCCCTAATCATAATCTTCCCTTTCGTCTAAACGATTGACACGACGAACTCGTCGTTCTAAATTAACAAAGTTTGTTTCTAGAAAAGTTTTGACGATGTTTCGCATTTTTTCTTCGTCTATAAAATGCGCGGATAAGCAGAGGATGTTGGCATCATCATGTTCGCGGGCTAACTTGGCTGATTCTTCTGAGTCACAATGTGCCGCACGGATACCTTTGAAGCGATTAGCTTGAATGGTGACACCGTGTGCGGAATCGCAAATTAGAATACCAAGTGCGCCAGGGTTTTCTCGGACTGACATGGCAACTTTGACAGCCGGGTCATTATAGTCATCGCCCTCATTGTATTCATAGGCGCCTTCATCGGTTGCGGAATGATTGTTCTCTACCAAAAAGTTCAGAAGCTTATTTTTGAGTTCAAACCCGCGGTAATCTGCTCCGACAAATACTTCCATTAGTTGTCCCCACCAAAATCTACGGTTAATTCAACTAGACGATTGGAATAGCCCCATTCGTTGTCATACCAAGCAACGACTTTAATCATGTTGCCACCTACGACATCGAGTAAAGGTAGGTCTACGATACAGGAATGTGGATCGCCAATAAAGTCTGAAGAAACTAGTTCTTCTTCTGTGACGCCAATAATGCCCTTGTAGTAAGGCTCTTTAGCAGCATTTTTAAACAACTCAGCTAGTTCTTCTTTAGTGGTGTCTTGTTTGATGATGGCTGTGATATCTGAAAGTGAAACTACTGGTGTCGGCACGCGTACGGATAAACCATTGAACTTGCCAGTTAAACTTGGAATAGTTAGTGCAGCAGCTTTGGAGGCGCCGGTGGTAGTTGGTACAATGTTAGTAGCAGCGTTTCTAGCTTCACGTAAATCTTTGGCTGGAGCATCAAGTAGCTTTTGAGAACCGGTATAGGAGTGAACCGTGGTCATCATAGCTTTTTCGATGCCAAATTTGTCTTCTAAGACTTTCATAATCGGGGCGATACAGTTAGTAGTGCAGGAGGCATTTGAAATAATTTCGTCGCCGTTTTCAACAATGTCTTCATTAACGCCGAGCACGACAGTTTTGGCGCCTTCGCCTTTGGCTGGGGCCGAAATTACTACGCGCTTCGCACCAGCTTCAATGTGTGCTTTGGCGTCTTCTGGCTTAGTGAAGAGCCCAGTGGATTCAATTACGACATCTACGCCTAAATCTTTCCAAGGAAGAGCTTTCGGATCTTTTTCGGCATAGACTGGCACTTCTTTACCATCTACTACGATGGCTTTTTCTTTGGCTTCAACTTTAGCATCGTAAGTGCCATAGGAAGAGTCATATTTTAAAAGGTGAGCTAAGGTCTTAGCGTCAGTAATATCATTGATGGCTACAACTTCTGCGTCTTTTCTGCCCATCAGAATTTTGAACGCATTGCGTCCAATCCTGCCAAAACCATTAATTGCTACTTTTACCATAAGCCTCCTATTCTTCTTATGTTAATTATACAACAAAAAATCTCTTCGTGGAAGAGATTTTTTTGTTAGTTTCTTATCTTGCAAAGTGTGCAAAAGCGCGGTTGGCTTCGGCCATGCGGTGACAATCTTCTTTCTTTTTGAAGGCAGCACCGGTTTGGTTGTAAGCATCAACGATTTCTGCTTCTAGACGCTTGGCATATGGCATACCACCACGTGCGCGAGCCGATTGCACAAGCCAAGTAAAGGCAAAGTGCATTTGGCGGTGTCCAGAAATTGGAAATGGAATTTGGTAGTTAGCGCCACCAACACGGCGAGACTTTACTTCAAAGTCTGGTGAGGCGTTGGCGATAGCTTTTTCCAAAACTTCCACTGGATTTTCTGATTTCAATTTTTTAGCAGCACCTTCGATGGCTGAATAAACAGCACGTTCGGCAGCTTGCTTTTTACCATCAAGCATTGACTTGTTGATGAGTCTTTGTACCATGATGGATTGATATTTGCGGTCTGGAGAAACTTTGCGTTCCAATGACTTAGTAGTTTTACGTGGCATAATTAGTTGCCCTCCTTCTTCGCGCCGTATTTGCTGCGGCCTTGCTTTCTACCTTGTACGCCTTGGAGATCCAAAGTACCACGGACGACATGATAACGCACACCAGGAAGATCTGGCACACGACCACCACGTACTAATACCACGGCGTGTTCCTGCAAGTTGTGGCCTTCGCCACCAATGTAGGCCCAAACTTCTTGGCCGTTAGTGAGACGCACACGAGCAACTTTACGCATAGCGGAGTTTGGCTTTTTTGGCGTCTTGGTAGTAACTTTGATACATACACCACGTTTCAAAGGTGCAGCTTTCTCATAACGCTTGGTTTTCAATGTGTTGATAATTGAACCAAGAGCTGGAGATTTGGATTTTCGTACAGCCTTTTTGCGAGGCTTACGAATCAACTGATTAATAGTTGGCATTCAAAATTCCTTATATATTATTATATATATTATATTATTGCCCCACCTGCAGGATACAGCAATAGCAAGTGAGATGAAACTCTTTATCAAATTATACCATATCTATTTTTAAAAGTCCATATTAAAGCTAAAGAAAATCGCCCTTCGAAAGGACGATTTTAAATTTAGCCAATCCAGGAAGGTTTTATTAAGAGATTTAATATTCTTTGGATGACTGCCGAGTCTTCATTCCGGACATGAACTTGAGATAGTTTTCCAGAGACTTGATTTGCGAAAAACACTAGATAGCTCCTGTTATACTCGTCAGAGATTTCGAAACGAACATTACCTTTGCCTACGATTATTGCTCCAATATCGTAATAAGAATGACGATTCCCAAAATACCTAAGGACAAGTTCCGACATCGCATCATTACGAGTTTTTAGCCTAGAGATTTCGGCCCTATCTCGAAACCACTCAAAATCATTCTCCAGAAACGCGTTAAGCTTTCTGCTGATACTATACTTTGTGGATCGAGAAATTGGCACACCGACAAAAATGCAAGATGTTTCTCTCTCTACCATTCCTATAACCCCCTAATGTAGAATTTTTGGCTGCAAAAGTACAACAACTATCTTAATTATAGCATATAATTCTAAAAAAGTCAATAGGGGCCAAGTTTACTTCGAATTTGCTTCCACCAAGAAATCGATAGTTTTTTCAACAATCATCCGGTTTTTGATATCCATTTTGACGTTTGGATCTTTAAGTGATTTCAAGGCTTCTGGCGATTTTTGATAAACATCGCGGAGTTCGGCAATTTTGGCTGCGACTAGTTCGTCGGAAACAGTGATTTTTTGCTCTACGGCAATGGTTTGGAGAGCGAGAGAAGCCTTAACGCGTTCTTCAGCGATTTTGCGAGCTTCTTTTTCCCATTTTTCTTCGGTTTCACTGGCACGTTTCAAATACTCTTCAAAAGTAATTCCCTGGGAAGTCGCATTCCTTGTAATATCGTCCTTGATCATCCGCATTTGATCGCTGATTAAAATTTCTGGTGCTGGAATTTTGGATTTGGCAACTAAAGCCTTAATCAAAGCATCTTTGTATTTTTCGCCTTCGCGTTGTTCAGTTTGAAGAGTTAGGTTTTTCTTGATGTCATCCTTTAGAGCAGCTAAATCTTTGAATGGTCCAACTTTTTTAGCTAATTCATCATTGATTTCTGGAGTTTTAACTTCATTAACTTGCTTTAAGAGAACTTCAAAAATGGTTTTGACGCCAGCTAAATCTTTCATACCATAATCTTTAGGGAAAGTGAGTTTTAATTCAAATTTGTCACCCGATTCGTGGCCGACGATGCCATCTTCAAAACCTGGGATGAGGCTCATGGAGCCAAGCACTAAATGAAAATCTTTGGCTGAACCGCCTGGGAAAGCGACACCATCTCTTTTGCCAACAAAATCAATAATCACTTCATCGGTTAGTTTAGCGGCACGTTTGACGGCTTTTTTCTCAGCAAATGATTTGGCGATATTGTCTAACACTCCCTGGATGTCTTTAGCTAGAATCTTGACCGGCTCTTTTTTGACGCCGAGTTTTTTGTAATCACCAAGTTTGATATCTGGAATGATGTCTGCCGTGGCGGTATATTCCATCATTTCACCTGGGACATATTTGGTGACGTTGACGTTTGGCACCACGAGTGGTGATTTTTCGTTTTCGGCAAAAGCGGCGATGACGGTAGTACGTACAGCGATATCAGCGGTTTCGGCATTCAAATCATTTTCTGGGATAAATTTCTTGGCCACTTCCGTCGGGACTTTACCTTTTCTAAAACCTTCTACACGGACTTCTTTAGCTAGTTTTTCGACAGCTTTTTCACCTGCGGTTTTTAAATCTTTCGCGTCCAAAGTGACAGTTAGTTCCACGCGAGAATCAGATAGCTTTTTCAGCTTTGTTTTCATAGTTACTCCTCTAAAATTTAATATATATTATAACACAGTTTTAATCGAGTTAGTAGTACGGAAGTGTTTAACGGTAAATTTGGCGTCGGCGCCGAGCTTGATATCAGGATTTAGAATTTCCCTAGCGTCAAAAATCTTTTTGATTTCTAAATAAAGGTTTTTCTCGCCTTCAGATAAATCGTTGTTAGTGACAATGGCCTTGATTCTACCTTCTGGTGTGCCACCAGTTAAAGAACCTTTTTGGCGATTGATAATAAAGTTGCTAGCTCGGAGGAAGGCTAAAATCTTCTTGGCGGTTTCTTCGTCTTCCAAATCGAATTTTGGTCTCAAGCTGTAAATTGACGAAGAGTACGAACCGAATAATTTCAAATCCATTTTGAGACTTCTTTCGACAACGGCCAAATCATCTAAGAAGCGGACCATGTTTTCGGCTGGCACGTAAAAATTCGTGACAATTGGCACTCTTTCACCGACGCGGACTTGGTTTAAGAAGCTGGTGAGTGAGTTTTCAAATTCGTCAAGCACCGGTTTATTTTTGTCCGATTCGGTCATAAATTGAATGGTGCGTGGCAAGGATTTTTTGAAATGATTGACTTTCCTTAAGCAACTTTTAGTGCGATGGTCGAATTTGGCAAACACTACAAAGCCATCTTCAATGCGGTCGTTTACGGCACTAATTTTTTTGCCGGTGTTTTTAGCAGCCTGGATGATGGCGAGATCGTAGATTTCTAGTCGGGATGGTTTTAATGAATTTGCCATGTCTAAGAAATTTTGTGCCACGGCAAAGTCTCTAAACGCTGCAACTACACGGACAGATTTATTCTTGATTGGTGTGGCTTTTAGTATCACTTCCGTGATAACACCCAAAGTGCCTTGTGCGCCGAAGAAAAGTGGCATCAAATCAAGCGAATTATTGTGGCTGATTTTGGCAATCATTGGATAGCCGGCTAGTCCGTGCTTTTCTTGTTTGATTTTGTCGATTAATTCCTGATGATTTTTTAATAAGTTGGAAATTTTGCGATAGATTTTGCCTTCAGAAGACCTTTCTTTACTGAGTCTTTCTATGGTTTTGAGATTTAGTGGATTGGTCTGCAAAATGTCACCGTTCGACAACACAACTTCGATTCGTTCGACATATTTTAGTAATTTCTCGGACGGGCAGTTTGAAATTAATCCGCCGATGGTTTCGTTTTCGTGCCCATGGATTGGAATGGTTAGCCCATACATTGAAAGGGCGGTGTTTAGTTCTTTTAATGTAATTCCCGCTTGCACACGTACCAAACGTTCGCGTTTGTCGGCTTCTAATAAACGATTTAATTTTTCGGTCGAAACAATAATTCCCTCGCCGAGGTCGGCACCCATTTCGTCGAGGCCGGAGCCCCAAATTGTAACAGGGACTTTGATGTTTTTAATTGCTAGTTGATTACAAAAACGCATTAGCTTGCTGACGTCTTCAGTTGATTCTGGCAGAGCTACAGCTTTTGGTTTAATTTGCGCGATAGAACGGTCGGTGGAATAATAATCGAGAATTTCTGGGGCATCAAAAACGTTGCCAACAATTAATTCATTAAAATACCTCGCAATTTTGCCCATCCTGCTTACGATTATAGCACACATTTTTTAAAATAATAAATAAAAAATACCCTCCCTAAGGAGGGTTAATTTGCCACAGAGGTGGCACCAGAGTTTTAATTTGCCTTGTTTTTGGCGTCGTTTAGTTTACGTTTTAGTTTGCGTCTTAATGTCAACTGACGACGGACCAGAAACGAGATTTTGTCGTTGATGGAACCACAAGGTATGGCCTGAGGTTTGATCAATTTGGACAAATCCAAATGGCCTTCCAGACTCACAATTTCTTCCATCAATCTCGAGCATTCTTGATTCAAGTCCTCTAGCAGAATGCAAGGTTCGTGCCAGTTAATTCCGACGTAATGAATGTCACGCAATCTTTCACGTTCACCAAGGTTAACTTTCCCAGCCAACAGTCTTTCTAAACGGTGTGTCATCAGTTCGCCTTCTTTATTGACGATTGGGAAAGCATACCGCCTGAATCTGCCATTATCGGTAAATTCTACTATCACGCTTTTTTCTCTGGTTTTCATAAAGAACAACCCCCTTATTTTTATTGCAAAAGGTAAGCGTCACCTAGTGCGTTATCAATTTTAGCACTGGTGATCATAAAATACAAGATTAGTATTGACTTTTTTAAGCATATGTGGTATAATGATAATTAGGACGGCATTTTATGTCGTTACTTCGTACCTGGGAGGGTATCTTAAAAGATGAATAAGGATTTCTTTTATTCCAAGATTTGGATGACGTTTGTCGGTCGTTCACCGTTCGTGTACAAACTGTCTAACCCTGACTATGTGTTGGCGATCGATAGCGATAAGTCGCATTTCGAAAAAGAGAATGCCCACTGGCATCTCTGCTACAAAGAGAAGCCAATCGCGCGAATTACAGCCTACGGCTGTTGGACCTCGTTCCCGAAAGTTCCGACCGATATCAGGTTGGAGGCTGAAGTTATCACTTCGGAAAAGATGATCGAAATCATTCGTGCCTGTGGCAAAACTCCTATTTCGGAGCCCGCACTTGTATCATTACGTTCCTAATCTACCTATCCCCTTTCCCCCTTACCCCGGTCAAAATAGACCGGGGTTTTTCTTGCCATTTTTTATATATTAATATACAATAAGCTTATGGAAAATTTTTCTGGCTCAGTAGTAGAATCGAGGTCAGTAGTTCCGCCACTACCGAATATTCCTTCAGAGATGCCACCTAAGAATAAAAAATTGATTTTAATTCTTGTGGTTATCGAGGTAATAGTTGTGCTTGGCTTTTTGGCTGCATTGCTTATTACGCTTCTTCAAGAGCCAGAGGGTAGTATTACGATGGATGACGTTGTGGAGGATTATTCTTCTAGTGAAAAACCTGCGGAGGTGGATTTGTATCAGGAAGAAAGTTTAGTATTATCTAGAATTGCTAATACCGGGACCATTACTGCTAGTGATTGTCGTAGTTTTGGTAATATATATAGTAAATATGTAGATATCGATATTTTCCCGTTTGAAATATGTAATGGGCCGACGGTTTCTGTTGTTGCACGCGAAGTTTCCATCAATACATATAATGATATTGAATTTTATCAAGTTGGTCTTGGTGATGAAAAAAACATTTACACTATCACGACATATGATGGCTTTAAGATGTTTTATGGCGTTAGCTATGGAGCTACTAGTAAATATGAACCAAAGAAAGTAGAGGTTATTAATGAATAAAACTAGCCTAAAAAAGAAAGGAGTTTCCTCGACCATGAAAAAGACCAAACACAAAAAAACGACGAGGGTTAGAAAAACTACCTATCGTTATAAATTAAGTAAGCCAGTGCGGGCTCTGTTTACATTTGAAGCGGTAGCTATTCTTGCTTCAATCGTGGTACTTACGATTGTGGCGCTAGGGCCAAATGGTAGTGTGGATATTCCAAGCGATGTAAGTTATGTTAAGGAGGACCAATGATGAACGTTCTCACCACCTTTGCCGCTGATGTCTGTAAGTGTATAGATACTAGTATGTTTGGTAGAGTCTGTAGTACTGGTAATGGTAATGAAATCTACTATGTTCTCAATATAGTCATTAATGTATTAACGGCTGGTATTGGTATTTTAGCGGTCATTGGTATAACCTACTTTGGTGTCCAATATCTCACTGCTAAAGACGACCCAGCTCAAGTTAAAAAGGCTAAATCTAGACTCATGGCTATTATTATCGGTCTAGCAGCTTATGCCACTATTTATGCTGGTTTGTACTTCTTATTGCCAAACTTCACAGCTGAATCTGGTTCTTTTGACACCTGTACAGAAGCAAGTCAAGGAGATTCACATCCGGTTTCACCAGATAAACCCGATACGCCAGATACTCCGGACACGCCAGACACTCCAGATGTACCAGACACGCCAGATCCAGGTGAGGATGAAGATGATCCAGAAGCATGTAGCTTGAACTTGAGTGTTGTAGAAAACAATGCAAGAGCCGAAATTGCCTCGACTTCGCCAGTGTTTGTCTTGGCCGATACTAAGACTTCAACAGGTAAAGGTCTTTGCGAAAAACCGACCAGTAAAGCTAATAAAATTGCTAATACTGCAGTAATGATGGCTTGGCCATATTCTGATTCGTCTACCGATGGTAATAAAGTTGGGAAGTGTGTCAATGGTAATGGTAGCTTGATTAGTTATGGCACGACTCAAGCAAAATGTAATACCAAGAAAAACTATAACAAAAGTACTTGTTGTGCGAACTCGTTGAAACCACAGAACATTACAGTCCTGACCGCCAATGGTATTAAATCTAGTAGACAACTTGGCTGGGCCAAAGACTGTGCTAAATTTGTTGGTGCTGCCGTTAAGTATGCTGGAGTTGATCCGGATTTTCCAACCTATTATACTGGTAATTTAGATAGCTATCTTTCTAAGCAAGCTAAGAAGAGTAATGGCAAATGGGAACAAATTGAGAATAAAGGGAGCACAAGAGGTCTTGAACCGGGAGATGTGTTTGTCTATCCATCAAAAACTATTAATGGTACTAAGGTTTACGGGCATACGATGATTTTTGTGGGAAGTAAAGGATATAAAAGTTTTAATATGACAGAAGCTTCGCTTAATAAGCGTGTGGCAAGAACTACCTCTGCAACCTTTAAGCTAACTTATAACGGAAAGAAAGTTAATTATCATATATATAGGATTAAATGATGAAAGAATCACAAAAGAAGACTTTAATAATTGTAATAATATCAATCATTGCTACTTTATTGATAGTGGGAGGTATTGCTCTTACAATATACTTTATTAACGATTACCGGGCTGGAGGTCCTTATAGTGAAGAGGATTTTCTTTACCAAGAAGCGGCTGATGATGAATATGAGGCGATGGTCGAAGAATATCTCGAAGAGTACCCGATTGCCACGGAGCTTCCAATTATCATGGTGAATTGGCGTATTGACTATGGTCTTTGTGAAACTTCTGATGGAGAGTTTTGTGTGATGATTACGGCGGTGAATGATGAATATCGCAATAAAGCACTGGAAGTTTTAAGAGGTCTAGAATATTACGAAGAAGGTAAATACACTATAGAATTTTTTAGCGATTTAGAATAATCGTGCTATAATGAGCTTATGGATAGTATTACATCAGGTTCTATCGTTGAACCACGGGTGGCGTTGGAGCCAAACAAATCATCAAGTAAAAATAATAAGATTATTCTTATTATTACTATAATAATTGAGGCGATTATTATTATCTGTCTTAGTATTGCACTTATTCTTACTAATAACGCCTTAAAACAATATGAGCCATCTAAAGAAGAAGCAGAATTAAATGAGAATAATTATATGGAGGAAGAGCCTCTATATCAGTTGACCAAAAAGGAAGCCTTAGCCTTAATGTATGTTTATTCGATGGTGAATGATGAATTAGTTAAAAATAAAACTATGCCCTCGGACTATTGTGCTGTTCTTCAAAACATATATAATTATACCCTTGGCGTTGAAGATGATATGGAGGATCCATGTGCGAGTGGTGCGATAACTCTTGTTCCAGCTGATAATATGGAAGAGGAGTTGGCGTCGGTTGGCCAGATCTATATTGGTGTAGGTTTAAATGGGGAAACTTATAATTATTATGTATTCTCAGATTTTAGTGTGATGAGCCATGTTGACATGACTGAGTCCATACCGACTAATTCTATAACAATTAATGTATCGGGTTCCTAGTATGTTTTCCCTTTTCACCACCTTCGCCTCAGTCTGTAAATGTGTATCAACTAATTTGTTTGGTGATGTCTGTAGTAACGGTGAAGGCCTTGAAATCTACTATGTTCTCAATATAGTCATCAATGTTCTAACAGCTGGTATTGGTATTCTAGCGGTCATTGGTATAGCCTACTTTGGTGTCCAATATCTCACCGCTAAAGATGATCCAGCTCAAGTAAAGAAAGCAAAATCTAGACTTATGGCTATCATCATTGGTCTAGCAGCTTATGCTACTATTTATGCAGGTTTAACCTTTTTGCTACCAAACTTTACAATTGAGTCTGGTTCTATTAATAACTGTACGCCAGCTGATCCAGATGATCCACATCCGGTCTCGCCTGAGCCTGAGCCGGAGCCTGAGCCTGAACCTGAGCCTGAACCTGAGCCTGAACCTGAGCCTGAACCTGAGCCGGAGCCTGAGCCAGGTGAGCGTAGTCCTTATTGTGGACCTGAAGCCCCAGGAAAATTCGGCAGTTTATCAAGCGTGACTAATAAACAATATCGGGACGGTTCGACTGTAAGTGATCATACTACTAAAAAGTATACTACCACATTTGGTCGTGTTTATTATGTTTTTAAACAAGCCAATCCTGTTTGGAAGAATGCAAGAGCTGGCAGTCAAGGTGATACTTTGGGAAATAATGGATGTCTACGGACATCAACGGCGACAGTTTTACGTTCTTTTGGTGCAGATGTGACTCCTGCAGATTTTGCGTGGGCTGGTGGGTATAGTTTTACAAAGGCCGACAAATATATAAAGGATAATAATTTACCAGTCAAGCGTTATGAACTAAAGAAGCCTTATGCAGATAATATTTGGAATGTGTTAAAAAAACATGGTGCGGTAATAATATGGACAGAAGCTACATCGGTGTTTACTGAAAGAAAACATAAGTTACCAATCGTAGATTATAAAACTGGAAGTAATAATTCGAGGCTAGTATATATTGCGGATACGACTGGGAAGAGTAGTAATAATGGTTGGAAGGATTTGGATAATTATGTAATAGCGAAAGGAAATGTGAAGGCGGCGGTGGCTTTTGAGCCGACTACAACACTTAATTGTGGTGCTACTGGAGGCGGCGACTCGGGTGATTCAGGTGATAGTGGTACGGAAACCCCAGATATCAATTCTATCGGTAAGGGTGACACTTGTGGTCCAGAAGGCCCAGCCAGATCGGCGGGCGTATCGCTTGTCAGTCCTTATTCCTCTATGGACAAAAGCGTGTATGGTAAATTAACTAAAAAATACACCACTACTAAAAATCGGGTTTATTATGTTTACCGACAGGATGATGATCCTTGGAAAGATGCGTCCGCTGGTAGTAGCAGTAAAATGAAGGATGAAGGTGAGTCACGTACTCTGATTGCTGATATTATGCGTTCATTCGGTGCTGAAGTTACCCCGCTACACTTTAGTGGTTCTGGTATTTCTGGTAAGGCCGCTGCAATTAGCCGAGCCGAGTCATTAATCAGTAAACTTAGTTTGCCGCTCGTTGGTGGTGTAACTAAATATACTTCTGATTATGAAAACAAAATTAAGACAACTTTGAATAATGGTGGTGCCGTGTTGATAAAGGTTAAAGATGGTATCTTTAACCATAAATCCGGCGCTACACATATTGCGTTGATAGATATAAAAGAGGTGAGCGGTAAAACTAAGGTATTCTTAGTGGATTCGTTTGGACGTACTAAAGCTAGTAAGGATTCTTCGGTTCCTGTAAATAGCTGGGTCGATCTTGATATTGTTGTTAATACTAGCAAGACTGGCATTCAAGAAATCCATGTTTTTACACCTAAAGCATCGGCAATTACCTGTCCAAAGGCTAACAATGTGCCAATCGAATATGAACAATAATAGGATTTACTTATGACAGGCGAGAAATTATCATCCAATTCAAATACTAGTCCTAATCCATGGGATAGTTTGGTAGACAAGCCCGAACGACCATTAAGCGGTCCAGAATCTATGGCTAGACGTTTTGCTAAGGAAGTTCACGATATTCAGATTGACTTTGCTGCGCGACTTGAATGTTCTGCCGAGAAAGGTGAGGAGCAATTGCCTAAAAAGGAGTTTGAACGTTGGGAAGATGATTATCATGATATGTGGCGTGGTATGGAAGGGCAAGTTCGTGAGGCAAATCGTCAAAATACTGGTGATACTATGGCCAAGGCTGCTGAACTTGAAGACCCCGTAGTTGCTTATGTCAGGGATACCGAACTATATCAGACCGTTGAAGCTCAAGCTGGTCATTATTACGATGAGCGTAGTGATGCTCTTTTAAAGGCCATTCGTGGTTCATCGAGCCCTGACAAAGAAGGGGATTTAGAATTTGCTAGAGGTTTTCGTCGCGCCGTGATGGAACACTTGGCTTATAAATACATGGAAGGCAATGGTAGTTGGCAAAGTGGTGATGCTGATTATTATAATCGCTCCCGTACTAGGGCACATAATGATGTGATTAAGCGTTTGAATGGCCTGAATGCCCTTTCTGAAAAATATGGTACGCGCCGTTTTACACCACGTGATTTTT
Organism: uncultured Candidatus Saccharibacteria bacterium; assembly: GCA_964429055.1. Lineage (GTDB taxonomy): Bacteria > Patescibacteriota > Saccharimonadia > Saccharimonadales > Saccharimonadaceae > Nanosyncoccus. The sequence continues at coordinate 56,258 of CAYSAK010000003.1, forward strand.
GGACTAGCGAAAACCAAAATCAGACTCCGGAAATGTCTCGTCGGATGCGCTATGATCGTGATATTGTTGAGGAATACTACGCTATTGCTTTTGCTTACGAAGAGGAAGAGCTAAAGAAAGAACAAGAAAGAAACCGTAAATTCTATTGACTTTTTAAGTATTTTGTGCTATAATAGAGTTATATAATACGCATTTTATGTAGTTGAGGGAGGGACTGTCATGAAATATGTCGATTTATTGACCTTTATTAATGATGTGAAAAAAGAGGAATTCTTGCGGAAATTCGTCCAGGGCGCCGGCTCTACCAAGTTGTTCTCGCGTTTTGCGACCGATCCCAAGTGTACCTCTGATGAGGACAAAGAAAAGTTGCGTAAAATGTTAAAAAAAGCCGGGATTCCGGCGGAATTAATTTCGACCGACGACGCACTGCTCGCTGCCACTAAATTCATCATGGCACGTGCCGTGAAAGTCCGTTAGCTAATTTTGTCCCCCTTTGCCCCCGTATGGGGGCATTTTTTATGAAATCCCCAACTAAAAATGCCCCACTTAAGGGCATGAATCTTACTGGTGCCCGAGACAGGACTTGAACCTGCACACCAAATGGCATATGCTCCTAAGGCATACGTGTATACCAATTTCACCACTCGGGCTCGCTTTTAATTATAGCACATTTGCACCAAAAATCCAGCTCGGGGCTGGATTCTGGTTTTAAATCAATCTTATAAACCGCGTTTTGACATCACAAATGCAGTAACGCTGGTGGTAAGAAGACCTAACACTACAGCAGTGTAAAGGAAGTCTTCTGGACCGGTGTTTGGCATATTGGAGGTTGTAGCAGCTTTACTGGAGCTAGAGCTTGAGCTAGAACTAGAATTTGAGCTTGAATTTGAACTTGAGGTGTTGTCAGTCTTGTTGGTTGAAATTTCACCAATCTTTGAGCTCTCTTTCTTCTCTTCGCTTTCTTTGCTTTCGTCAGACTTATTATCGTTTTCTTTTTTGTCGTTTTCCTCTGACTTCTTGTCGTCGGTTTCAGAAATCACAAATGAAGAATTATTTTCGCCACCGATATTGTTTTTGCGTGACGATTTATTGGTTGCCACCACGATAATCGCCGCGATCAAAATCAAAATGAGAACCATCGCCGCAATAATTACAGCGAGAATTTTACGACGTTCCTTCTTATCTAAATCAGTAGCAGTATACATAAATAAAACTCCTTATAATTCAATTATACCACACTTTTGCTAAAAATACAATACTATTTTATAAAATACTAATGTTTAATGTAGAGCGAGAGGTGGGCTCCGGCGTATTGGTTGGATTTTAAGAGAGAAAGACCGTTAATTTCTGGGGCTTTTCCTGGATGAGAGAGGACTAAAATGCCGTCTTTTTTTAAAAATGGGGTTAGTCCGTTGATTGATTCTGGGATGAAGTTGTCGTATGGTGGATCGGCGAGGATGATGTCAAATCGTGCCTCACTTTGAAAGTTTTCCACAGCTCCTTGAAAAACATCTGCTTTTAGATATAAATTTGCTAGGTTTTGTCTGATGATTTGGGCGGCTTTGGCATTTTTTTCAATAAAAATGACTTCGCTTGCACCTCTGGAAATGGCCTCGATGCCTAAAGCACCAGAGCCGGCGTAGGCGTCTAATACGGTGGCGTCTTTTAAATACGAAGAAATCATGTTAAATAGTGCTAGTTTTTCCCTGGCGCCCATTGGATGGGTGTTGCCACCAGGGGTAAATAGGGTTCTTCCGCGTAAGTTTCCAGAGGTGATTTTGACTGTATCCATAATTAATTCAAAGTGGTTAATTGTTGATATTTGGCGATGCCGGCCATTAATTCCTTATATTCTACCATATTTTCTGGATTTTGCAAGAAATCTTCGACGTCCATCTGGGCGCGGGCGATGAGTTTGGTATCTGAGAGAGTGGCGATACGAAGATCCAGGGCGCCGTGTTGTAAGGAGCCATAGATTTCCCCTGGACCACGGAGTTTTAAGTCTACTTCGGCGAGGTAGAAGCCGTCGCTAGACTTTTCGAGCTCACGAAGACGGCGAGACGGCGGAATGTCGCCAGAGGTGATTAAGAAGCAGTAGGCCTTCGAAGCGCCACGTCCTACTCTACCGCGCAGTTGGTGAAGCTGGGCCAGGCCGTATGATTCGGCATTTTCGATGACCATTAAAGTGGCATTTGGCACATCGACACCGACCTCTACTACGGTGGTAGAAACTAAAATGTCAATTTCGCCGTTAGCAAACTTCTCCATTACGGCATCTTTTTCAGCTGGTTTCATTTTGCCATGTAAAAACTCGATGGTCTTATCTGGAAATGCTTCGCGAAGCTTGTTAGTGCGAGTTCTGACTGAGGTTGCCTCCGAGATTGGGCCTTTTAGACCATCTTCGATGGCCTTACAAATCCAATAAATCTGCTGGCCGTGCATTTTGGTGCCTTTACCTTTGATGTCTGGTTTTTCGGCGAGAATTTCTCGCATCTTTGGATAGAGTTTTTCGCGCATCTCAACCTCTTCTAGAATTTTGGTTTCAACTGGCTGGCGCCCGGCTGGAAGTTCATCTAGAATTGAGACATCGAGATCGCCAAAAACAGTGAGCTGCAGAGAGCGCGGAATTGGCGTGGCGGTCATTGAAAGAAGATGTGGCGCTAAACCGTGCGGTGATTTCAGAACTAGTTTTTGCCTCTGTTCTACACCAAAACGATGCTGCTCATCGATGATGGTGAGGGTGAGATTATGAAACTCGGTGTCATCGGTAAGTAAAGCGTGCGTGCCAATAGTGAGATTGATTTCACCTGATGCAATCTGTTTTTTTAGTGCGGGTTTTTGCTTGGTTGCCCCGATTAACAGAGCGGTTTTAACGCCAAAAGGCTCTAATAATCTTGACAAACTCTCAAAATGTTGTGTAGCTAAAATAGCGGTAGGGGCGAGTAAAGCCACTTGGCCACCTGACAAAATCGTTTCGTAAGTTGCGAGTGCTGCGACCATGGTTTTGCCTGAGCCGACATCTCCCTGTAATAAGCGGTTCATTGGCACCTTTTTTTCCATGTTTTGGAAAATTTCCCAGGTGGCTCTTCTCTGCGCGTTGGTTAGTTTAAATGGCAAGCTTGCAACAAATGCACGGATTTTCTCGGCATCAAATGGCACTGAAATGGATTTTAGTTTCTCATTTTCACGGCGGTTGAGCTTGGCGGCCAAGATTAGCTCAAATAACTCTTCATAAGCGAGATATTGCCTGGACACTTCAATATCTTTTGAAGAATTAGGAAAATGCGCTCTAAAGAGCATCTCGCGCCTGGTACCTGGTTTGACGGTCGGTAGTAAATCCGGTATTTCGGCAAATCTTTCCCTTGCGCCATTAAAAAACCGCTTAAAATCGTGAGATTTGAGACCGCCATGCGCAACATAAATTGGTGTTAGGCCCGAGGTCGGATCAATATCAGAAACGAGTGCAGCCGAAGGTGAAATAATGCTCCAGCGACCGTTCTTTAGTTCATAATTCCCTGTAAAATAATACTCTTTTTCTGGCGAAAATTGACGGGCTCGGTAACTTTGGTTGAACCAAACTACTTTGACGCCACCGGTTTCGTCACGTATGATTCCTTCGGTGACGGTGAGATTGCGACGCCGAGCTCGCCGAGTGGTTATAGAGTCAATTTTTCCTTTAATTACGACTTTACCAGGGCGGATTTCGTTAATTGAGGTTGGTGCAGCATAGGTTTCGTAGTCTCTTGGCAGAGTGTAGAAAAAATCCCGCATTGTTTTAATGCCAGCTTTTTTTAACACTTCCGCCGTCTTCGGCCCCACCCCTTTGATATTTTCGACCGAATCAAATAAATTCATGCTTTCCCCGAATGTTCTTCGCGCCATTTAGCGATTTCGCCGTGGTTGCCAGAAAGCAAGACTTCTGGTACTTTCATACCGCGGAAATCTTCTGGTCTGGTGTATTGTGGATATTCCAAATTATCGCCATCGGAAAATGATTCAATTTCGGCTGAAGTCTCGCCACCGAGTACTCCGGGGATGAGCCTTACCACTGAGTCAATAATAATTAGTGCTGGAAGTTCCCCGCCGGTTAAGATGTATTTTCCTAGCGAAACCTTGTAATCTACCAGAGACAAAATTCTCTCGTCATAGCCTTCGTAATGTGGACATAGAATGATGTAATGGGAGTTCGCACTCAGTTCGGGGCCGCGTCCGGCCGGCCTGTCGCCACGGGCGGCCGGCGCTAAATCTCGCGCTGCCGCGCTCCGAAATGCCCCGAACCCGAGTGCAAACTCCCTTGCCAGGCTCTGGTTCCAGATTTCGCCTACAGGAGTTGGGATAATGACTTTGGCGGATGGATCTTTGGCTTTGACAGATTCAATGGCGTTGAAAACTGGTTCGCAGCGAAGAAGCATGCCATCGCCACCACCGTATGGTGTATCGTCTACTGAGCGGTGTGGACCTAGGCCAAATTCGCGTAAATTCACAAAATCAAACTCCGCGAGACCTTTTCTCAAGGCTTTTTCCATCATTGACGACTGGAGATATGGTTCAATCGCCTCCCTAAACAGTGTGATGATTGTGAATTTAATCATAAGATATATTATACCACAAAAGAACCGGTCTTGCGACCGGTTCCGCGCTGATGCGCGCCCACCCTTGGGGCACATTGGTTTGTTTTAATCCGCTGTTTTTGTTTTAATGTAAGTCTCCACACTCCACTAATTAATCAGTGGAACCCCTGTGAAGCGTACCAGCTTAATTTAAGCATAAAGCATAAGCGTCTATTTGTCAAGCCTATTTTTTAAAAAAGGAAAATCCCCGAGCGAGGTCGGGGATTTCTGCCCCCTATAAGAGGGGCATTTGGAGGGGTAGGGGGCAATCACCACTTATTCAGTGGTAAACTGGGATATTCTGGGTAGTGTTCCGGGACGCCAGAGTTTTTTAAGTGCTTGCATATATGCTCTGCGCACTTCCGCTTTGGTGGTTTTAAGAGCCAAAGCGATTTCCTCGACTTCCATTGGCGATATGCCTGGTTTCAAACCGAAATATAGTTTGAGGACTTCAGGCTCTATGCCAGCCAGGTTTTTGTCGAGGGCCGAGAAAACGGCGTCTTTTTCTCCTTGAGTGAGATTCCGATATTTTTCGTATCTTTCGTTTGACATCAGGTCGTAGAACCCGCTGACGAATGAAGCGTCAGCGTAGGCATGACTGACGGCTTGATAGAGTCGTCCCATTGCAAAAGACTCTGGGTCGAAATCGTGCCGGATAAATCCGTGCAGATCGAGAGCCTCTTTTACCTCTTCCAACCAATCATGACGATCGGGGTTTTTAGGCGTGCAGTGGTAATGATGCCTCGCCGTGGAGACAAGGCTGTCTATTGGCATGTACCGACAGGTCTGCAGAGCTTTTTTGCTTAGATGTAACTCATCTAAGGTTTTCAGCTCTTCCACACTTCTTACGACAAAATCCATTTACCTTCCCCTTTCAATGTTCTATAGAGCCCTCCCAATAAAAAAAGAGCATCTATATTTTCATTATATCACAAAAGTTCAAAAAAGTCAACTAAAGCACTATGTTGACCTGTAAAAATATGTTATAATTAGTTTATGTTTGTTGATATCGCAAGAGTAAGTTTAAAGGCCGGTAAAGGCGGTGATGGTGCCGTTTCTTTTCGCCGGGAAATCTATATTCCAAAAGGTGGCCCGGATGGTGGTGACGGTGGTAAGGGTGGCGATATCATTTTTAAAGCCGATAAAGATACAAATACGTTGATTGATTTTCGTTTTACGCCAATTCTCACGGCCGAAGATGGCAAAAATGGCTCCGGTACGCGTTCGGCTGGTCGCTCTGGTAAAGATTTGATTGTAGAAGTGCCAATTGGCACCTGTGTAAAGAGAGACGGCGAGATAATTGCGGATTTGACACACGATGGTGAGGAAGCGATTATTGCTAAAGGTGGCGATGGTGGTTTTGGTAACGCGCATTTTAAATCTAGTACGCGCCAAGCGCCAATTATTGCCGAGGTAGGTGAACCTGGTGAAGAGTTTGAGGCTGAGCTTGAATTAAAATCCATGGCCGATGTTGGTTTAGTGGGCCTTCCGAACGCTGGTAAATCAACTTTCCTCTCTGTGGTGTCAAATGCCAAACCGGAAATTGCCGATTATCCGTTTACTACGATTACGCCGAATCTTGGTGTGGCCACTGTTGATGGTAAGGATTTATTGATTGCGGATATTCCAGGGTTGATTGAGGGTGCTTCTGAGGGTAAAGGCTTGGGGCACGATTTTCTTCGCCACGTTGATCGTACCGCAGTGCTTTTACATCTGGTGGATGTTTATAATGACGATGCCGGTGAGGCTTATAAAACTATCCGTCACGAACTAGAAAAGTATTCCGACCTAGCTTCTCGTCCGGAAATCGTCGCACTCACTAAATGCGAAGGCGTTGACGAAGATATCCTTAAGATGCAGATGTCTTCTATTCTCGCGAAAAATCCCGATGCTAAAATCTACGCTATTTCCAGCTCCGCTCACCAAGGACTTACTGAATTACTTCGTGCATTAAAGAGCGAACATGAGAGCCACCCTCGTTCTCGGAACGCTCCCTCGGGCCCGTCGTCACGGGCCTCGGTCGCTCCGAATTTGACCCGTCGTCAAATATGCTCCTCGAACGAAGATGGCTCTCATGTCAATGATTTGCCTGTTATTTCTCTAAGCGACAAGGCTTTAAAGGACGCTTGGAAGGTCGAGAAAACCGAAGATGGTAAGTTTGTTGTGACTGGTGAGAAAATTGAGAAGTTTGCACGTCGTACCGATATGAACAATTACGCATCGGTTAATCGTTTAAGAGATATCATGAAAAAACTAGGCATCAGGGCAGAGCTTACTACCCAAGGTGCTACTCCTGAATCAATTATCAGTATTGCTGGAAAAGAATTTACCCTAGTTGAAGACTGGTAAAATTACATCCCTGGTGGATAAATGTAGTTGAGGTTGGCGGCAGAACTTGCCGGGATGGTTGAGCGAATCGCTACGAATGCGCGGTAGTTGTAGTTCATCTCTGTGGCGACGATAGAACCATCGGCGTTGACGGCTTCAACATAACCGACGTGGCCATACCAGCCAGCGCTACTTTGGAAGACAGCACCAGCTACTGGCGTACCATGTTTGACGGTGTAACCAGCATTGGCGGCACGGACTGCCCAGGTATTGGCGTTACCCAAGTTGGATGGTAAGTCTTGGCGGTTATACCAGGCCCACTGAGTACATTGGCCAGCTACATAAGGACCGCCGAGACCGTAAAAGGTACCAAGTACTTCAATATTTTGACGGGCTGAGTTGCTACCAAGGTAGGTGTAGTAGTAGGTAGCTCTAACTGGTGGGACGTATTCTGGGCGCTCGGTCTCTGGTAAAGTACCACCCTTAATTAGGATTCTCATCCCCGTAGAAATACCAGATACCTCAAGGTCGTTTAGGGCGATGATTTCAGCGACCGAGGAGCCATATTTAGAGGCAATTTCTTCAACAGTATCGCCAGATTTCACAGTATAAACAATACCGCTGGTACTTGGAATATACAAAACTTCTCCCGCCGAGATATTGGTATTTTTCTTGCCGTTAGACCAACGAATTTGGTCGGTGGAAACTTTATAATAGGAAGCAATTGAGGCCAAATCATCACCTTCTTTTACCACATATTCAATCACACCACGGGAGACGGCAATATCGGTAATGTTTGGTTTTTCAATTTTACCGGTGGAAGTCTGGCCGGCAGTATACATTGAGGTGGTTACCACATAATTGGAGGCCACATCTGTGGCACTAGCAAGATTAAAAGTATCAGATACATCAGCCACCACATACATGGCCGATAACTGATCAACTGAAACTTTGTAGTTATCCTCGGCAAAAGTGTTTAAACTTAGGCTAGTATCGGAGTTATTCTTATCAAGTGAGCCGACAAAAACAATAGTTAGTGTTAAAACACTAGTCACGATATAAGGCAAAAGGCCTTTTAATCGTTTTAAATCAAATTTTTTCTTCCTTTTCGTCATAATGATACATTACAGAGGACTTTGCAGTGATAGTAAATATTCCGGGCATGCTCGGCCTCTGTAGTACTATAATACATCAAACCATCGTCTCCTGTCAAGAAATAAAGGTAAGAAGTATCTGATGGATTGGCTACGGCAAGAAGGGCGTTTAAGCCTGGATTAGAGATGGCTCCACAAGGGAGTCCGGTATGTAATCTAGTATTATAACAGGAGTCAATCTGAAGAGCGGCGGAATTATCTTTATAGATGGTGCGATCAGGGTCGGTCACGTCTAATGCGTAAGAGACGGTAGCATCTGCGCCTAGAGTCCAGCCGTAGCTGAGTCTAGTCATCAAGACTTGTGCTACGGTAGCTACATCTGAAGGAGTGGATTCCCTTTGGACGATGGAAGCTATAATAATACCTTCGTGCAGAGATAATCCATGTGTCGCATACTTGGCTTCCAGGTCATTTTCAGTGATTACTTTTTCCATTTCGATCAAAAATTTCTTCAAAATATCTTCCACAGTGTCTGTAGAATAAAAGTTTAGTGTTTCAGGGAATAAATATCCTTCTAGACTTGCTCCTTTCGGGCGGTTTTTTAAGAATTCATAGTCATATTCGGCATTAAATGCGGCTTCAATTTCTTCCTTAGTATAGTTTTCTATAGGTTCTTCGTCTTCTTCAAGTTCGGCACCGCCACTGCGGTCAACCTTCAAAAGTTCTTTTTTTATTTCGAAAATTGTTTCACCTGGACGAATGGTAAAATCGAAAGTTTTGGCTTTCATCTTAGCTTCCTGTTCGGCATATTCTTTTTCACGTTGTTCCCGGACATAATCACGATATTTAAGGACAGCCGTTGCACCGAGTAGACCTAGCACAATAATAATTGCCGGGATACCAAAAACCGTCCATTTTTTAAGTTTATGCTCGGTTTTTTTAGCATTTAGGGCGACTTTATTCTTCTCTTTTTTGGCAATAGTCTGGATAGTTTCTATGGTCTCTAGGCTTTCTTTAGGTAGGCGCAAATTAGTTTTTGAGGTTTTAGGTTTGGCTGTGGTAGCTGGTTTCGCGGCTTCTTCTTTAAAATTTTCGATAAAATCCTGCAAAATAATTGATGCGGCTTCGGCATCAATGTCGCCTTTTTCGTAGTTTTTCTTACGAGATTTTAGGCGTTTTTCGGCTTCTACCGAGGTTAAAGATTCGTCTTGAAAACGAATTTTGGCTCCGGGCACCATTTTGGCTAGGGTGCGAGCAAAGGCTCGGACGTACAAAGTCTGCTTGGTTTCGTTTCCTTCGTTGCTACGAGGAAGTCCTAGAACAAAGAAATTTGTATTGTTTAAGTTAGCAATTTTAGCAATTTCTTGCCATTCTGAGCCGTCGGCTAAAACAAATCCCACCGGTACGGCAATTTTGGTGCTAGAATCCGCCTTGGCCACACCAATGCGTTTCTCGCCAACGTCGAGACCGATAATTTTCATAGTTTATTCCTCAGTTTTAACATCAACATCGATGATGACGGTAATTTTATTCGGGTCGTTTGGAATTGATCTCACCCATGGATATGAAGTAGTGATATTGATTTTACCCATTCCGGCAATATTGCTCAAGTCATGTTGAGCTGAGCCAACACCTTTTCCTTTGACCACTTCTATAATATCATTTTCGGTGACTTCTGGACCAGAAATATAGGAAGTTTTAAGTTTGCCAGTGTAGCCACCTTCAACTTTGATGAAGTTTTCTATAAACGGATCTTCGATGCTGTAGATTTTGTAGTTTTCGGCAAGTTGAGCCTTTTCTTTGATAAATTCTTCCATCTTGGTCTTATCAATAAAGTAAACCGTGTCGGTAGTAACTACGCTCAAAGTAGCTTTGGCGCCTTCTTTGACTTCTTCACCAACTTTTGGCGTGGAAACTGCTTCGCCGACTGTTTGTTTGTAGCTCGGTTCAATAATAAACGAAGTGTCGGAGATTTCGTCAAATAATTTATCTTTGTTGAACTTGGTCGTATTATTCTCATCGGAATTAAGATCTGAAAGCGCCTTATCGATATCGGATTGTTGAACGATAGTAATTATTTTGTCAGTACCGCCGGACATTTCCTTGTCGGAATAGGCACCATTGATTCTGGCTGGTGCTCTCCAACCAGTGTCAGACGCAGCAATATTGTAACTGGCGCCTGGAGCAACTGCAGTAACAGAAATTCTTCCGTAAATCAAACATCCATTTGAAGTTAAGCTGCTATTATTATCGCCATTGGCATAACCAGTTCTCAAATCTGGCAGACTGCCGCTCCAAGAAATTGAAGAATCGGCGTCAGCTGCAAAGGCGTAGTCTCCCCATGTGAAGATATCGCCAGCGCTAACGTAAGCAGTTCCACCAGTGATTGGCAAAAATGCCCAGATAACTAATTCCCCGCCGGCTTTTTCACCAATGTTTTTCTCGCCGGTGGCTTCAAATTTGGTTTCAACCTTGGTTTCGAGTTTCTTTTGTTCGATATAGAACTTGCCTTCAGTGGCGTTCTCGTCGGTCATAGTTTCAGTAAAGGATACATTTTGAGAGAAAGGACTCTTGGTGGTGCGTATTTCTACTGACACGATGGCGGCTGGCGCAATGCCAAAGGCCCAAACGAGAACTAGAATCAAGACGATAAGTCCAATGCCACAGCCGATGCAGAGTTTTTTGTGCTCTACGATCCACTTTAATACTGGATTAGCGATGTTGCTGATTTTTTTACCAGCTTTTTTGGATTTTTTATCATCCTTTTTATCTTTTTCGTCGTCATTTTTATCGTTTTCTTCTTCGCCTTTTTCTTCAGTAGCTTCTTCACCTTCCTCGGACGCTTTTTCTTCTTCAATGACAATTTCTTTGTTGCCCTCTTTGTCAGTTTTCTCAATAATCTCTTCGACTAATTCATCTTCGACTGGCTCGATTTCGTCAAGTTTAGGAATTTTAGGAGCGGTTTGCAAATCTTCAGTGACCGGGAGCTTGGCGGAGGCGGCTAACTTCAAAATTGAAGGGTCGGTGGTGACCAGTACAATGGATTTAGCAGTATTTTTGCCAGATTTGGCAATCAGTTTGATGTTTACGATGCTCCTTAGAATTGCAGCTTTTTTAGGCGGAACCAACGCCACGATTTTTTCCTTGGAACTTTCGATCTTGTTAATGATATCAGTAATATCATCCTCGGGTTCGATATAAATGACGTCTTTATTCATACCACAATTTTAGCACATTTTTTAAAGCTTGTGTTAAAATATATATAAGATGAGTCTTTTTAAGCGCAATAATCAGCCAGAAGCGATGCAAAATAATGGTGGCCTGCTTGCCGTCATGGCACTTGCTACGATTCACGACGGGGTGATTATCACTGATAAGAATGGTCAAATTCGGTTGATTAATCAAGCCGCTATCGTGATGACCGATTGTAAAAGTTCCGAGAACGCGATCGGTTTTGATTATGGTATTTTAGTGAAGATCGAATCTAAAGAAGGTCGCGAGTTTAATGAGGACGAAAATCCTTTGATTCGCGCGATGAAGACTGGTCAATCGATTGAAAATTTTGCTGCTTGTTTAGTTTCCGGTCCTTCTAAGAAACGTATTCCAGTGTCCGTGTCGGTGCTAGTTGAAGAGGGCGGTGATGCGAGCCGGATTATTACTTTGAGAAATATCACTAAGGAATTAGCTGAAGAGAGTGAGCAGGCTGAATTTATTTCAACGGCTTCGCACGAAATGCGTACTCCAGTGGCTTCGATTGAGGGTTATCTTTCCCTTGCGCTTAATCCGCAAACGGCAACAATTGACGAGCGGGCCAGGGGGTATCTAGACGCGGCGCATGCTGCTTCGCAGCACCTTGGCAAATTATTCCGAGACTTGCTTGATGCCACTAAGCTTGATGATGGGCATCTGCGTCCGCATTTTGAACCAGTTGAGATGGTTGGTTTGGTTAAACAAATTGCTGATACTTTTGCGATGTCCGCCAAAAACGCCAAGCTCAATTTCCAGTTTGGCTCTAACAAATCTACTTCCGTAAGCGAAGTTCGCAAACTCGACCAAGTAGTCTACGGTTTTGTGGATACTGATTTCATGCGTGAAATCATGAGCAATTTGATTGAAAATGCTATTAAATACACGCCGGCGGGTGGCTCGATTTATGTCAACGTGCTTGGCGATGGCGACCGAGTTTTGATTAATGTGACTGATACCGGCATCGGCATTTCTTCTGACGATATTCATCATATTTTCCAGAAATTTTACCGGGCGGATAATTCCGATACGCGTACGATTGGTGGCACCGGTCTCGGGCTTTATATTGTGAAGCAACGTGTGGAAGCTTTAGGTGGTAAAGTTTGGGCCGAATCGGCTTTTGGCGAAGGCTCGACTTTTTATGTTTCTTTGCCACGAATTACTGGCGACGAATATGAAAAACGCATGATTGCTTTTCGAAACGCTCAGGCTTTAGCACAAAATAAAGCCGCGCAAAGTGCGCCAGCTCCTGCTCCGGCACCTGCTGCGTCTGCGCCTGTCGCTCCTGTTCCGGCACCTGCGCCAGCTCCGGCCACGCCGGCACCTAACCCAGCATCAAATATTGTTAATAATCAAACTAATGGAGGAATAAAATGAGTAAAGTAATGGTGGTAGAAGATGACGCTGCATTACGCGAAATTTACAGTATTCGGATTACTGCCGAAGGTTACGAAGTAGTGTCAGCCGGCGATGGTGAAGAAGCCCTGGCAATGGCAGTTCGTGAAAAGCCAGATTTAATTTTGTCCGATGTGATGATGCCGAAAATTTCCGGTTTTGATATGCTTGATATTTTGCGCGCTACACCAGAAACTGCCAACATTAAGGTAGTGATGATGACCGCCCTTTCCTCCGATGATCAACGTCAACGTGGTGAACGTCTCGGTGCCGATCGTTATTTAGTGAAATCTCAGGTAGGTATTGAAGATGTGGTGAACACCATTCATGAAGTGTTGGGTGATAGAGCAGCTCCGGTAGCAGTGGAACCAGCTCCAGCTCCTACTCCAGCACCGGCCCCGGTGGCAGTTCCTACTCCAACTCCTGCTCCGGTTCCTCCAGTCGCTCCGGCAGCACCTGTGGCTCCAACTCCAGTCGCTCCAGCAGCACCTGTGGCTCCAACTCCAGTTGCACCAGTGACGCCACCAGCTCCCGCAGTGCCAAATCCAGCTACCGTGGCGACACCACCGATTCAGCAGGTAAATTATGAACAACCAGCCGCTCCAGCCAATCCGGCTCAATAAATTTTTAGCTGAACGCTTAGGGGTTTCGCGTCGCGAGGCCGATGATTTGATCGCTTCTGGTAAAGTTTTGGTGAATGATAAAAAGGCCGTATTAGGGGCTCGAATTGACAAAAATGATAAAGTGTGCTATAATAATATGATAGTGCCGTTTGACACGGAATTCTTGTATTTAGCGTTCAATAAACCAGTTGGTTATGTTTGTTCGCGTCGCGCACAAGGTGATGCTCCGACAATTTATGAATTAATCCCTGAAGAATATCAGAAATTAAAAACCGTTGGTCGTTTAGATAAAGACAGTTCTGGTTTAATTTTATTAACCAATGACGGTGATTTTGCTTTTTCTATGACGCATCCGAAATTCCACAAAGAAAAAGTCTATGAAGTGGAGCTAGACCGTCCGCTCGAACCTCTGCATCAGCAAATGATTTCCGATTACGGCGTGATGCTCGACGATGGTCCTTCGTCATTTACTGTAATTCATGACAATAATATATATACTGTGGTTTTGTCGGAGGGCCGCAACCGCCAGATTCGGCGGACTTTTGCGGCGCTAGGTTACAGAGTGACAAAGCTTCATCGGACTCAGTTTGGTAAGTACCAACTGTCCGGTTTGAAACCTTCCGAATATGTTATAATTAAACCATGAACACGATCCTCGCGCTTGATATTGGTACCGAATTTGTCAAAGCCGTGCTAGCTAAGCAAGGCAAAAAAGGTAATCTTGAAATTTTAGGTGTAGGTAAAGCCAAACAACAGGAAGGCAATATGCATGCTGGCGCG
>CAYSAK010000004.1:0-40739 GCA_964429055.1 uncultured Candidatus Saccharibacteria bacterium
ATATTATATCACAATCATACTCGCGTACATTTATAACATACTCCGAGCTTTTAAAAACATACTTTTTAGACTAATACGACACGGTTTCTGACGTCAGCAAAGGAAATTTCGTTAAGAAGAATGACGTGAATGGTTTCTGCTACTTGGTTTTCGTTATCAAAGATTAGATCGTGTTTTTCTTCCATGGCTGGAGCGCCGAAGGCGTAGCGGGTGGAAGCATCGTAGTTGGCGATATATGTGTAATAGTCAATTTTGTCTAGCAACGCTATCACTGTTTCTTTGGTAAGACCAGAATATCTTGCTAAAATGCCTTCATATGAATTATCTAACGGATGTTCTTCATAGTATTTATCGAGAAATGCCGTTACGGCTGATTGACCACTGCCGTCACCAATTAATCCCATTGATTCTGCAAGTGATTGATCTTCAATAAAACGCTGATAATACTGTGCAGTAGACCAGCTTGGTGATGATGGATAAACTGACACGTCATTGCCAGCAACACATGATTCTCCACCAATATATCCTATATGGGCCAACCCTTGACCGTTTTGCACTACGTCAATCACGTCTCCAATTATTGGTACGCCGCCAACTAAACCATTCGAAAAGCTGTTACCAAATGAACTGCCAGTCTCTATTTGCCCCCAGCTCTCTACTTCATTGGCGATGTTTTGATCAGCAATCCCCCATGATGAGCTACGATTATCACAAAATAGTATATATTTTGCTAGGTCTGATTTTGCAGCGATTACTACATTCCCATCTTCTGAGGTTTCATCCAAAAAGCTTCCTTTGTTATCCAAGTAATTAATTACATCCGCTGGATCAACATTCATAGTTGAGACGTCGGTAATTGAATATGGATTGCAAAACGCATCACCAACTGCTCCAATTGACGCTAAGTATGGGCAAGTTGTTTCATATTCCTTCTCATCAGGCAAAGTTGCAGAAACATCCCAGGCTGAGGCTGTCGGACTGAGCGCCACAATCGACGACGACAATACTGAGCTGGTCGAACTTACTGCACTCATTACAGAATTCACCGATAAAAAGCTCATCATTTGCGTCATGATATTACCCATAAAGGTGTATTTCGATGTTATATCAAAAGGGCTCCTTTGCGAGCGTTCATATTTGGCATTTTCTGCAATGACCTGTTGTTGAGCCAAAGCAAAGGTAGTGTATTTATTTCTGTTTGCTAAGGAACCGCCGTTGGCGCGATGTGTATTTCCTAAATACATATTTGCCGCAGAAGTCAAAGCATTGCCAAGATCTTCTCCACCAATGTTTGATATCAAATCCCTGGTAAGAAAATTACTTACCAGTGGGGTAATTGTGGAAATAATACCACCAATCATTACTGCAATACCTGTACTCGCCGCAATCCCTGATATAATATCGGCTGCTAAACCAGCACACGCTGCGCTAGATGCTCCCGCCGTAAAGAGGGCCCCTATCAGCCCAATGACACATGACCCAATTTCGAAAATACTCTGGACTGCACTTACCATATTAGCTACCATTTTGGCAAAAGCACAAGTTTTAAATGCTGTCATACTAACTCCTACGCCACCCAAAATTCTTTTTATACTTTTAGAAAAATTGAAACTTTTGACACTCGGATCGTTTGGATTAACAGCTTTACGACTATAGGTAGAGGTAATCCCGTTTGATTGCATTGCTGAACCGGTCGTATATGTAACTTCAGTTTCAGTCCCAAATACATTTAGTGAAGCGTGCTTATTGGTTTTATTTTCGTTGAGGGCGTCCATTAGTTCGTGTATCGGTACGTCTGAACCTTTACCACTTTTTACTGCGTCAATTGCTTCGAAATATGATGTCACTAGTTTTACGATCTGTAATGCTTCAGCTGCTGTTACTAGCATTGACACCCCGCCAATGAAGTTCAAGACTAAACACGCCCCGTTAGCTACTTTTGATGCAGTGCCCATCACGCTCCCGCCGCTATAATCATCTGCCATATCTTTTAATTTACCTTCGACATCACTTTCACTCTTGAAGTCGGACCTTTTTGTGGTGCCACCTCCAGATTCTACTCTTTCGCCATCACTATATGTAGTTCTAATAGGATTACCATCATCGTCATATTCTGTTTTTTCATCTGTCATTGTAACTTTTACGCCACCTTCGGTAATTTCATCTGTCCCTTTCGCCATCATATCAAGTGCCACTTTTCTTGTATTACCCTCCCCGGCCTCGGCTACTCTTTTTTGGTAGTCTTGGAATAAGTTCCGCGTAATCTTATTACTGCCTAAAAACTTTGCCGTTAATGAGTTGAACCAGTTTGCAATCGCCCCTCGCCAGGTCAACGAGCCTTTGTTATAACCGTTAGCAAAATCAGAATTACTACTGTATAAGGCTTTAAATGATACTGCGTCAGAATTATAATCTGCATTAAACTTTGTTAGCCCCATATCGGTTAAAGCTTTTGCAGTGCTATCATCTGCTGCTACAATTCGAATTTTACCGGTTCCATCATCAAACTTTAGAACTCTTAATCCAGTACCCTCGAAGTCGTTGTCGTAATCTATACCCTGCCTTGA
Source organism: uncultured Candidatus Saccharibacteria bacterium (assembly GCA_964429055.1). Classification (GTDB taxonomy): domain Bacteria; phylum Patescibacteriota; class Saccharimonadia; order Saccharimonadales; family Saccharimonadaceae; genus Nanosyncoccus. The sequence continues at coordinate 2,568 of CAYSAK010000004.1, forward strand.
TAACTTTTGCTTTTGTTTATTAGAAATCTTAAAAGTATCAGACCTGAATAATCTACCTTTTATTGGATTTTTTATCCGTCCACTATCCATTTGCATATGGAAAAAAGCATTTGAACGTAGATTAGTCGAAGTTTGCATCGAATTAAACGTTTCTCTAAATTGTTCTATTAAACTAAACGGCTGGAATAACTGCGCGCCCCCCATGAGGCCACCACCAAGCAAAAAGAGTCCAATAAACCATGCAGGGCCTTTTTGTCTAAAAAACCCTTTTCCTTTACCTTTTTTCTCTTTCCCATCATCTCGCCCGGTGCCAGTATAAAGTCCACCAGCACCTCTCTCTTCTTCACCAGCCGAAAAACCAGAAGTGTCCCCTTCATTTGAGGCGTTTTTGGCGTTATCTTCCGCACGACGTAAATTTTCGGATGCCACACCCGATGGATTATCAGAAAATTCGCCTATATACCTAACCATACTATAATATATTATATCACGCTAATGTTTTTTTAAAAGCAGCATTTTAATTATTTTTAAACGACATGCCGACGGCCACTAATAGAATTAGCACGAAAACCACCAACAAAATCCACACCCAACTATACTTACTGGTCTTTTTCAAATCCTTCACGTAGTCAGTTTCTTCTGCTAGGTCAACATCTTCTTCTACTTTTGAAGCCTTGGACATTTTCTCACGTAAATCTGCGTCAATTCTGCGTGTCAAATCATTTTCCAGGCTGTTATCTTTATTTACAATTACACCCATATTATCCTTTTGCTTAACTTTTTTATTATATCACACCAAAGTATGATATAATAAAGTAAATATCATTTAAGGAGGAAAGATGGCAACGAAAAAGCCAAAAGCGTCGGCTAAGCCTGCGAAGGCCAAGACGACCAAACCTGCAGCTGTCAAAGCTGTCAAAACTACTGCCAAGACTGCCGTAAAACCAGCATCCGAGGCTCCTAAAACCAAAACGGTGGAAGAAACAAAAGAAGCGAAAAAAGGTTCTTGCCTTAAAGGATTTTTCGCTAAGAAGTATGAAGAAAAAGAAGGCATCTTGACCGTCTTTAAGAGACCAAAATTCTACGGAGCTTTGCTCGGTGAAATCTTTGGCACGGCTTTCATGGTGCTTCTTCTATTCTCACTTTTCATGACTGGCGTAGCCTACTCACAAGGTGCAGCTAGCATCGTGACCTGTGCAATCGCTGTCATTGCTATATACGTAGCAGTGCACGCGCTTTCCGGTGCTTGCCTTAACCCAATCGTGACCGTCGGCATGATGGCTTCTCGCCGTATGTCCGTCATTCGTGGCGTGATGTACATCATCGCGGAAGTAGTTGGTGCATGGCTAGCCTGGCTCATCTTCAACTCGTTCCATATGGCTGGTGGCGAATCTTCTTACGAAGTGCCAACTTTGGCTCAGATTGGCGAGGGCAAGTTCTGGGTATACGCAATGATTGAACTTCTAGGTGCTGTCATCATTGCCTTCTTCTATGCCCGCGCGCTTAGATACAAACGCAGTGCTTTCACCTTTGCTGCTGTCGTAGCTGGTGGTTTCGCACTTGCCTTTGTTGCCGGATTCATCTTGTCAGTCTTTGCTGGCATCTCCAACAACTTCATCTTGAACCCAGCTGCCGCTCTCATGTTCAAGATTTTCCCAGAATCTGGTGAGAACTTTGGCGTGATTCTCGGTGGCATTTGCCAAGCTTTGTCGGTTTACGCTTTGCTCCCAATGGTCGGTGGCGTGGTAGGTTTCTACCTTTCTGACTTCATGGGCAAACTTTCCGAAGAAGAATAAACAAGATATAAAATAGCCCCTTTTAAAGGGGCTATTTTTATTGCTTTGGAAAGAGTGGAACTTCTGGTGGAGCAATTGGCTCTTTTTCAAAAATGGCCTTGATCTTTTCTGCAGCCGTCGGTAAGAATGGTTCAAGCATTTGATTAACAGAAAGTAGTTCTATAATTAACGCTCTCATGCAAGTGTTTAGTTTTTCCGTTTCACCATTTTTGGCTAGCATCCATGGTTTTTCTTCGTCGATTTTGCGATTAATTCCCTGCACCTTTTCCCACGCAAAGTCAAAGGCTTTACTAAACTCAAAGTTGTCCATCAACTCGCGATACTCTGCCGGTAAGTTAGGATTAATTTCGCCTAGAGTAATATTATTCTTCTGCGCTAAAGTAGCCAGACGTTGCACTAAGTTGCCTAAATCGTTGGCCAGCTCATTATTATAGGCATCTTCGAATTTATCCCACGTAAAGTCTGAATCAGCAAAAGTGTCAATGTGCCTCAAGAAGAAATAGCGGAAAGCATCAAGGCCATGGCGATTCAAAACTTCCATTGGTTCCACTACGTTGCCGATTGACTTGCTCATTTTTTGACCGTCCGCGAGTACCATACCATGTGAAATTAAAACTTGTGGCAGAGGCAAATTTAATCCTAGAAGAATTGCTGGCCAAATAATGGCGTGGAATCTCAAAATATCTTTGCCTACGAACTGCGCTTTTGCAGGCCACCATTCTGAAATATCTTCGTTTGGATAGCCTAGGATTGTAATATAGTTCGCTAACGCATCAATCCAGACATACATCACTTGCGAATCATCATCCGGCACCGGCACGCCCCAAGCCAGTTGTGAACGTGGACGAGAGATTGATACGTCCGGCGAATCTTCGAGAAGCTTCAAAATTTCTTTTTTGCGAAAGTCTGGCAGAATTAACATTTCGCCAGAATAAATCGCTTCAAAAATCCGTTCTTTAAAATCCGAGATTCTAAAATAATAGTTTTCTTCTTCCAGTTTTTCGTATGGTTTTTGATGATCCGGACAAACTCCATGGTTTTCCTGGCATTCTTTTTCGGTGACAAATCTTTCACAGCCAGTGCAATACCAACCTTCGTACTTAGCTAAATAAATATGGTCTTTTAGTCTTCGCCAGATTTCTTGGCAACGCCTTTCGTGCTCTGCGTCAGTTGTCCGAATAAAATCTGTGTAGGAAACATTTAACTCGCTAATAAATTGTTTGAACTTTTCGGCATTTTCTGCCACGTAAGTTTCGGTCGGGACGCCAAGCTCTTTAGCTTTCAAATAGATTTTATTACCGTGTTCATCGGTACCGGCTTGAAACTTTACTTCACTACCAATCATTCTTTGATATCTAGCGTAAGTATCCGCCAGACAATAGTCCATAGCGTGGCCAATGTGCGGTGCGCCGTTTACATAAGGAATTGCTGTAGTGATATAAATTTTTTCCATAAAAATATTTTACAATACTCTTATATCAAAATCAAGTTAACCCCCTAAAACGTGTCTAAAATTATTTCATCAAAGTCATAACGAGGTAAGCGGCTAACCCTACAACTACAAGACCTGCAATTATGGCAAGAAGAATTAAAGTATTTTTGCTGACTTTTTTCTTGGCCGGTTTATCGGCTGGAACTTGGTTATTAGCTACCGCTGGGTCATTGAAGGCTACACTTGGTGTGCGACCCGGATCTGCTGGCGCAGCATCGGCTGGGACAGAAATAGCACTGCCAATTGAACCAGGTACTGGACCGGCGGCTTTTATTGGAGCGTTCAACTCAACTTCCACTGGATCTGGTGCTTTAGGGCCAGTTGGCATAGTGATTGGATCAGTCGCGCCGACTAAACCACCACCGACTGGGTTAAATAGTGGGTTGACTGGGGCTGGATTTGGACCGGCAGTTGGTGCTGCTGGAGCGGCTGGGTTTTCAAAAATCTGAGTAACTGGTGTGACAGGTGCGGTTGGTGCAACTGGTTCAACAACTGGAGTAGCTGGTGCTGCTGGAGCTTCAGGAGCGACCGGAGCTACTGGTGGCACTGGAGCTGCTGGAGCAGCTGGTGCTACAGGTGCAGTTGGTTCTACCGGTGGGACAGGCGGTACTGGTGGTACCGGTGGCACCGGACTTGGATTTGGCATAGGATTATTATTTGGATCCATTTTATTTTCCTTATTTTAGATTCACGTGTATTCAGTATTAGCATACCACTTATACTAATTTTTTTCAAGCGATTTTTGGTTTAGCGGCCACCGCCTCCGCCGCCACCGCCGCCACCGCCGGAGAAACCTCCGCCGCCACCGCCGGAGAAACCAGATGAGAAACCACCACCGCCAGAAATACTCCCACTACCTGAAGAATAGCTAACTGATTGGTTGATGTATCTATTAGTTAGGTTTGAAATCGTGAGAACATCAGTCATAGTCAAATTATTTTGTCTCAAAACCGAATCCTCTGCTTCCACAACTTGATAATACTTTTCCATTTCTTTGAGCCAACTCTTTTCTAGCCCAAACACTGCAGCGTATGGCAACAATTTTTCATATAAATGCACGACGCCATTCGCTGAGGTATCAGCACCTTCCACACTTTGAAGCATTTTAATTCTGTCGGCTTCGGCCATTTTAATATACATTTTAAGGCCGTCCATATAGCGTGACATTTCTAGACCTTTCATGGTTCTTACAGCATACTGTTTGGTATTGCTTGAAAGCATTGAAGCAATAAAGGTCGCTAAGCCAACAATAATAGTAATAATTAGCGGGAATGAATCTTTGAGCACGAGTATTCCTGCTGTCGTCACGTCTTCGACTTCTTCCGTAAACATTATTGCAAAAGCAAAACTAAAGAATCCCATCGAGACCGCACTAACAATTGCTGAACCAACACCGCCACCATTGTTGTTGCCATACGTAGAATACTTGCTGGTAGCTAAATTCTTTTCTTTGATGTTTTTTGCTATCCAAGTATAATAACTACGGCCAATTCTTTCGAGCGTAGAAGTGGCTTTATGCTTCTTCACTTCAATTTCCATACCATTGGATAATTCATCACCTGCATGTAGGATTTTTAACAGAATTTCTCCGGCCTTACTAATTTCGTCTAGTTTTTCAACTTTAATAATCCATTGTTTTTTATCTTCTGGGCTTCTGATGATGGTGATTTGTTTTTTGACAATCATTTCAAGTAGTACGCCGATTTTGGAATCTTTTTTATCGTTGCCAATATAAATCGCTGTCATTTCCGCCACATTGAATTCGCTATGCGGTTGATATTCTGGCTTGATGAAATAGTCTTTGTAGAATTTGCGTTTTTCGCTTTCTTTTTTATATTTTTTGTATGGTAGCATCAAAAGAAGTCCTGAAAGAATTACCACGATGACGACTATTACACAAAGGAAATAGTTTTTCTTCGGAGCCGGCACTACGAAGCTTCCTGGCTTCAATTGAATATCAAAAGTTAGATTTTCGTAGCGATCCAAATCTTTGGCGCTAAACTGCCAACCATCTTCCAGTTCTTGAATAAAGCACCTGTCTTTTCCGCTTTCACCATAAGAGCCTACATAGCACCACTTTTCGCCGTCGGCCATATCCTTCACGCCATCAACTAAATGCACTCTCGCGGTTACTTTATTAAATTTTTGGAACCAACCATTACCATTGGTATCCCAGTATAATTCTTGATATTTGACAAAATCAGTGACGACTCTTTCAAATTCATATTCAAAAGTATAGATTTGGCGGCCGGTAACGTATTCTTCCGTGCCGGTACAAACTCCGAAGTTGTCAGCATTTTTTTCGATGCTGTAAATTGGCTCAGTGGCACCGTTTCGTTTTACCACAATGTTGGCGCGGGTTAATTCTGACAAAGTTACGTTCACGCCGCCTTGATTAGTAAACGGGATTTTACGACACATGCCTTTGTTTTGGTTGTAGTCCGGAAATACGGCCGTGAAATTCTCCACTACTTTCAAATGCGAAATGCCTTCTTCGTCGATTGATAAATAATAATCCGCCGTAAAATCGTCAAAATAAAAATTCTCGGTGCTGGCCGCCAAAACATTTGCTGTGTTTAGTAGCAGTGCACCAAAAATTAGACTAATACTTAATTTGAGAAATCGCATCTTTTAATACATTAATTGATTTTTGTAATGCTACACCCTCTTTTTCGGAAATTTTGAGATCTAATCTTCTGACGATGCCCTCGCGGCCAACTACTGACGGCCAACCAAAGCAAGTGTCGGAGAAAGCATCATACGACGATACGGACAAAACGCGATTTTCGTCGTTTAATATACAATTAAGTATTTGCGCGACACAGGTGGCAATGCCATAATGTGTGGCGCCTTTTTTGTCGATAATATCGTAGGCTTCGTTACGGACAAATTCGGAAATGCCTTTTAAGGTTTCTTTTGGTAGCATGGTTGAGATTTTTTGTCCGCCCATGTCGGCAGTGGAATACAAAGTGATTTCGGAATCGCCGTGTTCACCAACTTGGTAAGCATGCACTGATTTTGGATTGACGTTGAGATAGGAAGCTAGGCGCTTGCGAAGCCTGGCTGAGTCGAGCACTGTACCAGAACCAATTACTTTTTCATAAGGAAGTCCTGAAAACTTCCAAGTATAATAAGTCATCACGTCCATCGGGTTAGTGACGACTAAGAAAATACCATTGAAACCGCTGGCCATAATTTGCTCTACCATACCCTTTAAGATATTCACGTTTTTCTTCAAAAGCTCCATGCGGGTTTCACCAGGCTTTTGAGCTGCACCAGCGGTAATAACTACTACATCACAATCTTTGGCGTCTTTATAGGTGCCGTTTTTAATTTTGACATAACTTGGCGCCACGGCCAAAGCGTCATTTAAGTCCATTGCTTCGCCTTCGGCATCTTTGGCAATAATGTCAGTCAGGATAATTTCATTCACAGCAGTACGTTGATTCAAAAGAGCAAATGCAATGCTCGCACCAACATTACCCGTACCCACAATCATGATTTTATTATTATCCATAATGCTATTATAGCACAAGCTTAATATTCTGTGTCAAAAAGTGATTCAAAATATAGTTTTAATTCTTCCCCGATAAATTCGTCTTTTTCGTAAAACTTGTTTAATTCTTCTAAGAATTTTACGGCTTGACGTTCTAAACGTGATTTTCTAAAATCCTCCCACTTTTTGGTTTCCTGTTCGGATAAACTTTTTGGATAATTGCGGCCTTTGTAATGTAATAATAATTCTGGTAATCTTTCGTCGTCGAATTCGGGATGGAAATCAGCGAGTTTTTGTTCGTCGGCATTTCGGACGTTGGCGACTTTGTATTTATCGCGGTCGTTTAGAAATCCGTCATAGATGGCCATTTCGGGTTCGGGAGCTTTTGGATATTCCGGACGGTTTTCGTATTGACTACGCATGGCCTCGGCAAATTCGGGATGATCTAATAGGGTTTTTAGATTTTGCTCGATTTGCTCGCGCGTTAAGCCAATCTTTTTCCAACCATCGTTATTATCCAGCACACTCAGCGGTGCCACGGCCGGACATTTGTTGAAGCATAGCTCCTTAACGGTAGGAAACTCACAGGACCCGTCCAAAGGGTACTTAAGATCATAGACCAATATATTTCCGTTACGGCCGCTGGTGAGCGGGAAGGCGACGGTGGTTTTATTGAATTCGTTTGAGTATCTTCCGGACGCATAGACGAATGGTTGTTTATTGTCTAAATTCACCAGTTTTTTCACTGCATTCTTTTCACGCATTTTGAATAGGAAGTCGAACAATTTCGGCTGTTTTTCTTTCAACATTTTGGCGACGGCAATAGTGGCATAAACATCCGACAAGGCATCGTGAGCATGTTCGTGTGAGAGCCCGTTTAGTTTGGTTAGAAGTTCCAAACGGTTAGTTGGCTTACCATCTTCCGTAAACGGCCAATTGATTCCCTCTGGCCGAAGCGCCCGCGTAAGGCGCACTACGTCGAGCATATCCCAACGCGAACGACCATCTTTCCATTGCCATTCATATGGATCATAAAAATTTCGCCACAAAGTTGCGCGCATGAATTCATCATCGAAACGCACGGTATTATAACCTAACGCGATAGTATTTGGCGTAAAAATTTCATCTGTGACATATTTGCAAAACTCCGCCTCTCTCATTCCGTCGCGCAAAGTGTCTTGTGGGGTGATTTTGGTAACCATAATGGCTGCAGGACTTGGTAAGGCGTCGTTGGTCATTTTGACAAGAACATTTACTGGGTCGCCAATTGGCTCCAAATCCAGCGTGGTCCGTTGTCCCGCAAACTGCATAATTCTGTCTTCGCGTGGCTCCAGCCCCGAAGTCTCTAAATCATAAAAGAAAAAGGTCTTTTCCATACCACCAACATATCACGCCCTAGCGAAAACCTCAAGCTTTAGCGGGCTACGCAACGCACCGAGTAACCGTCACTGCGAATTTGACGATAGCTACATGTTTGCGGGTCAATGGTGCCATCTTTGTTGAACGTCAGTAAGTACGCACAATCGCTATCACAAACAACCGAAGACCAATAAAAGCCTTCGCCACCAACGTAGAGCGAACTACCAAGCCAATATCCGCCATAAACATAGTGGGTTGGGGAACTATGGACATTGCCGTCAAGTTGGTTATGCAAATAAACAAACGTGCCAGAACCGGTGAGAGCAGTACCGCTCTTTGGCAACATCCACCCAGCCGGGCAAATTGACTGGTCGGCATCATCATTATGATCTATAATACCGCTAGAATCACTTAGGACCACTGCCGCCGACCAGTTGTAATAATTGCCAATATGGTAGTGTTTGTCATTGCCACAGGCTTCAGCATAAGTAGAAAGAGTGCCACTGTAATTTGACGCAATTGTTCCATTCCAACACAAATCACCTGGGTCATAAGACTCTGGTGCGGTGAAGGCGGAATGCCATGTTGTATCACCTGTCGCATAGGTGCTTGTTAGAATATCATCCCAGATAGCTGGGACATCAGTATTAGTTGAGTTGTAATTATAAGTAGAGTCTATGTCATGGTCTAGGTTTTGCGTCATCCAAACATTGCCGTCAGCTAGTTTTGCAATATAATATTCTTTGCCGTCGCGACTATCTGCTAGTTGGTATTGGGTATTGGTGGTCATTGAGTTTAACACTGAAGTTTTATCCGAAGCGCTTAGCGTAGCGAAGTCCTGCATATACTCTAGGTCATTAATAGTCATTGGTACTATATTGCTTACCACGGTAAAGATAATGATGTTTTTATAGTCTCCAGAAGCCTGAGTATCAGAAGCTTTAGCAGCAATAGTAAAGGATGTATTACTAGTACCAGTATAGCCAGTAGCAGCAGTACCAGAAGCATTAGTAGTAGCGTTAATGATAGTATCAGTATTATAGACTAGTCCTGAATAGGTAGAACTGCTAGATATAGTACCAAGAGCATAGCCCCATTTATTATTGCCAAAGTTAGAAAGAGTAGAACTGCTTGTTAAATTATCAAAATAGGTGTTAGACGAACTATTTACTAATTTATCATTAGTATAGGTGGTACCATCACCTACTTTAGCAGATAAGGTATATCCGGTAATATTATTAGTATTTACACTTACTGTAATAGTGTTACTGCTAGCTGATGCTCCAGGAGCTAGGTTAGCAATCAGAAGATCGGCGGAAGAGAGGGAGATTGAGAGGGTGGAGTTGAAGGTGAATTTGATATCCACAGGTGTTTGATAAGTAAGGTACCTTGGGCCAGCAATATAAGCCGAGGCGCTCGGTACTAACAAAAACCCGCTAAGTAGCGCACTTATCCCAAGAAAAACGCTTCTTTTCTTCATACTTCTTATGATAACACACTAAAATATAAAACACAACAAAAAATCCCTCGGTCTCAACAGACCGAGGGGGCTACATTATTTTTTGTTCTTATTATTCTTCTTGAGCTCTCTGAGCCAGGTTCTTTTTTCGATGAGGTATTTCTTGTAGATAAGAGAGGTATATTTACCTACTCCATACAGTACCGTACCGAATAAAAATGGTACCAGGAACAGACAGAAGATTGCGCCAACGTCAGGAAGTTCTTCACCGTGACGGATAAACCAGTTCGTAATGGCATTGAGCTGGAATACCAGCACCGCTGCCAGAACGATACTGAGCACCAACGCCATAAAGGCGAAGAAGCGATCGTTGAACGATTGCTTGATGCTGAGGTCACTCCTCAACTCATACCGTGTGAGGCCGACCACCACCATGACCAGCATCTCAACAAGCATGGTAATAATTGTAGCTGACATATAACGTCCCCCTTATATGCTTATACTTAGACCTCGGGCTTTAAAAGTGGAAGTCTACATTACCATTATATCACATATGGTTATTTTTGTCAATACTAACAGATTACAATTCGTCGTAATCGATGCCGTAATAGGCGTATTGTAATCTCATATAAGCTTCGTCTAGCTCTGCGGCCTCAGTCTTTAATGGGTCTTCGTTGGCCACTGGCATAACGAGAAATCTCAAAGGCTTATTATAACCGCCACAGATTTCCATCTGATCGCCATAAGCAAGCTCACCAGGGATGGTAATTTCACGTACGCCACCAAGGTGCATTCCTTCAACACCGAGGACCCAACCTTCAATCATCCCTAGTGAAGCGTCGAGAGCTTTAGAAAAGGCTTTTGGATTATTCGCGTCATCTAATGTAGAGTCAAACACTGACTCATCTGCGCACCATCCGATGTAATAGGCTAGATAATTATCGTCGCCATCGGTGATTTTGCGGCCGCTACCTTTGTGAAGGTCCTTGGTTTGGACGGTGCCAGAATTAGCTGAGGTTTCGTTGTAGGCTTTGACCTCTGATTTATAGGCGATAAATTTGTTGAAATCCTTCTTGGTAGATTCTTTGAATGCCTCGAGTTTTTTGTTGTAGGCTTCCTCGTATTCGAGAATTTTCGCTTCGTCAACCTTAGAATCGGTGTTTCCGGTATTCGATTTACCTCCGTTCATAATAATTGCTGCATAACTCGCGATAATCGAACCTAACATAATTATCGCAATTATAATAATCACCACCCGCTGTTTTGTGCTAGTTTTTAGCTCTTTTTCTTCCATATTAACTCCATGATTTTCTCTATTATAGCACAAAAAAGACGGGTCCTGCCAGACTTCTTCCCCCAGAAGTCTGCATCACCCGTCAATTTTTATTTCGAGGCTGGTTTCTTTAAAATTTCAACCTGTTTGAATGAGCCACCGGCTTTCTTAATCGCGGCAATCGCGGATTTAGAAGCGAATTGAGTCTCGAGGTCAATCTTGGCGGTGAGTTCACCACGGGTGATGACCTTAACTTTTACAAATGGGCTGGAAATCAAGTTGGCTTCGGCAAGAGAGTAGTTATCAACTTTACCTTTGAGATCGTTTAGTCTGTCGGTGTAAATAACTTCAGCTTTAGCGTGGAAGCTCTTGAAACCTTTGAGCTTTGGCACCGCTTGCATGATGGCACGTTGGCCACCCATGAAGCCGGCTGGCATTTTGTAATGACCAGTACGAGCTTTTTGACCTTTGGTACCACGGCCGGCGGTTTTACCTTGACCAGCGGAGATACCACGGCCCTTGCGGGATGGGCGAGTGTTCTTCTCTACCTTTAATTCATTGTATTTCATTACTTAGTCTCCTTTTTTGAAGCAGCTTTCTTAGCTGGAGCCTTGGCTTCAAGCTTCTCGGCTTTACGACCAGTCCACTCTTTGCGTGGAACTTGAGCTTTCAAACCTTCGATTACAGCGTAAGCAATGTTCACCTTATTGGTTGAACCAAGTGACTTTGAAATCAAGTTCTTGACACCGGTAAGACCCATGATGGAACGCACGGTACCACCAGCGATAATACCAGTACCAGGAGCGGCTGGCTTCAGTAGCACATCAGCACCGGTTACTTTAGTACGGGTTTCGTGGCAAATTGTTTCGCCGTCCATGTTGAAGGTAATCATTGATTTCTTAGCCTTGCGACCAGCTTTGGCAACAGCTGTGGTGACGTCGTTACCTTTGGCAACGCCGATACCAACTTTGTTCTTGTGGTTGCCAATGGCGACCAAAGCTTTGAAACGCATACGACGACCACCAGCTACAGTACGTGAAACACGGTCAACTGCAATGGTAATTTCATCATATTCTTTTGGTGCTACATCAGCTTTCACACGATCGCGACGATTCTTGCGATCAATCTTTTTACCGGAAATGTCGCGAGCTACCTTGGTAGCGGCAACTTTGTCTTCCATTTTGAGAGTGCCGGATTTATTAATTACTCTCGGAGCTTTTTTATCAGTTTCAGGCATAATTAAAACTCCAGTCCTTCCTTGCGAGCAGCATCAGCGAGTGCACTCATGCGACCTGCATATAGTTTACTTCCGCGATCAAAGACTACTTTTTTGACCTTTGCAGCTTTGGCCTTCTTGGCAATTTCCTCACCAATCTTAGCGGCCTTTTCGGTCTTAGTGCCAGTCATTTTGGCGCCAACTGTAGTTGCATAGGCTAAAGTTTTCTTTTTATCGTCGTCGATAATTTGCGCAACAATGTGGAGGTTTGAAAAATGAACGGAAAGTCTTGGCCTCTCACTCGTACCATGAATTTTTGCGCGGGTACGATTTGCTCTAAATACACTTTTCATTATTTCTTACCTGCCTTTCCAGCCTTACGGATGATGACTTCATCAACATACTTGATGCCTTTGCCCTTGTATGGTTCTGGCTTCTTGAGGCTGCGGATTTCAGCGGCAACTTGACCGACTTTTTGCTTGTCGATGCCAGAAACCGTGATTTCCATTTTATTAGTAGTAAGCTGAATGCCTTCAGGAGCTTGATATTTCACTGGGTGTGAAAAACCAAGTGCCATTTCGATGGATTGTCCACCGCCTGATAGACGGAAGCCTACACCGTTAATTTCTAGTTTTTTCTCGTAGCCTTTAGTAACGCCCTTCACTGCATTGTTGAGTAATGCTCTTTGAAGACCGTGCCAAGCGCGAGATTTTGGTTCGTCATCCTTGCGGGTAACGACAATTTGAGTGCCTTCGACCTTTGTGGTGGTCATTGGCTGAACCGGGACAGTGAGCTGACCTTTAGGCCCAGCGACAGTTATCTCTTTGTCGCCGACCGTGATTGTCACTCCCGCCGGAATCTCGATGGGTTGTTTTCCGATACGACTCATAATTTTCCCTTATTGTTAATATCTGTGCCATTATATCACAAATAAGAGAAAAAGTAAACACTAAGAAGCAATAATTTTCCCTGGGTTAGTGACGAGCAAGCGTTTTAATTCGCTCTCGCTATAATACTTGGCTAATTTCTTTTGCGACAATGCAATATAGTCAGTCTTGCTGGCGTGGTGAATATCACTTCCAAAGGTGAAAACTAGGTTTTTCTTGATGATTTTTTTGACAGTTTTCTTGGCGCCTTTGCCGTATTTACCGAGGATGCTGGCAATATTACACTGGAATAAAATGCCTAGTTCGTGTAATTCGTCGAGAATTGAAAAGTCTTTTTGCACTAAAGTATATCTTTCTGGATGCGCCAGAATCACTCGATAGCCGCTTTCTAGTAGATCGCGAAGAATGTCTTTGTAGTTTGGGAATTCTTCGTCAAGTGGTAATTCCACCAGTAAATATTCGCTGTCTGCTAAAGTGGAAAGTTTGCCGGCTTCAAGAAGGGCGGTAATTTTGTCGTCAATATAGATTTCGTTTCCGAGATAAATATTGACTTTAAGCCCTTCGACCGCGACGGCTTTTTTGACCACGGCGAGTACTCTCTGGTTTTGCGCTTTTGGTGAAACAAAATTGGTTTCTGCAACATAATGTGGCGTGGCGATGATGTCGGTTACGCCCTGTTCTACGAGCTTTCGGACAATAGCCACACTGCTAGCGAGCTTTTTAGGGCCGTCGTCGACGAGTGGCAGAATATGTGAATGAATATCAATCATTTTTCTCTGGAGTGCCGTAGTAATAACTATTGTAATACTTTGAAGAAGTATTACGATTCACCATGTTGAACACAACACCGGCGATGTTGGCGCCGACTTTTTCAAGAGCGCTCTTTGTGGCCATCAAATCAGCTTTCTTGGTAGAACCATCACGGACCACAATCAAAGTTTCGTCCATCAAGCTCGACAAAATCACAGAATCAGCCAAACCACCAACTGGCGCGCCGTCGAAAATCACGATGTCAAAGTAGCGGCACAAAACCTTAATCAAATCTTTGTTCTTTTGAGAAGCGAGAAGCTCGCTTGGATTTGGTGGATAAGTACCACAGGTAATGATGTTAAGATTTTTTAGCTTAGTTGGATGAATAAACTTACCAAAGCTCTTTAAATCACCAGCGAGAAGGTTAGATAAACCTTTAGAGTTAGTGATGTTAAATAGTTTGTGCACGCGGCCTCTGCGAAGATCGCAGTCCACTAAAAGTACTCTTTTATCGGCCTGGGCAAATGAGATAGCCAGGTTTGCTGCAACGAAGCTTTTACCTTCGCTCGCGTTGGTCGAAGTTACCAGGATGGTTTCGAGCTCCTTATCTACGGCCGTGAATTGCAAATTAGTACGAAGACTCTTGATATTTTCACTGACGATGGCTTTTGGCAAATTCTCTGCGATGAGTTCACCACCAACTTTACGAGTCTTGACTTCGCCCTTAGAAATGCGGCCAGTGACCGGCATACCGATTGTTTTTTCAATATCTTCGCTGTATTTCACAGTGTCGTCGAAGTAGAATTTGATAAAGGCAAAGCCGGCTACGGCAAGAGCCGCAATAATAGCTGCAAGTACCACGTCGCGAGTCAAAGTATTATTGGCTGGCGATTCTGGCGTGGCGGCCACACTGAGCTGAGTGGTGTTTTCAATTTTGTAAATATTCTTTATTTCTTCTGCGGAAACGGAGGCAATTTCGTTGGCAATCGTGGCTGAGAGTCTGGCGTCCAAATCTCTCACCGTAATGGCAAGGATGGAAGTATCGTTAACTGGTTTAATGGTGACATTTTTGCTAAGTTCTTTGACGGTAGTATGGAGACCGAGGTTTTCAATGACGTGATTTAAGACTAATTCACTTTTGGCGATTTCACTATAGGTCGAGGCGAGTTTTTGGCTGGCATTAACTTCATTTAAATTAGCCGCGGAACCATCAAGACCATCGGACTTGGCAATCACTACGGTAGTCTGAGCTTGATAAATTGGTTTTTTAAATGAATTATCATAAATAAACACGCCAACTACGGCCACGCCAATCGCGATGGCAAAGACCAAAATGTAGCGCTTCAAATACCTGAAAAAATCTCCAATATTTATTTCTTCCATACTTTTTCCTTCTTTCTTATTATACCATAGACGCTAAGAAAAATAAATTATTTATGCTTATCCATAAAACTCTTTGTACCACTCGGCGAATTTTCTTAAACCGTCGCGGAGCGAAGTGTGTGGTTTGAAACCAAAATCTTTTTCTAGTTCGTTCGTATCGGCGTAGGTTACCGGCACATCACCTGGTTGCATTGGCACAAGTTCTTTGTGAGCTTCAAAATCGTAATCTGCTGGCAAAACTTTGGCGCGAATTAATTCTTCTTGTAAAATTTGCACGAAATCTAGCAAGTTTTCTGGGTTGGAATTGCCAATATTATAGACTTTGTATGGTGCAAGCGGCAAACCATCCTCGCCTTGTTTTTTCTCCGGAGCTTTGGCCATTACCCGCATCACGCCTTCGACAATATCATCAATATAGGTAAAGTCACGTTTGCAGTTGCCGTAGTTAAAAATCTGGATTTTCTCACCTTTAATTAGTTTGTTAGTGAAACCAAAGTAGGCCATGTCCGGCCGACCGGCTGGGCCATAAACCGTGAAGAAACGTAAACCAGTTGACGGGATGTTATAGAGCTTAGAATACGCATGCGCAAGAAGCTCATTGGATTTTTTGGTTGCTGCATAGAGGCTAATTGGATTGTCGACTTTATCATCCGTCGAAAATGGTACTTTTTTATTTCCGCCATAAACTGACGAGGACGAAGCGTAGACTAAATGCTCTGGCGTATAATGTCGGCAAGCTTCCAAAATGTTGTAAAAACCAATCAAGTTTGCTTCGATATAAATGTCCGGATGATCAATTGAATACCGTACCCCCGCCTGTGCCGCTAAGTTCACCACAATGTCCGGATGATTTTTCTCAAATATCTCGTTAATCTTAGCCTTGTCCGCCAAGTTCCCTTTAATAAACTCAAAATTCTTGTATTGTTCTAAATCTTTTAGGCGATACTCTTTAAGTCGCACATCATAATAATCGTTGACGCTATCAAACCCAATCACTTTCGCATCAGGGTTCTCCGCACATACACGTTTCGCGAGTGCCCAGCCAATAAACCCCGCCGCCCCAGTAACCAAAATCGTTTTGCTATCAAAATTAACTTTTTCACTCATGCTATATATTATACCACAAAAAAAGGGAGCCATTGCGGTAAGTGAATGCTCACTGTGCAATTAGCTCTGCCTCAAAGCTATTTTATCAAATTAGCTTCTCTATGTCAATAATCAAACCGTGTTTATCAATAAAAAGTACTCTCTTCATCCCCTTGCCATTTTTGCGTCTTTTTATTAATTCGTGCAGGATTTGGTTATTTCCAATTCTCATTCTTGAACTATCAAGTATTATATTAGGACATTTTTCTAATGCCCTAACGATATTACGTTCAATAGCATCAACCTTGTCACTGATTGGTGATTTAATTTCGTATGCCGTATTATCTACAAAAATATCTGGCATTTTAATGCTAGTTTCACAAATAAACTCAACATCATGCCCAGCCAAAGCCAAAACATTCGCAACTCTAAGCTCATGCGGCCACGGCTTTCGTCCAGCCTGAATAATAATCCTTCCATTTTTCATGCAACCCACCCTATCACACCGAACCAGAATCTACAACCCCCTACCCATTAATTCGACAAAACTATTACAATTGAATATACTAACAACAGAAGGAGTATATTTTATATGGAAGATTCCCCGATACGTCAAAACTTTACCACCAGATTCTGGGAGTATTATCGCATATTAGAAGATGATTGTGTTATACTCAGAAGGTTTGTTAGTTTTCGTGCAGAAAACATGTCAACCTGTTCAGATGAAATCATAAAGCAGCTTCTGTCAGTTTCTGCAGAATTTGATGGATTATGTAAAGAAATAACAGGGATTAGTAAAGAGAGGCCTACCATCGTTGATTACTCAAAATGGTTCTTTACAAATCAAAACAATTCCAATCTTAAACAAACAGACATCGTTCTTAAAAATAGCGACATCATTCTCCAACCATTTTTATCTTGGGGAGCAACAAAAGATGACATAATGCCATGGTGGGAAGCATATAATTTGGTAAAACATGACCGTAACAAAAATTATACATTTGGCACATTGAAAAATTTATTAGATGCATTATCTGCATTATACTTTTTAGAATGCTATCAATATAAACAAATTTCCCTAAAATACTCCACAGAGAGGCATATACTATTTGACGTTCCCCCAGATCAGTCTAAGCTCTTTTATATTAAAGACTTCAAAACAAAATCCTACGTTTTTGGACACGATTTATTTGGCTCAGATTAACTGAATAAGCTAATTATCCTTGCTAACAATAAACACACGTGTTATAATAACATCTATATTCGGGGATACCCGTCCACCCTAGTCGCAAGATTAGGGGACATTTTTTTAACAAAACAAATGGCACATACCAGCTTCCACTATGTGGTTGCGATGTCAACGGAATACCCATAAAACCAAATTTGCTTAACTTCTTCATAATAACAACCGGGCGAGCAAATGTTTCACTTTTACCATTTATTTCAACCCCAACATTTTCTCCCACAGCGCACCAATAAATATCACCCTCTTTAATGTCGCGAAGTGTAGATTTGTTGTGTAAATCAGATTTCACCACAATCCATTCTTCAAAATGTTTCTCTTCCATAAAACTCCTTGATTTATTTTATTAAAAAATAAATCACAAGAAATGGAAAACTACAACCCCCACCCGCTGATGGTGAATATGGTATAATGTGAATATAAACAAAGGCATCATATGAAGATATTATTAACTGGTGGGACTGGGTTTATTGGTTCGCATACGGCGGTAGAGCTAATCGAAGCCAATTACGCAGTAGAGCTACTAGACAATTTAGTGAATAGCAAAATATCCGTTCTAGACAGTATCGAAATAATCACCAATGTTAAACCAACATTTCACCAAATTGATTTACTAGATGAAGAAAAGTTGGACGAGTTATTCAAAAACAACCAATATGATGCCGTAATCCATTTTGCCGGTTTAAAGGCGGTTGCTGAATCAGTTGCTAAACCACTAGATTATTATCGTAATAATGTTATTGGCACATTAAATCTACTTTCGGTAATGAAAAAGTATTCTGTTAAGAAACTTTTATTTTCGTCATCTGCTACAGTTTATGGGCGCCAAGAAGTCACTAGGTTCACAGAAGATAGCCCTACCGGCCAGAATATCATGAACCCTTATGGTCAGACAAAATACATGATTGAACAAATACTAAAAGATTTTAGTAATGCAAACCCAGATTATAGTATTACTATTCTACGTTATTTTAATCCGGTTGGAGCACATAGTTCTGGTTTGCTTGGCGAAGATCCTAATGACATACCAAATAACTTGATGCCTATCATAATGAAGGTTTATACTGGCGAGATCCCAGAACTATTAATATATGGTGACGATTATGATACACCAGATGGCACTGGGATGCGCGATTTCATTCATGTGGTTGATTTGGCAAAAGGCCATGTTTCTGCGTTGGAGCATTTAAGTGAAGGTGTTTCTATATATAATCTTGGCACTGGCAAGGCTACATCCGTGATGGAAATGGTTAAAATGTTTGAATCTATTAGTGGACGGGCATTACCACACAAAATAGCTCCGCGCCGCCCGGGTGACGTCGCTGTATGTTGTGCTGATCCGGGAAAAGCGAAGAAAGAGCTGGGGTGGGAGACAGAACTTAGTGTTGAGGATGCGATAAGAGATACGCTAAACTACATCAACTGCCAAGAATAATAATTGCGGTCTCACTCATAGCAGAATCAAAACTTCAAATATATAATTATCTTTTTTGCCACACGATCATTCGTTTTTCAATTCTCTTCTTTGTTTTGTCGTATATTAACGAGAATAGACGTTCTAATGTGTTTAATCTAATTAATTCTATAATCGTACAAACAAGGTATACAGCAATGACACTTCCAATTATATGCAAAAACAAAATCGGACTGCTTGCAAAACTGGGCACATTCAGAATATTAGTCCACAAAACGCTCCTAATATAATTGTTATCAGAAATTAAATATACCCCAAACGCACAACTCGCGATTACGTTGATTAAATTATTTGTGAATGGTTTTTTCTTGATAAAAAGTGAAAAAACAGAAACAGAAAATAAAATACTTGCAATAGAATTTCTATTTAATAAATGTTTGGAGTATTTGCTAAATATCGGCCAGTGTGTACTAAGTAAGTCAAAAGCGACAATTGACAATAATATCATTGCGCCACACCCGATAAGTACAAGCCAAGCATTTTTTCTTTTACTAAAAAAACTATCCTTATACTTCCCTAAATAAGCTCCAATAGAATAAAGCATTACAAACTGTGCTAATTCATTGCCATAAAATGTTTGAGTTGTAAAAGTTGGAATAATAGAAAATAGGGTTAATGCAATTATAATTAACTGAAGATGTTGCTTTCTATCTATATTATAAAGCAAGGCATTTATATATGGAGCCAAAATATATAGGGCAGCAAAAGCCGTTACAAACCAGTATTGTTTGAAGGTGATAGGTAGCATGTTCTTCATAAAATTCCCAATTGAAAAATCTTCTATCCCAAATATGCAAAACATCAAATAAATAGCTAAAGAATAAAACAAAACTTGAAAAATAAGCGACATCAACCTTTTTAGTTTAAAAGGGTCACTCTTGCCAATACTATAATAGCCAGTAATAAGGATAAAAAGTATTACTCCAATATTTCCTAAACCCCCTGCCTCAAATAAGAATCGGCTAAACCCAAGCGACAATTCAGCGCTAACGATGCCACTGTGCACCGTATAATGGCTCAAGACAATCAATAACATTGCCACGATTCTAAGCACTTCAATGTTGGAATTTCTTCTAGATGACTGGTTCATTAATTGTAATAATACACTAGTTTTCTGAACTATTCAACAATGCTAATTTACCTGTCAAAACCTATTCTATTTCTTTTGAGTTGTTTTTTCTGATCATTCTTTTCAGCATTAGTCATTTTCGAATAATCATAATCAAAACAAACACTTTTTTTCATTAATTCTTTTTGATAATCCAAATATTTACTGGTTTTCTTTATTATTCTACAAGGATTCCCTACGACAATTGAGTCATTCGGTATATCCTTTGCTACGACTGCGCCAGCCCCAACAATACAATTATTCCCAATAGTTACACCGGGAAGAATAATAGAGCCCCAACCAATAAAACAGTTATCGCCTATAGAAATAATACCAATTTTACTCTTCCCTAAACTCCTTTTTGTACTAGCATCATGGGTGAGCAAAGTACAACGCGTCAAGGTACAATTACTGCCTATTACAATAAGGTGGGGATGAGTTTTGTCTAATTGGCAGCCCAATATAGTTGTATTGTCCCCAATTCTAACACCTTGTTTCCTATATTCTTCTATAGGGTCAATTAGCTTTAGTTTTATTAAAAAATCCTTATATAAATGACGCGCCATGTCCTAGTTTACCTTTTCCTTTCTCTTTAATATAATTTTGACTATTCTCTTCCACATTTTTAATGATTCGTTAGATCTCGCCATCGGGCTAATCCCAACCAACATAACAAGAGTCGACACAGTCACGCCGATTATACCATATACGATAAAGCCTACAACGCCTCCAGCATCAATACAATTACAAATAAAGAATGAAATAGTACATGATAGAATTGTCAAAAACAAATAATATAATTGTTCTTTATAAAATGTTGTAATACTTTCCCCTTTGAAATACGTCTTGAATAAAACATTGTTTCTCTGAATGTAATTAAAAATAAAAATAGTTATGATTGTTGCTATTATCACTCCAGTTATACCAAGGTATTTTCCTAATACCACATTAAGTATTAAATTAGCAAAAGCTTCAAATATATAAGATTTTTTTAGTTCATCCCACATTCCATTACCGTTAATAAACTGGTTTCTGACGTCGTTAATATTAACCAAATAGAAATAGATACAAAACAGTGTCATGTCAAAAAAAGGAAGAACTAGTTCATCGCCAACCCATATTTTCATAAATGGCTGATATAAGATAAAAAGACAAGTGGTAATTACGCAAAGAATAATCGCGAATAATTGTGAAAAAGTCAATAAATGCCCATAGTTTTCTTTTTTAGTTTTTTCCACTATGCTATTCCCAACGCTCGCGCCCATCGAATTGGCAACAACTAGCATTACGCCTGTTAAAGCAGAATAAATAAAATAGTAGTTACCATATATTGTTAGCATCGTCAACCCCAAAAAACTTGATATTATCAAGCTATCAAATGAATTTCTGCAAATATCACCTATTCTACAAATCATCAGTCCTCTAACTCGTTTTTTCAAGCTTGCTGGGATAGGAGATTTTGATTTGATGACCTGAAGATAAGAATAATTCTTTGAAACATTATAATGAATTAATATATTCGTAAGAATAGTACCAATGATTGACACACATACATATAAATAAAAATTCTTAAATAGTATTAGGACAATTAACTGAACAATATATCTCAGAATATTTACAATCGTTCTTATATTATCTGCGATATCCTTTCTTTGATTTGCTATCAGTAGACATTCTTTATATGCAAATAAGAAATAACTCAATACTGAGTTGGCTAAGTATAATAAATACAACAAATAAATATTTATACTGTCTGGGTAGGATCCTTTTATCAAATTTGGGATAAAAGGCACTAATAGCAAGCCAACAACAAGAATAAACATACCCACTATATTATAAATTCTTCTAAGAAAAGAAACTATTTCGCTTATCTTCTTCTCATTTTTTTCGGCAATCGGTTTATACAAACTATAAACAACCGCCGAATTAAAACCTAGCTCTGCAATATTTAAAACATGTAGAATAGATGTAAACAACCCAGCAAGCCCAGTGAACTCTGCACCTAGCGTCCATAAGACTGCTGTCCGGTTAATAAACGGTAAAATAATAGAAACTACTTGATAAACCAAACCTGCCCCAATATTTCTTGCCGTATTTTTTGTTCGACTTTTTCCCATATTTGATACTATTTTAACATAATTAGCTCTCTTTAAAAATAATACCGATACCACTGGTTAGATTATCGCCGATTCTTTTTGTCAATCCAGACTCTTCCATCTTGGCACAGGATCTATAAGCTTGCATGCAAGATAGTATTATTATTACAGCATAAAAGGCTAGTAATAAATGTTTTTTATTTAATGTTTCGAACGTCTCAATTAGCAAGGGCGAGGCAGCTATTACTACTAGCAAGCCAAAACGCAGAAAAACTCCGGCTGTAAGCATCGTCACTATAGTAAAAATTGACAAGTATACAATTACGCTACTATATTCGCTTAACGATTTATTCTTGGACTGCATCAACCCAACTACTAGCCCAACTATACTATTAAATAATGGTAGATATAGATTCCAACCTTCGTGCAGATTTTTAAATTTATCACTGTTTATGAAGTATTCATCATACATATCTAATATTACTGCCCCTATCGCTGTTTCAGAGCCAAGCATATTCCCAATAGTTTGAATAATAGTACTAAACAATAGAGTAAAGATTGAGACGGTAACCATCAACGGTAACTTCACTTCTCTAAAAATCTTCATATTACTAAATAGTATCGCAAAGATAACGACATAAAGTGTCCCTATATGTAGACAAGCTGCCAAAGCGAAGAAAACATATTGTAAATACTTTTTTCTTTTGAAAAAGTTTAAATAAAGACCAATTGCTATACATATAATTGCTAAGTAACACCATATGGCACTGGCATAATACATAAATCCATTCGCAACAAGCATATAAACTAGAGATAAAACAAAAGAAGTTTTTTTCATCTTTTTCGTTTCGGCATAATCACACGCTAGCCATGTCATGCCAAAAAAACATAATAACACACCGAGGAATTGTAGTAGGGCATAATTACCAGTTTGCGCAACAGCGTACTTTATTAAGTGATGGGCAGGTTCAAATGCTTCCTTTGCTGAGCTAAGATAAAAACCTAAGTCCTGACCTTTCATTACCTGCATTTGTTGATGATATCTATACAAATCTGAAGATTCATTAGGAACCCAGATGAACGCCATAATGGCTAGAGACAGTGCAAATAATGTTCCATAGCACTTGCGTATTTTGCCATCAGTAATTATCATCCCAATAAAATTTAATGGTATAGATACTATCGGAAGACAAAGTGTTAGTATAACTGAGAACAATAATAAAACCACCATTTACCCATTCTCCTTATAATTAGAATTATATCTATTATCCCTATTCAATAGAGCATCTAGGTATACTTGCTCTAGCTTTTTTGTTTCTTTTTTTATATCCCAATCATCTTCATTTACTATCTTTTTCTTTGGGGTTTTATATGACAAAACTGCTTGACTCCATACTGATGCACTCTGTTTTAATGAAATCTTAGTCACAAGATTCGATATAATAGCATGTTCGTTAACCATATCAGAAACAAAGCATGGTTTTCTTGCAATCTGCGCTTCTATCAAAGATAATGGTATTCCTTCATATAGTGACGGGAATACAAAGACGTCCATCGCGCTTAATAAATCCGGTACATCTTCCCTATTAGCTAATATCAAATATCGACCTTTCAGTTTAGCATTATTAAGTTTATTAACGGTTAGCTCTTTCTCTGGGCCGTCGCCGACCATAAGAAGAAAAGCTTTATTATTTTTTTCTGCTATCTCAATAAAAATATCAGCTAAAAATTCATGGTTTTTAACCTTTAAGAATCGGCCAATATGACCTAAAACAAAAGCTTGCTTTGGGATACCAAGTTCCATCCTAATTTGATTTAGGCTCTTAGATTTTTTGATGCTAGTTACATCTATCCCGTTATTTAGTATTAAAGAATTATTTGTGTTAAATAGTTTGTCAACTTCTTCCTTCATTTTTCCGTGTAGTACAATGAATTTCATATCATAATTATTAGCTAACCACTTTGTTGCTTGAAACTCAGTCTTGCCGTTTTTCTTATTCGTCTGCCAAATTGCTTTAGGCTCACTGTGAACAGTATAAAATAGTTTTGTATCGCGCTTCGGTCTTGCAAATTTTATAAATCTATTCACCGCTAGATGCATGTGAATAATATCTGGTGATTGCTCATCTATAATTCGTTTTATAACCATATATCTATAATAACGGTTTAATGCTTTTGTAAGGATATTATTCTTTTGCTTGAACAATAAAGAATCTTGAACGTATATTACTCTTACTCCTTTATCCGATAATTCCTTCTCGTATAAGGAATCATTTTCATGGTTGAAGCATAGTAATACTACTTCATTATTCTTATCATCAAAATTCAACATATAATTCTTCACGAGTGTTTGGGCGCCACCAATGTTTAATTCATGAATAACATGCATTATTTTCATCGACGGCCACTCCGTGCTTCATTATTTTTCTTTCTATCTATAACTTGATTTATGAAGGAGATCCACTTATCATAAATTATCTCCCTGTCTAATTCTTGCTTTAGTTTTTTTGCTTCTGTTGAAAGGTTTTCCCGCAGTTTTTTATTTTCAATAATCTCAGTCATCGCAGTAGCCATTTCATTTATACCACCTTTTTGCACGAGCAAGCCATTCTTTCTATGTTTAATCAATTCTTTCGCCCCACCGCCGTCGCAGTCAGTGGAAATACATGGCAAGCCAATACACATTGCTTCTATTAAAGCATTTGGCATCCCTTCGTAATCTGATGATAATATAAAACATTCTGCATTTGATATATGGCTATGTATATCATCAACAAAACCCATTAATCTAACTTTATCAACTAGATTATGCTTTTTAATCAGCTCCTTAATCATTTTTTCTTGTGATCCTTGACCGTAGATTTCCAAAACATATTCTGGATGTTTTTTATTAAAAATGCTGAATGCAGATATTAACAATGGGTAATTCTTCTGTTTTTCTAGTCTCGCCACGGTTACTATCTTTTTCTCAATTTTTTTTCGCGAAGAGAAAACCATGTCATTATTAATTGCATTAGGAATGACTATCTTCTTTTTCACATTTTTATACCATTGGCTAATTGTGCTCGTCTGGACCACAAGCCCATCACATCTTTTTGTGGCATAACGCATCATTAACCGTTCTCTAATGTTATGTGAAGATGGGTCGTTTCTCTCAGAAATTATTATACTAGCGCTTGTTAGTCTTCTTATTCTAGTTATCATGAACGCATTCAGTGGCATCATAACAATATAACACGACACATCTCTGTGTGTTCTTATATACTGCTTGAATCGTTTATATTTCTCATGTAGATATTTTATTTTTCTCTTTGAAAAAAAACCATCCATTAAATATGTTTTATTAATCTTTTCATCAAGAGCGTACGATCCTTTCTTGCCTACTGCTGACACCACATTTATGTTATATCCTTTTTTGCAAAGATAATTTGCAAGATTACATACTACGCGTTCTGCACCACCTCCAATTAGATGATTATTAATTATCACGATTCTTGGAGGTTTGTCATTGTTTGAAATTGATTCTTTTTCCAGAATACCATCATAATAACGCTTTCTATTATTGTCCAAGATAGATGATAAGTACTCTTTTGATTTTTCGGTGTTTTCTTTACTAATAGCGCCTAAATTCTTTAATTCAATTGTGCTAAGAATGGCGTTAACGATTGCCTTTTTATTCTTCCGTTTAAAAATAAACTGACTTTTTAATAATTCTGGGATGCCAGCAGTGTTGCTGCCAAGACAAACACAGCCCTGACTCATAGCTTCGATTAAGGATCTTGGCAGTCCTTCCTGAAGGCTAGGTTGTATATATATATCAGCTTCTCTCATTTTTTTAGATAGATTGTCGTGCGACATCATGCCACAAATGACTATGCTGTCTGAAACACCATTTTTCTTTGCAATATTCTCTAACCTAGCACTACTGCCTTTTCCAGCAAGATAATAGGTAACATTTATGCCGTGTCTATCTTTCAATTCACGAATGGCCTTAATAACATATTCCTGCCCTTTGTATTTTACATCTAGTGCAGCGGCTGTCATTAAACTTATATTCCTTTTATCAAACCCAACATAGGGTTTAGGTGAAGCAACATTAACAATATTAACATTTGAAATACCTACACTTTCATTATTACAAGGGTATCTTTTTTGCAAGAACGATTTTGTTACATATACGCAATAATCTGCTTTTTTTACCATCCTACGCATTCCCAGAAACATACCAGGTGCCAACAACTTCCCCACTATACTATGATTCCAATATGCATCCCAAGCGCAACCCATCACTTCGGTCAGGTATTTCTTCGAGTTTTTTCGAGCCAATCGATAAACCTTTAAAGAAACTAAAGATGGTAATCTCATCGCCACCAGATCCGCCTCTCGTAAATGCTTCAAAATATTTTGCGGTGTTTTTTTAATAACAAATTTAATCTGACTCCCCAAATTATCAAAATTGCAACAATACTTATCAATTTGGACATAGCCATTTCTTACTTCTTTTTCATTTATTATCCTGGTCGCAATTGAGAGCATACCAAAACCTTTACTATACCGCTCCAAAATTTTTGCGAAAGGAGCATCAGCATAATAACGCCCATTCACTTTATAAATTCTTACTTCAGTGGCTAAGAAAACTTTACAATTAGCCATTCTTAGCCACCTTATATTTTATCTTCTCAACTTTTATTCTATTGTCTACCTTAACTAGATTGTCTGAACCATATTCAGTATTAATCACGGCACCTGCACCGAACACATTATAATCCCCAACTTTCGCGCCGCTAATAATAATCACATTGCTCCCAAACCAGTTTCTTTCACCTATCATAACCGGCCTGCTTTTAAATGTCGTCTTTATATTAACGCTCTTATCATTAAATACATGATTATGATCATATATTTTTACCCCTTCTCCAAACAAACAATTCTTCCCGATTACTATTCTATCGTGACAGTTTATCGAACAATAGTTGTTGAAAAAAGTTCTGTCCCCTATTTCCAATCGCCCATTTTTCGATATATTAATTATAAATCCTTTCCGAAAATTTACACCCTTTCCAATTTTCAGCCTTTTCCCATATTTCATTTTATAATATGCACGCTTAAAAACTATTCTCACGCCTTTAAAACATTTTTCAATTGTTGATAAAACTAAATACATCTTACTTTACCCCCAAAATTTCAAGCATTCGCTTATTTATAATACTAATCGTAAACTTTTCTAAACAAATCTTGTATGATTTATCCCCCATCTCTTGTAGCTTATCCTTGCGTTCCACCATCCAAGTCATCTTCTCTGCCAAGTCCAGCGCATCACGTGACTTTACGAAAAGTCCATTTTTTCCCTCAACTACTGTCTCACGGCAACCTGGTGTATTGGTGGTGATAATCGGTCTTCCCATTGCCGTTGCTTCGAGCAGCGTCCTAGGGATTCCTTCGCGATAATATGTTGGCAACACAAACACACTGCATTTCGCTACGTATTTTTCAACTTCTTTTGTTTCCGGGATATATTCAACGGTTTTTGCATTGATATATGGTTTTAGGGCGCTTAGCTTAATTGCATTCTGGTTTTTATCGATTGCTCCGATATATGAAAACTTTGCCTCCGGATACTTTTTCTTTACAATTTTAGCGGCTTCAAAGTATTCCAGTACCCCTTTTTCTTTCAGCACTCTAGACACCATAATAAATGATACTGGGCCAGCTGGTATTTTATTCTTCTTGAACTTTTTTAAATTGACACCTGAGCCGTTCACCAATTCACACTGTTCGCGCTTGACATATTTTCTTCTGACAAACTCGTCAATGTCATCCTGGTTTTGAAAAATAACTTTTTTGTTATACTTTAGAGCGTACTTATATAAATTTCCGCCCACAAATCTTAGCGCCCTGATCTTTAACGCATCAGAACTAAACAAAAGCCCTAGCCCACAAACTAACGAATAGATGTTTTTTACACCAGCTCTCTTCGCCGCAATTGAACCAAAAACTACCGGCTTAATCGTAAACGAAAATACTATGTCCGGTTTTTCTTCTTTAATAATCTTTTTTAAACTATTACAATAAGCCAACGCATTAGCTACAGACAACGAGTTCTTTTTCAGATTAACCAGTCGAACTTTTACGCCATTTGCTTCAAAAAATTCCTTGTCTTTGTTTTCTGGCACCACTACTACTACGTCGTATCCTTTTTTGCGGATGTCACATATTAAATCGCCACGAAAATTCACGACCGTATCGGTCTTAGGACCAATCATCAGGAATTTTTTCTGCATCAAATAACTCCACTAATGCATTATTTTACGTATACAATAATAACACAAGAGGCCCTAAAAAGCAATTCTGCTTATACTCCCTTTATATGATATCTATTGACTAATTAGAGGTTCTGCGGTAGAATAAAAGTATATTCGGGACTACCCGCCATCCCCCAGCCAGACTGGGGCGTATTTTTTACTTAATCAGATTTAAAAAACTATCATGTATTCTTTGATAATCCAAGTTCGAAATCTGCCCCATTTTTCTATATAACCTAAAAACGCTCATGTATTCAATTTGTGAGATAACCGCTACTTCGTTTCTGCCATCAAAATCAAAAGCCTTATACCAGCTCCCTTCATGTGCTTTCGAGGTGAGCGGAATAGCCCAAAAACTATATTTATCTAGCTTTTTAAAAATAACGACTGGTCTGCTAAACGTCTTACCTTTGCCACATATTTCTGTCCCCACATTTTCGCCAACCGAGCTCCACCATATTTCTCCTTCCTTGAAACTATGGTCAACCCCCCACCCAAAAAAATACCACTATATATTATATAGTGGTATTTCGTACTAGCTTGACGTGATTAGTTTTACGCTTCCTTCTTATTTCTCTTGACTATTCCGGTGAGGAAGAGTAGGGCCATCATGCCAAGTGCGGTGCCGGCGATTGATGATTCTACCGCGCCAGCGGCGTTGCTTGAAGTCATTCTACCAGTGTTTGGAGTATCAGGTTCTTCGCCCTTGCCACATGCACCGAATGAGCATGGATCGGTGCTGGTATTTTTAATTTCAAATCCAGCCGAAACGCTTCCACTGATTTCTGCAGTATATCCATCCACTTCTGCTTCTTCTACTGTGTATTCAATTTCTTCACCATCTGCGTTCTTATAAAGTCCCGTAAACGTGTAGGTCCAGGTGCCGTCGCTCTTTGGCATTACATAGACAGAGTCAATTTCATCGCCGTTGGCCAACAGCTTAATGGTAATCATGGCTGGTCGGTTGCCGAGCAAATCGTCACCATCTTCCCAAGTCTTCACTACGGTGAGCTTGCCATCGTTTTCTGGATCATCATCTTCTTCATTGATCAAAGCTGGCGTGTGTTTATTAGTAAATGTGGTTTTGCCATCTTCGGTTTCCACCTTGGTTTGCTCATAATCACCAGTTACTTTTTCAACTACTGAATAAGTCAAGGTTTCGTTCTTTTCATTGACTCTTGGCAAGTTTTCCCACTTGTAGGACCAGCTGTCGCCTGTGAGCTCTACAGTCTCCACCTTTGAGCCATTAGCCTTCAAATCCACGCTGAGTTTGGTTGGGCGAAGACCATCACGGTCATTGTCGTCATCCCAAATCTTCGCGACTTCGTAAGTGACATCAGCAATTGCTGCGTAGGTATTATCAATCGTGAATTTCACAGCCTTACCTTTGGCTAAGGTCTTCGTCGCACCATTGTCGCCAGTAGTCGTCAAAGTGAATGAATCTTTGAACTCACCACCTTTTTCTTCTACGGTATAGTCACCGGTTGGTACGTTCTTCAAGACATAGGTGCCTTTGCCATCACTAATTGTAAATTCGGAGAACGGAATATTCTTAGTTTCAAAGTCATCCGGGCCACTTACGGTGAACACGAGATCGCTTCCCTTTAATACCTCTTCGTCAATGCCCGAGAAGGTCTTTTCGATTGTGAGCGACTTGGCTTCGCTACGTTTGTTTTCTAGAATAAACATTCTTTCTTCTTTGTTCCAAACGTAGTTCTTATTGCCAGAAGCCGTGAAGGTAAAGGTCTTATTGTAGGTGTTGACCAGGGTCGTCTCGTTTACAGAAACCAGACCGCTTGAAATAACGACTTCAAGATTAGCTTTGTCACCATCTAGGTCATAGCCATCCTTAGCTACTGTTTCAATAATCTCGTAGTTCTTGGTTTCGCTGCTGACTAGTTGGTTCACCGGAATTTCTACTAGAATCTTGCCGTCTTCACCAGTCGTGAATTCCTCACCATTAATCGTAAACTTCACGCCAGAAAGTGGATTTCCGTTCTTATCAACCTTTTTGATCGAGAAGTCGGTTGAACCATTGTATAGTGAAGTGGCTGGAGTCCAGGTGTTGGTAATAGTCCAATCACCAGTATTCTTTTCAGAACGTGCGTCCCATTTACCATTAACTGCTTTTTGACCATCTTCGGTTTCGTCAGTGCCGTATTCGATAAACCCGTCCGCAGAAGTACCAAAGATATTAGTTTCTCTAACCGTGTATTCAATTTCCTCGCCTTGATTATACTTATTGAGGTTGTCAATCTTCTTGCACCATTCAGTACATTCGCCTTCTACCTTGTCGGTTGAGGTGATAGTGATGTTTTGATTTACACCGCCACCAGTGAGATTTACGGTGATTGAATCCGGAATGGTTTTCTCACCTACCCAAGTCTTTTTAATCAACACACTAGTCTTGGCTGGAGTGTGGGCGTTGGTAATCTTGTTGCCAGAAATCGTAGCTGTATAATCGTCATCTTTAGTAAACGCAGTACAGGTAATCGTACCATCGTTAGATGTCTGGCAGTCTTTGGCTTCCACGATTGAATATTTAATTACTTCACCTTCATCGTTCTTTTCTTGCAAACCAGAGAAAGTATAATCTTTATTCTCGGCTGCCAATGCTTCGTAAGCTACGAACTTACCACTTTCATCCTTTACTGCTACGTACAAATTCGTGTAGTTCTTACGCAAACCATCACGGTTGTTGTCATCATCCCAAACTTTTGAGGCGCTCACGCTGGTGGTCTTGTAAATATTTGTAAAGGTATTGCCGTGTTCTGACACCTCCAAATTCAAAGTACCATCTTCGTTGTCGGTTACCTTGATAGTGAATGAAATGCCACTCGCTACTGCTTCAGCTGGTTCAACGCTAGGCACATCGAAGGTTTCTTTTACCACGTAGTTATAAGTATTGCCAGCATCTTGTTCGGTGAATTTAATCGTACCAAAGTCAATTTCGGTTTTGCCCTTCTTGGCAACTAGCGAAGTGTTTTTTGGCATTGGAGCGTTTTCGTCTTTGCTTTCAATCGTGAAAGTAAATTCATCCGTGTCTTCCCAATCGCGACCTTCTAGAACTTTGTTAAACTTCAACTCGCCATTGGTACCATAGGTGCTAGTTGCTTCGTACAAGTTAAAGATTGTTCTTGACTCTTTTGAATACTTCTTCGATTTTACTGTCAAAGCGCCTTCACCATTGTCTATCACCTCCATCGTCACTACGATATCCTGATCGCCAGTCAAACGTGAAACGCCTGGACGGAAGGCAGAAGAACCATCTTCTTTTTTGGTTTTTTCCGTAATCGTATAAGTGTAGGTTCCTTCTGCTTTGATATCTACCACGAAATCTGCAGTTGGGCCAAGCTTGTTAACTGTTATGCTGCCTAACACTTCGCCATTACCAAGAAGTTGCAACTCAAAGTTATCGCTATTTAGCCAGAAGCTGTCATATCCAGTCACGAAGGCTTTGATTGCAGTAATTTTTGCATCATCACCACTTAGTGGAGAGACTGCATATTCGTTCTTGAAGTCAACCTTGTTTTCACCTTTTTTGATGGTGCCGGTCTTAGTGGTAGCTGCGCCGTTATTGAAGCCAGGTTTAGCGTCTTCGACGATTTCGTAGTACCAACCAGTTGGGATATTATTGAATGATTTGGTTCCATCATGCTTCAAGGTGAAGGTTTCGGTGCGCACTGGATTTACATCGCCGGCGTTTTCATAGAATTTCACGGTGAAATTAAATTCTTTTGTTCTTGCCTGGGTCAAATTACCGCTCTTAGCCGTCACTTCCTTGGTGATAGTTAAATCACCAGAAGTGAGATAGTTAGTCACGGTAGCTGTTGAGCTCATGTTGCCATGAACCACCTGAGCTTTACTGCCGGTCGTGGTAGCCCCATTATTGTTGTAATCAATTAATTCGTAGGTAATTTCATTGCTGTCGTAACCTGCTGGCAAAGTTTCAGAAACTGAGAACGTAGTGCCATCCATCAAATCCTTAACTAGAATCTGATCGCTTTGCTTAATAGTGACCGTAAAGCTATGACCTTCAAATGAGATATTGTCGGTCTTAGTGCCGTCAGCATGGACGATTCTATAAATACCACCATCTTCTGAAATGGTCACTGTAATTGTGTAATCATCATCAACTGAAGTATCTTCTACTTCGTTGTTGATTACTTTCTTATAAACTTTGATGCCACCGTTCAAAGTATTCTCTGCTGAGAGCTTTGAAAGCATATTATTATTAATTGTGGCAGTATCGCCATCAAACACCACATCATGGATTAAACCATCGTTAACAATCATTGGATGGTAGAGTTTCTTGGTTAATTTGTAGTGGTTTGTACCATTTTCATCGGCTAACGTAATCGTGTTTTCTTCAAAACGGTAGTCGTGACCTTCTTCAAGTACCACATATTCATCGTCACCAACTGTAACTATTCTTACACCTTCAAGGTCTCTTAGCTCAGCGTTTGTTTCATCGAGTTTTTTCATTACGCCAGGTGCTACTGCATATGAATAACCTTCAGTTGTGCCATCGGCATTAATCCATTCTTTGCCATTCTTGGTGCCAGTAAACTCGTAAGTATTAACCTTGACGTCATCTACATAAAGATCAAGCACAACTTTACTGATGTCATCACGTTGTTTTGGATCCATTTCATCGGCCCAAATCTTGGTCACCGAAAGCAAAGCTTCTGGTAGTGGTGGAATGTTTCTTTCTGGCTCGATAGTCACTGGAGCGGAAGGTGCCGAATAAGAAATTTCGTCGCTTCCTTCAATCTTAGTAGCCGTACGATAAGTAAAGCTAGCTGAATCATTAGTCTTTAGATAATAATTTCCATTTTTTACTTCTAGTCCAAATGTTTCTAAATTCTTATCACAAGTTTCGCCATTCTTGATTTTGGCAATACAATCTAATGCCTCTTGGCTTGGCCAAACGGTAAAGGTAATTGAGGCTTTTTCGCCATTTGAGAGCGTATTGTCATGGCCTGGATTCCAATGGACACTTCCATTTTCAAAGGTTGCCTTATTAAAGCCAACGCCAGGTTCTCCCCAAGCATCTGGCACAGAGTATCTAAACGCACCCGCGGTGCCATTGACTGGCATTGAAGTAGCTGCAGTAATACCGTCTGTGATTTGGAGGTCGGATACAGAAAGACCCATCGTAATTTTGTCCACGATATCAGCAAAAGCTTCTTCCAAGGCATCTTGGTTGTCAGCACGATAATATGTCCCACCGAGACTTTGCATGTTAGTGGCATCGCCAAACGCGCCTACTGCATATAATTCCTTGTTGCTACCTGTTGCGGTAATCAAATTAGCTTTAGCTTTGGCGGCATTTAGGTTCCAAGAGTTTGGATCATCGTGTCCATTTCCCCAAATTGTGTCAGTATCACATACATCTGCCCAGCTATTCCAATCCCAGTGCGTACTGAAACAGTCGGTTGCACTTGAATCGTACTGGCTATCGCGGAAGGTTGGGTTGCCATCAGAAACGAATATAATGTAGGTCTTATCGGTATCACCCTCTCCAAACGAAACACCTCTTGCTGCTTCAAGAGCTGCTTCCCAGTTTGTACCAGCAGCGTTTCCAGTTTGAACTTCTGCATCTTCAACCCATCCAATAAATGTGTCTAGACTTGTGGTTGGATTCTTGATAGCGTTAACATTTGTAGCGAAGTCGACAAATGCCATTTCTACGACATCTTCGAAACCTGGTTTAGTAGAATCATTTTGCGAAAGGAGTTGGTTGGCAAGCACGTCTACGGCTTCTTTAGCTACTTGAATACGTGTACCTAGGCTATTTTCAACGCGTGAGTAACGAGCGCCAGTGTAGGCAGTTGGGTTAGTCTTTTGACATTCTGCCAAGGTAGGATAAACTGTACCAGTTGTTGAATCGTTATTAATCTCTACACAGCGTCTACGATTGTCTCTTCTATAAAGATTCATGTAGACACCATTGACAAGCCCATAACGACCAGTGTTATTTCTTACGTAGTCGTATGTTGATGCATTCTCTTTCATACTGCCAGATGTATCGAACACCACTACCACATTTGCTTTTGTGGCATCGTTTTTCTGGCTTGAGACACCTTCGATCTCAATTGTAATGTCATAAGTTCCATCACCATTAGCTGTGACGATCTTATGATTTTTTGGTATATCCCCCGCTGGTTCTCCATCCGCATAGGCGTTCAAGAATGTCATTGGTGTAGAACCAAGAATCATCACCACCGCGGCTAGAAAATTAAAAAATTTCCTTTTTATATTCATTTTAAAACTCCTTCGCTCTAGTTTTCCTCATTTTATCACTCGCTCTATTAGAGGTCAACCTTAAGCACCATCTCTAATCGACAAAAAACTCACCCCTTTTTAACAGGGGTGAGCCACTATATATTATATATATTTACATATTACCAGACTCGGACGAGAATTTCGCCACCAAGGCCGGCTTTTTTCGCTTCGCGACCAGTCATCAAGCCTTTTGAAGTGGAGACGATGATCATCCCACGACCAGACTTTACTACTGGCAAATCACTTGCCGATGAATAGACACGGCGACCAGGTTTCGAAACCTTGACGATTTCGTTGACCTTGGCCACGGTACCAGGTTCGTTAATCACGACGTGAAGCATACCACGAGGGGTACCTTCGACGACATCATAGGAAGCAATATAACCATTTTTAGCTAACACTTCCACGATGGCGACTTTGAGCTTAGAAACTGGCACGAGGATTTCGTTCTTGCCAACGTTTACCGCGTTACGAATGCGGGTAATGAAATCGGCAATTTGATCTGTAGTTGCAATAGACATATTTTCTCCTTTCTCCTACCAGCTGCTCTTAGTTACACCAGGAATTTCGCCTTTACTAGCTTTTTCCCGGAAGTTAATACGTGATAAACCAAAACGGCGCATGTAACCGCGTGGACGACCATCCAACATGTCGCGGTTTTTGAGTCTTGTCACAGATGAATTGCGTGGAAGCTTTTGCAAACCCTCCAAATCACCTGCGGCTTTTAACTCAGCGCGTTTAGCTTTATATTTTTCGTACATTCGACGTCGTTTTTCGTCACGAAGCACTGCAGATTTTTTAGCCATTACTTCGCTCCTTTCTCAAACGGCATTCCAAAGAGTTCTAGCAACTTATAGCTTCCTTCCTTTGAACCATTTTTAATAATAAATGTGACTTCGAGACCATGAAGCACAGCTGCATCTTCGAAAGTAATTTCTGGGAATACAGTTTGCTCTTTGAGCCCTAAGTTGTAATTGCCTTGCTTATCAAAAGCGGTGCTTGACACACCATGGAAATCACGCACGTGTGGCAAAGCGATGTTAATCAAACGATCCACAAATTCGTACATCTTGTCATTTCGAAGAGTGGTGAGGTAGCCAACTGGCGCACCCATACCTTTACGAATTTTGAACGTAGCGATTGATTTCTTAGCGAGTCTTGAAGTTGGTGCTTGACCAGTAATCTTCGCGAGGGTAAGTTCTACGGTCTCGGTGAATTTCTTGTCTTCACGCTTCTTGCCGACGCCAGAAGAAACAATCACTTTTTTGAGTTCTGGGACTTGGTTGATGTTCTTTAAGCCCAGTTCTTTTTGTAGTTTCGCCTTAAGCTCTGAATTGTAGAGAGCTTTGAGGCGTGGTTGTGCTACGACAGCCTTGCTAGCTTTAGAAGCTGGCTTTGCGGTCTTAGCAGCCGTTTTCTTTTCCGCCATTATTTAGCTCCTTTTTTAACTTTAGCGTTCTTTTTATCAGCTTTCTTTGCAGTTTTTGCAGCTTCAGCTTTGACTAATTTCAAATTTGACATATCGATACCGACATGAATGGTTTTCTTACCACCATTTGGATTTAAGTAAGATTTTTTCATGTGGCGTTCCACGATGCCGATACCTTCGAGCATCGCTTTATTATTTTTACGATCGATACGGACGATTTTAGCTTCTTTGCCTTTGTTGTCACCGGCAATGATTTTAACAGTATCACCAATTTTCATATTAGAGTACCTCCGGTGCCAAGCTAATAATCTTGTTAAAGCCAAGGTCACGTAGTTCACGAGGAATTGGACCAAACACGCGGGTACCACGTGGAGTCTTGTCTTCGTTTACGAGCACGGCTGCATTTTCGTCAAAGCGAATGGTTGAACCATCTGGACGACGAATTGGTTGTACAGTGCGTACGATCACGGCCTTAACTACAGCTTTTTTCTTGACGCCACCAGTTGGTGAAGCATCCTTCACTGAGCAGGTGACAATGTCGCCTACGCGAGCATAGCGGGCGCGAGTACCACCAAGTACGCGGATAACTCCGAGTTCCTTAGCGCCACTGTTGTCGGCCACTTTTAATCTAGTTTCTTGCTGTATCATTTATTTATCCCCCTCTTCTTTAGCTTTTTTGTCTGCGCCAATTTTTTCTGGCATCTCTACGGTGTTAACATCTTCTTTGAGTTCAACAGTACCATGAGAGCGTTCGAGAATTTTGACGAGAGTATAAGCTTTGGTCTTTGACAAAGGACGAGTAGCCGCGATTTCGACACGGTCACCAACCTTGGCCTCATTTTTCTCATCGTGAGCAGTGTATTTACGAGTTTTCGTGTATTGCTTACGATAAAGTGGATGAGTTTCACGAGAAACGATGGAGACGGTAATGGTCTTATCACGCTTATCGGAAGTCACCACCCCTACTAATGTGTGTGCCATTTTAAAACTCCTCTTTCTTAATTATTTTACATTTCACTGGTAACTTGTGCGAAGCAAGTCTTAAAGCTTCTTTAGCTTGTTCGTCAGTTACATCGGCGATTTCAAACATCACCGTACCAGCTTTCACCTTAGCCACAAAGAATTGTGGTTCACCTTTACCAGAGCCCATTTTTACATCAAGTGGTTTCTTGGTTACTGGTGTATGTGGGAAAATCCGAATCCAGATTTTACCACCACGCTTAATATAACGGGTAATCGCTTGACGAGCAGCCTCAATTTGCTTGGAATTGACACGCTCATTATCAAGTGACATCAGGCCATAATCACCAAAGGCTACAGTGTTGCAGCGAGTGGCGATGCCTTCGTTTTTACCTTTGCGAACCTTGCGGTGGGCAGTTTTCTTTGGAAGTAGAATAGCCATCTTACTTTTCCCCCTTGTAGATCCAAACTTTCACGCCGACGATACCAGCAATTGTTGGTGCGTGATGACAGTGAAAATCGATATCTGCTCTTAAAGTATGTAGAGGCACGGAACCTTCAATGAATTTCTCACGACGAGACATTTCAGCACCGTTAAGACGACCTGATACCTCGATACGTACACCCTTGGCACCTGCATTCATAGTAGATTGCAAAGCCATTTTGACGGCACGGCGGAAATTCATACGCTTGCCGAGCTGGAAACCAATGTTTTCAGCTACGAGTTTAGCATTTAATTCTGGTTTCTTGACCTCTTCGACGTTGATACGTACTGGTCCTGAAACGATTTTCTCAAGTTCTTTCTTGAGTTCATTGATGCCAGCGCCTTGCTTACCAATTACAGCACCTGCTTTAGCAGTTAAAATTGTGACTGTAGTAAGATTGGCGGAGCGTTCAATGTTGATGCGTGCAATGGTTGGGCGGCTCTTGAACCGGTCCTCGATCATCTCACGAATCTTGACGTCTTCCACGAGCCAATGACGAAAGTCGCTCTTCCTGGTAAACCACTTAGAAGACCAGTCCTTGCTCACTTGGAGACGGTAAGAGATGGGATTAACCTTCTGACCCATATTAC
>CAYSAK010000005.1:0-39062 GCA_964429055.1 uncultured Candidatus Saccharibacteria bacterium
GGACAGTTTTAAGTTCTTTAACTTCAAGCACGGACAATTTCACGAGCTCTTCAGCCAACTTTATGATATCAGTTGCCATAATTTATCCTTTCAAATATATTATTTGGTTGCTTCTTCTGCGTGCTTCTCAAGCCCAGAAACGACGCCATTGATGCCAGACAACAAAGTGTCGACAACTTGAGCGATAAGTTCGTTCTTGGTTGGGAGAGAGCCGAGAGTTTTAACTTCTTCAGTCGAAAGTGTAGCACCTTCGCCATTGAAGCCACCAACTAGTTCCATTTGGTCGTGGGTTTTAGCAAATTTTGTTAAAACTTTTGCGGCGTCGAAATCTTCGTCAGTGCCAAGTGCATAAAGAAGTTGGCCAGTGAGGTTGGTAGTATCGGTGTCTTTGTAAGCAGCGATTTCTTTCATCGCAACTCTCACGAGACGGTTCTTTACTACTTTGATTTTCACGTTAGCTTCTCTAGCAAGTTTGCGGAGCTCTTGGAGTTCGGCTACGGTGAGGCCTTGATATTTGGCGTAAACCACCATTTTGGAATCAGAAAGAAGTTCCGTAAGATCAGCAACCAATGTCTGCTTTTTATCCTTTGAAATTGCCATAAAAAGTTCCTTTGGTTAATGTTTAATTTAGTTAGCTAATTGTTAAATAGCGTCACCAAATAAATCACAAGAATTTCCTCGGTGGCATAATTAAAGGTGAAACCTCGCCACTGTCTTTGGTAACTTCAAACATTATATCACACTAAGTTCAAAAATACAAGCTAGTCGATGTTTTTGGTAGTAGCAAATTGTACTGCTGAGCCAAGAATGGTTAGACCGATGAGGATTGGGAAATAAAAGGCTTGTTTATCGATTGAGGTGACAAAATAAAGAAGGGTAATTGTGAGTGCATAAGCACCCATCAAAGATGTTGCCACAATGATAGTTGGTTTCATCAAAGTGACGGCTAGGCCGGCTAACACTATGCCGATAATAGCACCAATAACTAAGGTTTGAATTTCGGTGCCGAAATATTGTGCTGTGAGCATGATAATCATACCGAATACCATGCCACCAACGCAGAGTTTTTCAATTGAGAAACCGAGCAAAGCGAGCAAAAGCCCTCCGGCAACTGGAAGCAGAACACTCCAAAATTCAGTTTTCATGGCATCTGGCAAGAAACTTTCGATGGTTGGACTTGAAAGTAATGTCAGCATTAAGTTATACCCAATCAAAAACCAGATAATAAAGAAACCAACTTTTTTAATTCGGTAACCCATAAATAGTAGTAAAAGACCTACTACTGCCATTACGATTACTTCTGGTATTTGTATTCTTGCGAAAAATAGTTCTATATTCATAAGCTTATTATAGCATAAAAAATGCGAGTAGCTAAAGATAACTTTGAGGGATTACGGAGCGCGGCAGCGCGAGTAGAAGCGCGCGAGCCCCGTGGCGACGGGCGCGAGCGACGCGGCCCGAAAAGTTACTTTAGTTACTCGCCTATGTTGTTGTGTTAGTTATAAAGGTTTTCAACTGCAATTGAAGGGCCCATCGTGGTGGTCAGGTAAACTGACTTGACGTAGGTGCCTTTGAGTGAAGCTGGTTTTTGAGCCTTTAATGAGTCAAAGAATGTATTGGCGTTTTCAAATAGCTTGTCAGCACCAAATGAAACCTTGCCGAGGCCAATGTGGACAATAGATTGCTTGTCGACACGGTATTCAACTTTACCGGCTTTAGATTCTTTAACAGCTTTTTCAACATCCATGGTGACAGTGCCAGCCTTTGGATTTGGCATCAAGCCTTTTGGACCGAGGAGACGGGCATATTTACCAAGCTTTGGCATGTATTGTGGGGTTGAAATTAAAACGTCGAAATCGATCACGCCTTTGTCGAGCTTCTTCAAGAATTCTTCATCTTCCGCGATATCGGCACCAGCGGTTTTGGCGGTTTTACAAACATCAAGTGGTGCAAAAACGGCGACACGTACGGTTTTACCGTTGCCATTTGGCAGAACAATCGTTGTGCGGATATTTTGATCAGCTTGACGTGGATCTACACCAAGACGAACGTGTGCTTCAAGTGCAGCGTCAAATTTGACAGGGCTGGTTTTAATAGCTAGTGCTACAGCATCTTTCAAGCTATAAACTTTGCCTTTTTCAATTAATTTGTGAGCGACTTGGTATTTTTTACCACGGCGTTCAATACGAGGACGAGTGACTGGCTTTGCTCCCTTTGGCTTTTCACCTGCTTCGTCAGCGGCTTTTCGCTCAGCCTTGCGAGCTTGGCGTTCTTCTTCGGCCTTAACTTCCTCGATGTGTTTCTTAGATTTTTTACCAGATTTAGCATAAACCTCTGGTTGTTCTGCTTCGGTAACTTCTTCAGTTGCTTCAACAGCCTCAAGTTTTTTGGCATCTTCTTCTGCCATAATTTCCTTTCAGTGGTGCAAGCGGGTTTTAACCCTCCCACAAAATTAAATAATATTCGTATATTATATCAAACTTCCGGTTAAATTGCAAGAAAAAAGGGGGCCATGCGGCCCCAGGTTAGGTTAGTCTAATAATGGACGTTTTTTGTTTCGCCTATGTGTTGAACACGTTGAATAGTCTGGATCAAGCCCAAAGGGGCAATCCGGACTGCCATAATGATCTACCTCGTAGGTAAAATCAATAATACGATTGCGTAACGTGCGATAGGCTTGGTTGTAATTTACAACGTCTTCCAGCCATCTGATTTGGCAGATGAGCTGTAATTCGCTGAGCTTATTTAGCCTTGCTCGAGCGACTTCTGCGTCGCAAATAGCAAAGAATGGGACCTTTGGGTAATCATCCAGTACGCATTTTTTGATTTTGTTGAGTGGTGCGATACCCAAGCGCCGTTTTTCTGCCAATAGAAATTGGTATTGTAACGGCATAGTCCTGTACGATTCGGCATGGGTTTCCCATAGTCGCATCGCACGGTCGATAAGTTCCTGTCTCGTCCGACTGTAAGGTGCCATAGTCATTTTTCCCCCTATAATTTATTTTTACGACTAACCTTTTCTAATTATATCATACTTTTCAATAAAAATCAAGATAAAAAAACAGGCTCTTTATTCGGAGCCTGTTTTAATAATTTGATTAGTCAGCGACTTCTACGCCCATCGAGCGTGCGGTGCCGGCTACTACTTTCACTGCGGCATCGAGGTCGTTAGCGTTTAGTTGATCCATTTTCTTCTTGGCAATTTCTTCGAGCTGTGCGCGGGTGATTTTACCAACTTTGTCTACGTTTGGTTTGCCCGAACCTTTTTCGATTTTGATTGCTTCGCGAATTAAATCATCAACTGGTTGACCGAGACATTTCCAGTCAAAAGTGCGATCTTCAAATACGCGAATGTGTACAATCACATTTTTACCCATGAATTCTTTGGTCTTTTCGTTGAATGGGTTAATGAAATCCATCATGTTAAGACCCCACTGACCGAGGGTAGAACCTACCGGAGGTCCAGCTGTGGCCTTGCCACCTGGGATTCTGAGCTTCAGATTGCCGATAACTTTCTTTTCCGCCATCTTCAATAATCCTTTTTTCAGTTAATAAAATAGAAGCATTTACGTAACATTACTATTATATCACAATTGTTTTACTTGTAAAGCGTCAAGTTCTACTGGTGTTTCACGACCGAACATAGAAACCATGACTTTGAGCTTGCCTTTGGCGGCATCAATTTCGGAAACGGTACCATCAAAGCCCTTAAATGGACCATCGGTGATGGAAACGACTTCGCCAATTTCGTATTTGACGGAGAATTTTGGATCTTCGACACCCATACGTTTCTTGATTTTGGCGATTTCCTTTTCAGAAACTGGAGTTGGCTGAGTGCCGGTGCCGATAAAACCAGTGACACCTGGAGTATTGCGAATAATATACCAAGTTTCATCGGAA
The DNA here is from genome assembly GCA_964429055.1 of uncultured Candidatus Saccharibacteria bacterium. Lineage (GTDB taxonomy): Bacteria > Patescibacteriota > Saccharimonadia > Saccharimonadales > Saccharimonadaceae > Nanosyncoccus. Next base: position 3,901 of record CAYSAK010000005.1, read on the forward strand.
AGTTTCATATCAACTAACACATAGCCTTGCAAAATCTTGCGATCGACGACTTTGCGCTTGCCATTTTTGATTTCGATTTGCTTTTCTTTTGGCACAATGGCCTCAAAGATTTTGTCCGCCATTTCGACGGTACTGGTACGTTGGTTGATTGAATCCGCTACCTTGTCTTCGTAGCCACTGTAGGTCGAAATTGCGTACCAAGAACGGGTTGCATCATAACGGTTAACTGCCATATATTTCCTTTCTTTATCCTAAAATTAAACCAAACAGCCACCTGAAGAATAAATCAAGTAGCGAAATTAATATTACAAATAGAGCGGTGTAAGCTAAAACTGCGAGCACCATTTTCCATGTTGCTTTGCGATTTGGCCAACGTACTTGGCGAATTTCGTGCCACGAATCGCGCAAATATCTAAATAGCGCTACAAATGGTCTAAACAAGATGAACACTTTCTTGTTTTCGGCTATTTTCGTTGCCTTTTTCTCGGCTTTTTTAGCTTTTCTTTCTTCTTTTGCTTTCAATTTCTCTTGCTTTTTGTCTTTAACGACCACTGTCTTACGAGTAATCGGTGCCTGCTCTTCTTCGGTTTTTTTCGAAGACTCACCGGCTTTAATTCTGGTGATTTTTGGCTTTGCCATTTTACTCCTTTCCATCAAAAAAGTCTGATACCAGACTTGTCAACATTTTATCATGCAGGAAATAAATAGTCAAGATAATCGTTCAACATGCGGGCGCCGGAGACGACGGGGAGGAAGGCGGCGAGTTGTTTTTTCATCAAAAATTCCAAATCAAAATCATTGTCCCAGGCGGAGATAGCTTCTTCCATGCGGCGATATAGTTCTTCAAGTTCTTCGTTTTCGTTCATGCCGTGGACGTTTAGATAATTTTCCATGGAAACATCTGCCACGCCACCGTCGTGAGTGGAAATCAGTAAGTTGAGGTTCGCTACATCTTTCATCCAGGAAGTGCCACAAGCTTCAAGCCCGACAATTGGAACATTGATTGCGACATTTGAACCACAAGACAAACCGTAGGCCAATTTTTCGTCATAGTTTGGCAAATAATGGACGTGAGTTTTTAGATATTCGTCGGTCTTGATGTCTTCTAGGATTTTGGTTAGTTTAGCCATCATTCGGTCGTCGCCGGTATGAGTGCGACCGGCGAGAATGTAGTGAGCGTTTCTTGGCTCTAAGATTTGTCTTAATCTTTTAAGATCGCGGAATGGCAAATCTGGCCGTTTGTAGTCTACAAAACGGCGCTTGAAATCGAAAATGAAATCATCGTCGTCAAAATGTAAGAGTTGGCCATTTTGATCCGGTCGGTCGGACAGAACATCGTTTAAGGTTTCGCGTCCGAGGTGCTTGAGACTGCGAATATCTTTAGAGGTAAGAGTTTCAAGAGCAGTTTGAAAACCTGGGGCGGGTAGCCCTATATTGTCTATTATATCATGTTTTTGGTAAAATGTCAATATTTCAGGGAGGACCCACTTGTTCATATCAATACCATTGGTGATGGCTTTGAACTTCACTTTATTTCCGGATATGTCACGATAATTGGCCACTCTAGCGTGTAATTTAGAAACGCCACTTCGAAGTTCTGCGATTTCGATAGTGACAGAGGATAGTTTTAGTTGGTCGCCGTCAAATTTGTCTTTGAGCCATTTTAGGACGGCAGGAGATTTCAGATTTGGATAGACGAATCTTTCAAACTGTTCACTACTAAATTCTGCCTCGGCGGCTTGGACTAGAGTATGGTTGGTATATAAGGTGTGTTTTCTGGTGTAGACCACTGCTTCATAAAAATCCATGCCATTTGAGGCTAATTCGTCTAAGCGAGCCAAAGCTGCAAAGAAGGTCGCTACTTCATTAAGTTGCATGATGGCCGGCTTTAAACCGAGTAGCTTCAATGCAGCGTAACCGCCAAAACCGAGCGAGACTTCTTGGTAGATACGGTGATCGGAGCCACTCATGCCAGAGTATAATTCGCCGAAATTTGGCTCGGTGATACAAATAATCCGAGTGTTATTGAAACGTTTTTCGATGACGTCTAGTTTACATAAATTGCCACAGCATTTGACGTTGACGGTGTCGACAAATCTAAAGCCAAATTGGTGATAATCAACCGGAAAATGTTCATCAGAAAGTTGGCCATCTTGCATCACTTGTTTACTTTCGCCTGGATAAAACGGCGTGATTAATGCAAATGGCACACCCATTTGCTCGGCGACGCGTCTGGTGTCGGCGGCAAGAACGCCAAGTCCACCACCACCGCGGATGCCGTTTTCTTGGTCGTATAATTCCAAAGTCCAATAAGTATAAGGACGCTCCGGTGAGAGGGCTTTATTAAAATGCGTGCGAGCAATCGCCGTCTCAAATTCATCGATGTCTTCGATATTTTCTAGCGGGTGGTAAAAATATGGTTCATCGTCCATTCTGCTTATGATTATAGCATACTAGTACCAATATTTTTTCGGCAATTTTTCGGCAATTTTCATGTGGAAATCGTAATCGAAGCCGTCTAATCTTTCAGGATTTTTGGTTTTGAAATATTTTTTGCGAATGTCTTTGGCGGTCATTATTTTACCTGGAATTAATTGATATTTTTTATAGAAATTTAGGCCGCGTTTGTAGTTTTCTGGTGGCAAAATAGCCATTGGTAGAAAATCGCAATTCATTTTTGGATCTTTATATAATTCCAAAGCGAGTACTGACATGGTTGGAATGATTGGCTCTTTTTTATTGTAGACATCTTTGGTCTTAAATACGGTAGCTTGACGCGTGGCGGATGGCGCGACGAAGATGACGCCACCATCTCTTACCGTGTCGTGTGATAATTTGGTGTACAAATCGCGAAAATCTCGTTTTAAGCGACTACCGGCATCGTAGAGTTCGGTGCCTTTTTCAAGATTAATTTTGTGCCAAGTGGCTGGCGTGATAGTTGGAGTGATAATAATGCCAAGTTTCAGAATCCGGTCATAATCTGGCGCTAAAGCTTCATACCATGGTAAATTAACTGGAAAGAGCATCGGTTTTTCGCCCATAACGTCCATTTTCATCATCAAAATGCGGGCGATTTCACCGAGTGATGGATGGTTAAAACCAATAACTAGGCCGTTTTTAGAATCATGTGGAAAGCCCTTGTAGCTACCAGGAGTGAGTTTGGCTAGTTTCTTGACTAGTTTAGCTCTGGCATGACGGGAATGCTCAGTCGGATTATTTTTTGGACCGGTAGTGCCAAGTACGTAGTTAATAGCAGCGTTGCAAATCTTTCCGACAGGGACCATTTCTTTACGTAAATTTTCAGCGCCGAGGGTTTTTAATAGTGAATAGCCTTCGTGTTGGAGTTTATCTATTATCTCTTCGGCGGACAAGGATTCAAGTTGTTCTTTTGAAAAAGTTTTTTTGCTCATAGATTTATTATACATCAAAAAACAATTAAGCATGAAAAATCCCCGACTAAAAAGCCGGGGATAAGGAGGGGGATTAGAACAGCCGATAGTTGTAAAATATCGGGGCTAAAGTATTCGCCACGGTCGACATTGTTTTGATAAAAATGTCTAGTGCGACGCCTACTACGTCTTTACGGGTGTCACCAACGGTGTCACCGACTACTGCGGCCTTGTGTGCATGAGAGCCTTTGCCGTGCCCTTTTAGCATACCACTTTCAATGTACTTTTTGGCGTTGTCGAATGCGCCGCCAGAATTGCCATTGAAAATAGCGCGCGAGATAGCCATGATGGTGCTACCGCCGAGTAAGCCAAGAACCATTTCGGGCCCGAACGGAATACCGAAAAGGATTGGCGAGACCAGCGCGAGAACTGAAGGCACTAACATGTATTTGAGTGCCTGGTCAGCTGCCATGCCGATTACTCGGTTGTAGTCGGGTTTTTTGGTCCCTTCAAGTACGCCAGGAATCTTCAACTGCCGGATGCCCTCGTCGGCCATGAGTTTGGCCGACTTGATGGTATTGTCAGTCAGGAGCGCCGAGAAATACTCGATGAGTGCTCCGCCGATAATACCGCCTACGATGACGGCAATAATCACTTTCGGATCTTCGTAGTTAGATTTTGGGTAACTACCAATATACGACATGATTAATGCCACTGTTGCAAAGGCTGCCGAACCGATGGCGTTGCCTTTGCCGATGGCCGCCGTCGTGTTACCGACCGCGTCCAACTCGTCCGTGATAACACGGACTTCGGGGTCCAGGTGACAGCTCTCGGCGATACCGCCAGCGTTGTCAGCGATTGGACCAAACGCATCGATGGAAACCGTAGTTCCGACGAAACTAAGCATGCCGAGTGCGGCAATTGCAATACCGTAGGTTCCGCACAGGTTACCAGCTACGATCATGGAAATACCAATGATGAGAACTGGGATAAGAACCGAACGAGAACCGATTGCATCGCCCTTAGTGACGACGAAAGCTTCGCCTTCAGTAGCCATGGTAGCAAGATCACGCACAGGCTTGAATTTAGTGCTAGTGTAGTATTCGGTGATTTTACCAACTGCTACTGAGCTGACAATTCCGAGTAGGGCGGCGATCCACGGGGATATCCATCCTAACCTGAAACTATCAAACCCTGGAACTCCTTTAAAGATAAAGTAGGAACCGACCAGAGCGATTACCATCATCAGACAGGCTGATAGGTAAGTCGCAATGTTGAGTTCTTCGCCAGGATTTTTCGCTTCACGCGAGAATTCTACCACCTCGACCTCGTCCGTGTCTCGGTTAATCATCAGTTTCTTACGCTTCCGATTCTTGAAGATGACGTAGCTGACGCCCAGTAAGCTACTGAACAGTCCGCCACCAGCTAGAAGAAATGGAAACAAAGTGGCCGAACTAAGTGCATCGGAATTTGTTGCGAACAGCTGCAGAGCAATTAAGATGCAAGCCGTCGGTGTAGCCACAAAGCTCTCAAGCAGATCGGAAATATTGCCAGCAATGTCGTTGACGCAATCTCCGATGAAGTCTGCAATAGAGTTTGGCATTCTCGAGTCATCTTCGGGCATATCATAGATGTTTTTGCCCACGATGTCCGCCGAAATGTCCGCTGCCTTAGTATAGTTTCCACCTGCTACACGATTGAACATGGCCACTACGGAACAACCGAGTGAATATGTCATCAATCGTACAGCCGCTGCGTTGCATGGATTTTTGAGAATCAATCCGTAACCGGTGGCACTATTGTGTGCGCCGCCTGATACTAACCAGACAATCAAGAATCCACAAAGTCCAAATGCCGGTACTGTGAAACCGCTTAAGGAACCTCCGAGCAGAGCAATTCGCATAGTTCTACTCATTGCTCCGGTCACGCGTGCCGCATTAGTGGTACGTACGTTAGCATACGTGCCACCCCTCATGCCGATTTCCACGGCTGCGATGCTCATTAGGGACCCGAAGATAAAGGTCAATCCAGACCACGCCTCGCGGAATAACGAATACATCACCGCTACGATAATCACCGTAGGAATAATGATACGATATTCCCTTTTCAAGAATGTTTTAGCTCCTGCCCTAATGATGCCCGCTAGTTCTTTCATGTCTTCCGTGCCTTCGTTGTGGTTTTTGAGATTCTTGAAGTTTCTCGCGATCAGAACGAAAGCTACCGCAATGATGATGAAAGACGCTAGGTAGACGATCATTTGTCTTCCCTCCTTTTTAAAGTACATGGTAAGAGGAGGCTTACCACGCCTTGGCATATTATATCAAACTTGTTCTAAAATCCAAACCATAAGTTTGATTAATTATGTATTATTTCAAAATTGTGGTATAATTTGTGAAGGCCGATGGGGTGTCGCCAAGTGGTAAGGCAGCGGGTTCTGGTCCCGCCATTCGTGGGTTCGAGTCCTACCACCCCAGCCAATGCCTTCTCGAGGCATTTTTTGTTGGTTTTTATTATTCACTGCGGAGAGCTTCGACGGGGTCTTTTTTGGCAGCGGCACGGGCTGGGATAATGCCACCAATGAGAGTGAGAATTACGCTTAGGACGACTAGGACAATAGCACTAATCGGAATTAAAGCGGCATTTAATGGAATATCTCCCGTAAAATGATGTAAAACTAGATTAATAATTGGAATTAAAACATATGAAATGCCAATACCGAATAATCCTGCGAGTAGGCCAACGATAAATGTTTCCGCATTGAAGATATTGGAAATATTGCGTTTGCTGGCCCCGATAGCGCGCAAAATACCAATTTCTTTGGTTCTTTCGTATACGGAAATGTAGGTAATGATGCCAATCATGATTGATGATACGATGAGTGAGATTGAAACAAATGCAATCAGCACGTATGAAACGGCGTCGACAATGGTTTTTACGGAAGACATCAAAATGCCAGTTGCGTCGGTATAATCAATAACTTTATCTTCTTGATTATATGAACGCATCAGATCATTATAGTTGTCCAAAAATTCCATAAAATGGGTTTTGCCGTCAAAGCTAGTGAAATAGACGGCGATTTCCATTGGATCATCAATATCTTGATAGCCTAGAATTGATAAGTTATTTGACAAGGATGATTTTTTCTTAGTGAACATGGCACGGACTACGCGGGAGAGCTCTTCTTCCGTGAAGTTGAGCTTGAACGCGCCAATGATGGCATTTTGGTCGACCTTGAAAGAGTTTGCAAAACTGCTGGTAAGATACGAGGTGAGGTTCATGATGCCGGAGGCAATTTCTTTTTTCATGGTGAGTTCGGTGAGATTGATTGCTAAGTTTTTAATCATTTGTTCTACTGCTAAATTGGTTTCTGGTGTGTTGGCAAATGAAGCTAGCAGTAAGCCTTTAAAAATGGTTTTGAAACTGAAGCTTTCGGATTCTGGAATCTCGTACTTACTTTCTAGTTCGGAAAAATCTTGCGTATTAATAAACTCGTCGGCGTATTCTTGAACTTTACTAATATCAAAATCTGGTTCGTGGGCCTTGGCCATCATGAAGGCCATGAAGTTGGTTTTTAGTTCGGTGAGTTTATTATTTAATTCATCCTCCACTGGCGAGATATCGGCCGTCACTTCGTTCATTATTTCAGTCATGTATTCAGTAGTTTTTTTGGTGATGGCATTTTGGTCGAGTTTGACGCCAAAGGCTTGAGCCAACCTGTTCTCGTCGATTGATACTAAGTCAGAGAATTGAAAATTAAAGTCATTCCCTTCCTCGCCAAATTTAGTATCAGAAAATACATCTACGGTTGGATTGACCAGTTGTTTCTTAACGATTTCGGTTTGGCTGGATTTTTCGATAATATGCGAGACTAAACTCGGTAAATAAACAATTCCGCTGCGTGATGACATCATGTTGTCATTCATCATGCCGACGCCGACAATTTTGAGCCGGTCGGCGTTTTCATAAATTTTCATCATATAATCTTTGTCGCCGCTCATATCTTCATAAACATTGTATTTAGCATTATATTTATATGTATCTGTGGCCGGCATCAAACGAAGGTCGGTGGCTAGCAAATCATCATAAGTGAGTTCAAGTGGTTCGCGTTTGGTATCAACTTTTTCGCCACTTAGGATTTTTGACATAATTTCATCGAGTTCGCCGGTGTCATGAAAGCCTAGCGAATAAGTAAGTAATTCTGATATTTCGCCAGGGTTCGCGAGAATTACCATCATTTCATTGTATTTTTCTGGATACCTACCGGCGAGAAGTTTGGTGTCTTCTTCGAGATTCTCGCGCTCCATTTGCCTAAAAATGGAAGTCATTGACGAGTAAGTTGAAAGCAGCGACGTGTCGCCAATTAATGAGCCAAACATGTTGGTCGGATTGATTTTAGCCAAAGTGTTGGTGGCGTCAATAGTGTAAATCAATGGATCAATATTATAACGGTATTCCATCAAATGAATATTATCTTTGACCTCGTCATAGTGTTGGTTTAAATAGTCGCGAAAACTTAATAAATCGTTATTTGATACGGTACCAAGAGTGGAAGTAATAACTTGGTTTTCGTGAAGTATTCCCTCTTTATATTCGGCTCCGCTTTTACCGGTGACACTTAAAAGCACGCCAGTTAAATCGGCGGATTCTTTCATGAGTGACAATGGGTATGAAGTTAATGTATCCTCTTCGATTTTATCAATGTAGTTTTGGAAGCCAGTTGACACGGCCATAATTAAGGCAATGCCAATAATACCAATTGAACCGGCAAATGAGACTAGGACGGTGCGGCCTTTTTTGGTGAGTAGATTATTGAGTGACAAATTTAGTGCCGTGAAAAACGACATGCGCGTCTTTTTCTGTTTTTTGAAGGCTTCTTCAGTATCTAAATTGGTTTTGATTTTACCATCGTAGCGATTGGAATCTGAAGTGATGCGGCCATCTTTTAAAGTCACGATACGGGTGGCGTATTTGTTAGCTAAATCTGGATTATGCGTGACCATCACGACTAATTTGTCGCGGGCAATGTTTTTTAAAAGATTCATGATTTGGACGCTGGTTTCGGAATCTAGAGCGCCAGTCGGCTCATCAGCTAGTAAAATGTCTGGATTATTAACTAGAGCGCGCGCAATAGCTACACGTTGCATTTGACCGCCTGATAGTTGACTTGGTTTTTTACTAATTTGGTCTTTCAAACCAACGTCTTCCAGAGCCTTTCTAGCACGCTTGGTAGCTTCTCTTTTTGAAATGCCGGACAACGTAAGGGCTAGCTTGACATTTGACAAAACAGTTTGGTGTGGAATTAAATTATAGTTTTGAAAAACGAAGCCAATACGGTGATTGCGATACGAATCCCAGTCTTTGTCGCGGTAGCTTTTGGTGCTAACTTCGTTAATTTTAAGCTCTCCTTTGGTGTAATGGTCAAGCCCGCCGACAATATTTAAAAGGGTAGTTTTGCCAGAGCCTGAAGGGCCGAGAATCGCTACAAATTCATTGGCACGAAAATTAATCGACACGTTATCGAGCGCTCGATGCTTAAGACCTCCGGTCTCGTAGACCTTGGATATGCCTTTTAACTCCAACATATTACCATAAGTATAACATATTTTTAGTTTTATTTCAGGATTTATCATATATAATATATGCATGCACGACAAAGTATTTGATCGGGTGGAGAAGAAGTATTTAATCACGAAAGAACAGAAAAAAGCACTTTTGAAGTTGATTTTGAAAAACATGCAGAAGGACGGGTATCATCAGTCCGAAGTGATGAATATTTATTTTGATAATGACAACTATGATTTAATTATTCAATCGATTGATCGTCCGAAATTTAAGGAAAAACTTCGCGCACGTTCTTATGGTGGTTATGACCAGGTGTTTATTGAAATTAAAACCAAAATTAAGGGTTCCGATAATAATATTGGATATAAAAGACGCGTGATGATTACGAAGGATGATTATAAAGAATTAGTTGGTAAAAAGACTACTTTAGAAGAACTTGCTAAACGTTCGATTGAGACTGCCAATGATATTCAAATTGCGAGAGAAGCAGATTATTTAATCCAACGTTTTGATTTGAAACCGAAGATTTTAGTTTCCTATAATCGTGAAAGTTATAAAGACGAAAATGCACTTCGAATAACTTTTGACGAGAATCTGAAATATAGGACCAGTAATTTAAGCTTTACTTCAGGGAAACGTGATAAAATATACTTCAAAGGTGAGCCACAGATTATTATGGAGGTGAAAGCCGATGGAGTGATGCCACTTTGGCTAGTGAAGGAAATGTCCAGGCTTCACATTTATCCACAACAATTCAGTAAAATCGGTAAAATATACGCATGTATAAGAAAGGAACAACATGTTTAATACAATCTTTGATACCAGCACTACCGGGCTAGATATTAAAACTGCATTGATTGCGGCGGGAGCGGCCCTACTTCTTGGCATTATGCTCGCAATTACTCACATGAAAACATCGCAAACCACCAAAGGTTTTTTGGTGACGCTGGCTACTTTACCGCTTCTAGTGATGGCAGTGATGATTATGATTAATGGAAATCTCGGTACTTCCATTGCGATTCTCGGTGCCTTTTCGTTAATTCGTTTTCGTTCCCTGCAAGGTCGGGCAAAAGATCTTCTCGCGATTTTCTTTGCAATGATGATTGGTCTAGCTTGTGGCATGGGCCATATTTTATTTGGTACCGTAATTACCGTAATTGCGATTGTGGCGATTCTTCTATTTACTTATACACACATTTTGGAGCCGGATCGTCATGAGCGCGTGCTTAAAATAGTGATTCCAGAAGACATGGATTATGAAGAAGTATTTACTGACATATTTAAAAAATATACTTCTCGTCATCGTTTGGTAAAAATGAAAACCATGAACCTGGGTAGTCTTTATAAATTGACTTATGATGTGAAGATGCGACATGGCGTGAAAGAAAAGGATTTCCTTGATGAAATTCGCGTGAAAAATTGCAATCTTAAAGTTTTACTTTCGGAGCCTTGCTGCGAAGAGGAGGTCTAAATGAAGTGGGGGTTATTTAGTCTTTCACTGGTTGTTCTGCTGGTGGTTGCAGTAATTGTGAATGGCTTTCACAGTGGGACGACTGTAGATCAAATTGTTAGTGGCATCAATGTAGATAATGGTGACACTAAGATTAATTGGGAACGCTACAATAATTATAATGTTGAACTTTCTGAGACTTACACTATTACGGGTTCCGGAGTTTATCATTTGACTGGCAGTATTGCTGACGGGGCGGTGATAGTTAATACCAATAGTGAAGGTGTGGTTAAATTGATTTTAGACAATGTGAGTATTAAGAATTCTAATGGGCCGGCGATTGCTTGTTATGCGGCGGATGATTTGGTAATCGAGTTAGTCGGTGAGAATGTTTTGGAAGATGGCGTTAAATATAGTAATGTTTTTGATGAGGATGTAAAAGGCGCAATTTATAGTAAGGCAGATTTAACTTTTCAAGGTGATGGAGTATTGAAACTGACGGCTAACTATCAAGATGGTATCGTGAGCAAAGATGATCTTAAGTTCGTTGCAGGTACATATTATATTACGGCTTTTGATGATGCAATTCGAGGTAAGGATTCGGTTTATATTGTAGATGGTGATTTTGTGATTACTGCTCGCGGCGATGGAATTAAGTCAACCAATGATACGACTTCTGGTAAAGGTTTCGTGTTAATTGAAAATGGAAGTATTGAGCTTTCTGTGGGTGATGATGGGATTCATGCCGAGCGATCATTAATTGTCAATAATGGCAATATTAATATTGTGAAAAGTTATGAAGGTCTGGAAGCGCAGAATATCCTAATTCAGGATGGCGATATTAAAATATATGCTTCGGATGATGGCATTAATGCAGGTGGCGGTTCGGATGCAACTTCCGAGAATTCGCGAGGTGGTGGCGCTTTTGACTCCGATGCTAATTGCGTGTTAACAATTGAAGGTGGTAGCGTGTATATTAATGCTTCTGGTGATGGCGTCGATAGCAATGGTTATATCCATTTCAATGGTGGTAGTATCGTGGTTGATGGTCCGACTAATAATGGTAATGGTGCGCTGGATTCAGGTATTTCAATTAATCAAACTGGTGGCACGGTAATTGCAGTTGGCTCAAGTGGTATGGCGGAAACTTTGGGCGAATCATCTAGTATATATAATATAAGTGTGTTTTTCGAGACATCACAAAAAGCGGAAACTAAGATTACGATTAAAGATTCGTCTGGTAAGACTTTGATTCGACATATTGCTGCTAAAGCCTTTAACCATTTGGCGGCCGGGACGGAATTATTTGAGCTGGGCGAGACTTATACGATATATCTTGATGGTGAGAAATATCAATCGTTTACGATTTCTAGTGTTACTACTACGATTGGGAATAATGGTGGCGCTATGCAACCTGGCATGATGATGGGGCCTGGTGGTCGGCAAGGTTTTTAAGTACTTGTAATTTTAATTTTGATTGTTTATAATTATAACCATGAGAACAATAGGTGTTGGTGCGAAAATAGCAATCTCTTTGCTCGCTCTAATATCTTTTTCTATCCTTCTTTCTAACTATTCTGTCTATGCCGAAGAATCCTCCGTCTCTACCGCTACAGTGACTATTAATCAATCCTGTTCTATGGTAGGTACCACTAATACTGCTCACACTGCTAATCTAGCTAATGGTACTTATTCAGGTTCTAACTATCCAAATGGTATAGGACAAACCACACTCAAAGTCTTCTGTAATGATAGTGCCGGCTTTGCTATTTATGCTATAGGCTACACTAATAATGAATACGGTAACACTAAACTCCATAATGATACATTAGGTTCTACCTATGACATTAGTACTGGTATCTACACATCAGGTACTACTATAAACTCTACTTGGTCTATGAAACTAGCTAGTGTGTCAGGTATCTATGCTCCTACTATCTCAGATGGTACTAATAATACAGAAAACTTCACTACATGGCATGTTATACCAACTGAATATACTAAAGTAGCTTATAGAACCTCTACTACTGATGCAGACAATAATGGTCAAGGTACCGGTTCATCCTTAACTACTACTTATGATGCCTATGTTTCTGCTACACAGCCTGCTGGTACTTACATTGGACAAGTGAAATACACTCTAGTTCATCCAAATAAAGTAGATAATTCTAACAAACCAGTAGCTCCTATGACACCCACTGATTGTCCAGCTGGCTATGTCTGCTATGCCCCTAACGCTAGTGATATAGTGGGTTCAATGTCCTCACTCGGTTCTATTACTTCTTCACCTACCGCCGGTAAAATCAGCGTAGGCACTTCTGCTACTACCATTAACCTTATCGCACCAAACTACAAACGAGAAGGCTACGGTTTCGCTGGCTGGAGTACAGACTTCACTGCCACAAATGCTAGCACTATCTACGGTCCAAATGAAACTCTCACAGTACCTTCAACCACTCTCGCCACAAAGGGTATGATACTTTACCCAGTCTGGGTAGCCTCAGCTGGTAATCTCCAAGGCTGGTCTGGCTGTTCTTCACTCACCACTGCTCCAAATGATGGTACCAGAGCCACTCTTGCTTCTATGACCGCCCTTACTGATACTCGTGATGGTAATTTCTATACAGTAGCCAGGCTTGCTGACGGTAAATGTTGGATGACAGAAAACCTAAGATTAAATGGTACAGTAAATGCTACAACTATTGCATCAGACTCACAAGGAGTAGGCGGAGCGTTTACTGCCCTCCCACAGAGTGTAGATCTTAACTGGAGCAGCAATACACATAATAACCTATATGCTGGACTGTCAGTAGCGACATTACCGCAACTAAATACAAATAATACCAACGCCAGAATGATGGGCGGTACCGGCACCAATGCTTCTTCTGCTACACTCATCAATACACCAGGCGACCCAATTAGCACCTTTGATCAAGGCCAGGAAGGTACTACCTTCTCCTGGTACTCCTATGGCAACTACTATTCCTGGTCATCTGCAATCGCAGATACCACAGCGTATATTGGCAACAACGATCACGTAGATACTACTTCCATTTGCCCTGCTGGTTGGCATCTACCAGAAGGTGGCAACAAGGACAACTCCGCGAACAGTGAATTCTGGGCCCTCTCGGTAGCCATTATTGGAGCCGAACCGGCTAACACTTCAAGCGAGACGAACCCATATTACAAAGGAAGCCCTGAGGGTTATAACGCTTCGATGTCGCTCCGTACTTTCCCGAACAATTTTATCTACTCCGGTTACTGGGGTAGCGACTCGGCGGGCGGTCGTGGTAGCAACGGGCGCTATTGGTCCTCTTCGGCGATCAATAACCAAAACGCGTATTACCTGTACTTCATGAGTTCTACCGTCCAACCTGGTACGAAGGGCAGCTATAAGTTCTATGGGGCCTCCGTACGTTGCGTAGCGGGGTCTTGAATTTATTAAATAAATTGTGATAAAATATAAGCATAAAGGAGGTTTATGCAATTAATCATAATATTACTGGCGACTGTGGCGATTCTGACACTTTTGTCTGGTATTATTGTCTTTTTCGGCGCATCGAAAGGCAATAAAGTTCGTTCGGCTTGGTTCTTCCTGGCTGCTATTTTTGCCACCATTTGGATGGCATCCATTTCAGTCTTTTTGACTGCAGGAAAGGATATGGCAGATGTAATTGATTGGCACGTTAAATGGACTTTTACTAGTGCCATCATTATCGATGTGGCGTTCCTTGGCTATATTGTTTGGCGTGAAAAATATGGTAAAATCACTACCTTCTTTTTCTTAGCTTTTGGCGGAATTATTAGTGCACTGATTTTTGCAAGACCTGAACTCCTTTATCAAGGCGTTATTCTCGCCAATACTGGCAATAGCGTAACAATGAATATGGCTTTTGGCTCGCTATATTATACATATATAGTATTCTTTGCTTCTATTGTTCCGGTGATTGTGATTTCCCTCCTTACACAATTTATTAAAACTAAATCGAACCGGCGTCGTGGTGGTGATTTAGTGATTATGTTGGCCTTTGGTGGCTCTAGTACACTAGTTTTAATTTTTAACCTCATTTTGCCGCTCTTTAATAACTGGTCCTTGATTTGGATTGGACCGCTTGCACTTTCGGCAACCATTATTGGTTTTTATTACACGATTCTTCGATATCGTTCGCTCAATCTTGCTTCGGTCTGGTTGAAGATTTTTTCATATGTGGTGCTGATTTCTTCGATAGCAATTATCTACATGATAATCTTTGCTCTAATCTTTACCGCACTCTTTAGAGGTTCGATGCCTTCGGTTGAAGTAATTGTTCTAAACTTCATCATGATTCTAGTCTTCCTTATCTTAATGCCGGCTCTAAGTGAAATTATGACCTTTATCCGTTCATTAATATCGGGCCCAAAAGAACTTCAGAAAGAGGATAAATAATGAATCCCGAAAAACCACATAGTTCTAAGATGACCATTCTGCTTTCGGTCAATGCCGCAGCAATTTTGGTGGCGGGAATTTTGGTGGCTAGTGCAATTTGGTTTAATGGTGGTTTGGAATTTCGCGCAGTCGACGAGCGTTCGGATATCGTGAATGATCAGGCGGGTGAAATGGCCTTGCTCGAATCGGTGACTGATTCGGATGCTAAAATACCAGACACGGCAAATGATATTGGTAATCTTGATTATGTTTCTACGTCGAGCCACGAATTTGATAGCTCTAGCGTGGCGACGGGTGAACTTTGGAATGAAAGTGCCATTACGATTTATGCGACGCCAGATATTGATATTTGCGTAGGTGGAGGGCTAACTGATCTTGGCTCAATGTACTGGCAGACTTCTAATACTGACGTGATTTCCGGTTTTTATGATTCGGCACGCACTTGGCTTGGCTATGATAATGATACTTGCCGCTATCCGGTGGTTAATGGTGCAGGTACTACTACAATTACGGCTGGTACCTATGATGGTAAACGGAAGGATTCTATTACTGTTACCGTAGTGATGCCACCAGTTGAACAGTGGAAGCATGAAGTCTTGACTTTGGTGAACAAGATTCGCGTCAAGAATAAACTCGAGCAGCTAGCATGGGGTACCACTTGTGAATCAGCTGCTGATACTCGTGCTAAGGAAACCATAACGCTTTATGCTCACATGCGTCCAGATGGTAGTAGCTGGGATACGGTTTGTCCGGCACCAAATTCTGGTGGCGTGAGTGGTGAGAATTTGGCAATTGGTAATGCGGCGGTTTCGCCAGCTTCGGTTGTGGCACTGTGGATGGGTTCCGAATCACACCGAGCTAATATCTTAAATCCTGATTACACCAACTTAGCAGTCGGCTTCGTCTATGAACCGGACACTACTTATCGAACTTATTGGTCTCAATTCTTTAGCACGTTCTGAGCATAAAAAGTAGATTCAATTTGGGTGGCGAAGTTTTTGATTTGTTGGTAATTTACGTTGCTACTCATTACGACTACGATAAAATGGCGGTTTTCATTCACGAAGTTTATAATTGCGGCGTCGTCATAGATAGTCCAGCGTTCACCGTCCCAATTCCAGCCGACTTTATTATAGACATTGACTTGGTCGGAAAAGCCACTAGGGAGTCCTTGTCGCCAATTATAGGTGGTAGTAGGTTGGTTTAAAAATGAGTCTTTCATAATGGCGATGAGGTTTTCATTGGTGATTTCGGTGTGATAATAATATAATTTCAGCATTTCCATAATTTGATATGGTGTGGCAAGGAGATTTGATACTATAACGTCTGGTATACCAAAATCATTTTGGGCGATATAGTTCAATTCTTCGTGTCCAATGAGGCCCCATAAGGTTTCGGCACAAGGTGAGTGTGATTCGCGGATGGCTAAATCTAGGCATTCCTTAATTGTGAAACTGGTCCAACCGGCTTTTTCATCACCATCCCAGGTACCATTTTGAACTCGGCGATAGCCTTCATATACGACAAAAAGTTTGTAGAGCGAGGCGGTAGCGAAATTAACGTGGGGATTATAATAGCCGACGACTTTGTCTAGATCTAAATCATAGATTACGATCCCCTTGGTGCCACCAACTGAGTTTACCCATGCTTCTACTGTGGGCTGGAAATCGATTGTAGTGATTATGGGTTCTGGTTCTGGCTCAGGTTCTGGTTCGACGATTTCTTCTGTTTCGTCTTCTTTAACCGGCTCGGTAGGATTAAATATAATTAATAAGGCACGAGTAGTAAACGCTACCACGAGTGTTAGTAAAAGGCATACTACGGTCGTGCGTCGATTAATCTTTTTAAGAACCATTGCTTGGTCTCCTCATCCATTAATCTAGTTTGCATTTCGTCACCATAAACAGTTGGTACTATTTCGGTTTGTAAGATTTTACCTTTATACATGTGATGGGCTAGGATTAAGCTTCGGGTAGTGCCTGGCCACCAGACCTGATCGAAGAATAGATTACCAAGACCATAATAAATTACGCCATTACCATATAGTTCAAAGGTTTGTGGTTGGTGTGCTGAAGTACCAACTACCACATCTGCGCCGAGGTCAATTAAATGTCTAAAGAAGCCGATTTGGTCACCGGCCATGGAACCAGCGTAGTCGCAGATTGGATCCTCATAGGTTGAGGCATAGGCGTTACATTCATAATACTGGATGTCTACAATTACAATATCGCCTCTT
This sequence comes from uncultured Candidatus Saccharibacteria bacterium, assembly GCA_964429055.1. GTDB lineage: Bacteria > Patescibacteriota > Saccharimonadia > Saccharimonadales > Saccharimonadaceae > Nanosyncoccus. Next base: position 20,964 of record CAYSAK010000005.1, read on the forward strand.
GCTTTTGCTTCGGCGATTTGTGCCGAGGCGGTTTCTTCATAGTACTGATTGGCGCCTGGCGTATCGTCATAAGTGGCTCCGCCGGTCGATTGATTGAATGCTAGCATGGTGATGTGATTCTCTTTTTGGTCGATTTGTAGTGGTATGGCTGCTTCATCTGCAGTTTTGCCACCACCGACGATTTTGATGCCCTGCGCATTGTAAGTATCAATTGTTTCAAGGGCAGACCAGTCGCCACAGTCTTGGTTGTGATTGCCGGTGAGTTCGACAATATCTAGTCCGATGGCAACTAACGTGTCAATAAATCTTTTATCAGAACAAATATTGCGACTGCCGGCCCAGTCACTGAAAGAAGATTCATTTGAGGTATGTGTGAGATCAAATTTCGATAAGTAGTCTTTAATGTTTTCAGCAAAATAGTTAACGTCGCCGACTTTGTATAATTTGGCATTCATACCACGCGAGAGCGCGGTGACGCCGGTTTGAGCAAAGGTTAAGACTGTGTCGGCGCTTGGGAATTCACGGACCATTTTTTCAGCTACAAGTGGCAAGATTTCTTCGTCAAATTTTTCGGATTCGAATTTGATAATTCTAAAAACAGCGCCACTCGTGAAATCATCTAAGTAATATGCGCTATTAATTTTTAGTAGTTTTTGCTTGTAGTCTAGTTTTTCGACGGGGATTAGCTTCCAGGAACATTCTATACAATTAGTGAATAATTCGTCGACTGAAGCAATTGAGACATTTGTCTCATTACTATAAAAGTCCGCTACGGGTACATATATATTATATAAGTATTCCCCTGAGCCAAGCTCTGGCATGGTGAGTTCGTTTCTGGCTGAGATGGTGACATCTTTATCAAGGTCAATTTCTTCGGTGAAGATTTCCTGGAAAAAGGCCAGTTCCTCATCGTCTAAAGCTTCGTCATAATAGACTACGCCAGGAATTCTAAAAATACCGGTTTTAGTGAAGAATTGCACGCCGAAGAAGACCGCTACAAAGAGTACTAGAAAACACGCTGCGCCGATACCGGCATTACGTGCAAGATGTTTTTTCCTTCCCTTCTTCTGCCGCATATACTATATATTATATGGTATAATAAACTTATGTTCAAGTGGGCAAAACTATTTCATTTTCGTGGTAATGATTTGGTTAAAACCGTGGAATCGCCAGATGGTCGCACGGTTTGTGAGATTAGTCTGAAAAATGGTGAATTGTTTTACCGAGTTTTGCGTGATCAAAAGCCTCTAGTGAAGCAATCTAAACTTGGTTTTTCCTTATGTGGTGAAAAACCACTTGGTGATAATTTGAAGTTGGTGCGTTCGAATAATAAACGTCACGATGAAATTGTCGAGTTGGATTGGGGTGAAGACCGATACTTAAGTAATAAATACCGTGAGATTGTTTTATATCTTGCTGAAGATAAAGATTCCAAGCGTATTTTTACGATGCGATTTCGAGTATTTAATGATGCAGTGGCTTTTCGTTACGAAATTCCGCCACAGCCAAAATTCCAACGTCTGACGGTGGCCGATGAGTTGACTGAATTTAATCTAGATTTGAATTCTGTCGCTTGGAAAATTCCTGCTTACCAACCGGATCGCTATGAATATAATTATGAGAAAACTTATTTAAGTGCAATTTCTGGTTCAGTGCATACGCCTCTAACTATTAAAACACAGAGCGGGGTTTATCTCTCCTTGCATGAGGCGGCACTTTATAACTATGGTTCGATGACAATTAAACTAAATTCGGGTGGTAAACTCCAGGCTGATATCACCCCGCTTTCTGATGGCACAAGAGCGCATCTTGATTTGCCGTTTGAAACACCGTGGCGTTTAATTATGATTGCTGACTCAGCGATTGGTCTTACTACTAACCGGGTGATGTATTGTTTGAACGAAGCTCCTATTGAGGATTTTTCCTGGGTGAAAACACTCAAATTTATTGGTATTTGGTGGGCGATGTACGTGGGCGAGTGGACTTGGGCACCGGGTGAACGTCACGGTGCGACGACAGCGCATGCGAAGGAATATATTGAGGCTGCTGTGCGTCTTGGTGTGAGCGGGCTTTTAATTGAAGGCTGGAATGAAGGCTGGGAAGGTGATTGGTTGGAAAATGGCGTGAATAATAGCTTTACAGTAGCTACACCAGATTTTGATTTGGAAGAGGTGGCGCGTTATGCGCATGCGCATGGGATTGAACTGGTCGGTCATCACGAAACAGTTGGTTTTATTGATAATTATGAGAAACAGCTCGAGGCGGCCTATAATTTTTACGCTGCAAATGGTGTGCACTATGTGAAGACTGGCTATGCTGGTAGCCAAATTACTATCAATGGTCGTAAAGAATATCACCATTCGCAAATTGGTGTGCGTCATTATCAACGGACCGTGGAACTCGCGGCGAAAAAGCATATTTGTCTCGATATCCACGAGCCAATTAAGGGTACTGGAATTGAGCGGACTTGGCCGAATTTATTGTCACGCGAGGGTGCGCGAGGTCAGGAATATGAAGGTGGTGCGATTTCGCCATCGCATGCTTGCTATTTGCCGTATACACGCTTACTTGCTGGCGGGATGGATTATACTAATGGCATTTTTGACATTATGAATAGTGTAAAACATATTTCTACGACACTTACGCGACAGATTGCTTATTTTGTGACGATTTATTCGGGTATGGCAATGGCGGCTGACCGACCGTATATTTATGAAGAACGCCATATGGATGTGTTTAAGTTTATCCGTGACGTGCCGACCAATTTCGAAAAGACGATTCCTTTAGCTGGTGAAGTCGGTGAGTATTATGTAGTGGCTCGTGAGGCACGTGGTACTGGTGAATGGTTTGTCGGTGGGGTGACTGATGAAAATGCTCGTCGGATTCAAGTGAATTTGGATTTTTTAAAACCGGGTACTTATGCGGCTGAAATATATACCGATTCGGAAGATGCGCATTTTCGCGATAATCCATTTGGCCATCAAATCATTACAAAACATGTCAGCAGAAATGAATCACTAGATATTTATATGGCGCCGGGTGGTGGTTTTGCTATTCGGCTGTCGCCGTCACCAACAAACGGTGCGTAGAATCGCCATTACCAAGATCTTCGCCAGCGCAAGTCATTAGAACTAAAGTATCTTTTTCTTCTTCCTCTAAAACTTCGGCCATATTAATCATACTTTTTTCTTCAATAATCATACTATTTATTTTATAAGTTATACTTTGGTATACGATTTCGTCACCTATCTGTAAATTGGCTAGATTTTTGAATATACCACTAGCATGCCCGAACAAAAATATTTTATGCTCGTGGCGCGAATAACTTCCTACGATAGTGTCGGGAGTTTTCAAGACGTGGTCTTCAATTTTAATTTCGGCGACGTCGGAAACTAAATTAATTTGCGGGATTTCGAGCCGTCCTACAATGTTATAGCGTGCGGCTTCAGCTGGTAAAAGTCCTACGGCAAGATAAAACAAAAAACCCACCATATACATCGGGATAATGATTTTTCGAAAATCAAAGGATTTTTTTAATTCCACACCACTCCTTTTTTTCATTATAGCATAAAAACTATAAACCCGGACTAAACATTTTCAACTTTTTTTCGTGGTTTTTGTAGTTCTTGTCGTGAGAACCAACTTCGGCCCAAAAGGCTCTAGAATGATCCATGTGATTTAGGTGAGCGAGCTCGTGCAAAATGACATAGTCACGCAAGACTTCAGGAACTTTCATCAGGCCGATGTTTAATGAAATGGTTTTGTTGCTTGAGCAGGAACCCCATCGCGTGCCGGCGTGAGACAGGCGACATTTGTTATATTTATATCCGTATAATTTGGCGTAATACTCTAGTCGATATGGCAAATATTCTTTTGCTTTTTTCATGAGAATTTTCTTTTGGTAATCGCGGGCGCGTTGCTCGTTCGGATCATTAACGGGTAGTTTTTCGCGGATGACATCTCGATTGGCGTTCAAGAATCGTTTGGCCAGAAATTCGGAAGTGTATTTTGGTACGCTCATTTGCAGGCGTCCCGAAGTGTTTATAGAAAATCTAACCCCTCTACTTAAGGAATTTTTGCGAACTAAGACTTCACCAAATTCTTTATCTTTTATCAACATCGGCTAAACCGGCTAGGACGTGCTTGGTTTGGGTTTCAAAAGTGTGTTTGCCTGAAAGGATAATTGGTCGCTCTAGTTCGGTCGGAGCCTCGAGGTTGCTGACCATGCTGTCGTAGGTACTCTTGGCTTTAGTGACGGATTTATATTTAGCTTTTAAGCGTGAACGGATGGTGGCAAGATCAGTTTGGACCCAAATCAAAGAGTTTTCATAACCATTGTCTGAAAGGATTTTATAAATGACTTTGCGGTCTCTCTCAGTATTTAGGCCGCCTTCTATAATTATAGTTTGGCGGGTTTTGGCGATGAGTTCTAGAATGATGAGAACTTTTTCGTAATTAAAACCGTATTTGCTTTCAATTTCATCTAAATTATAATAAGGTATGCCAAATTTTTCCGAAAACTTTTTGGCGAACGTTGTCTTCCCACTACACGGCACCCCGAAAACTAAGAGTGCTCTTGATTTAGATCTATTACCTTCCATAATAATTCCATTGTATCACACTATATTAAATTGTGGCAAATTAATTGTTTACTCGGTGATGCGCGGTGAAGCAGGAAGCGTCGAGCTTTTCGAATTTGTAGCCGTTGTTTAGGCCAAATTGGATGATTCTCTCGACGGCGGCTACGGAAAAGCCTTTGACGTCGTGTTGTAAGACGACGGAACTACCGCCTTCCTTAAGCGCGTAGACTACATTTTCAAATACGGCGTCAGATGAAGTGGTGTTTCCGGCGTCGCCTGAGGAAACATTCCAGTCAAAATAGGTAAAGCCACGTTCTTCGACTGCCTTGACGAGTTTTGACATAATATGAGTGCCGCCATCATAGCGAAAACTGACCGTGTTGGAGCTACCGCCCGGGAATCGCATGAGATATGAGGTGTAACCAGTGAGGTTTTTGACCCGGTTTTGGACGCGGTACAAGTCTTCGAAGAAAGCATCGACACTTTGGTAGATGGTAGCGTAATTATGTGATGCAGTATGAAGACCGATGGCATGGCCTTCGTTGTATTCGCGGACAATCATTTCGTCGCTACCGTAGCCGGTTACGAAAAAGGTGGCCTTGATGTCGTATTTTGCTAGAATGTCAAGCAATTCTGCGGTGTAATCGCCAGGACCGTCGTCAAATGTCAGATAGATGGTGCCGCGATAATCCGGAATGATATTCACGGTGCGCGTTACTGTTGCTTGGTTGTTTGAATTGTCGCTAGCAGAGTATGTGATTTTATAAGTGCCGACTTTGCTGGTGTCTACTTCGCCAGTTTGTGTTAGTTCTACTTCGTCACAATCATCTATTACAGTGGCGCCGGCTTCTTCATAGGTATGATTTTTCTTAATGGCGATTTCCTGGTCGCCATTTAAGGTGATGACTGGCGGTTCATGATCCATGGTTTTACAAAAACTAAGCGGTACCCACTCAGGTACCGTTTTAACATTGTTCGAAATGACACTTTCCGTAATTAAAAGTCCCCCAAAACTAATCATCAATAATCCTAAAACACAGAATAATAATCTCTTTGTCATAATGGCAGGGGCGGCAAGACTCGAACTCGCGACACCTGGTTTTGGAGACCAGTGCTCTACCACCTGAGCTACACCCCTTTACTAAATAAGTTACTTAGTAATTTTATCATAATTTGTGCACAATTCATAGAATTTATGCTAAAATTAGATATGATGAAAATACTCATGCTTGGTTGGGAACTCCCGCCCCACAATAGTGGTGGTCTTGGCGTGGCTTGTTTAAACATGGCCCGTGCACTTTCGCGTCAAGGTGCGCAGATTGATTTTGTGGTGCCATATGAGGCTGAGCATCCAGAAATTGATTTTATGAATGTGCTTTCGGCGACTCATCTTGATCCACTTTATCGCTATGGTGGTGGAGCTTATGACACGATGAATTTACTTGAAAAGATTATTCCGACTGGTGAACACAGAATGATTTCTCTGCGTGACGTGCAAAAATCTTATTGTGAATTCGTTGATAAATATTTGATGGAATATAAGCCAGAAGTAGTGCATGCACATGATTGGCTAACTTATGAAGCGGGTATATTAGCTAAGAAAAATTACGGTATTCCGATGGTGGCGCATGTCCACGCCACTGAGTTTGATCGCGCCGGTATGCATGCCGGGAATCCTTTGATTCATGAAATTGAATACGAAGGTTTGATGATGGCTGATAAAATTATCGCTGTGTCTGAATCGACCAAACGAGTGATTCATGAGAAATATCATATTCCGTTAAGTAAAATTGATGTGATTTATAATTCTCTCGATGAAAACTATGAAAAATCAGACTATCATTTTAAAGATCAAACCTATGGTTTCTTACTTCGCCAAAAACAAGAAGGCTATACGATTGTTTCGACGGTCGGTCGTTTTACCGTGCAGAAAGGTCTCCATAATTTAATGCAAGCTGCGGCGCTCGCTATTGCCAAAGAGCCGAAACTAATCTTTGTTTTTGCAGGTGATGGCGAAGAAAGAAATGAGTTAATTGAACTCGCTGCTGATCTTGGGATTTCGAAGAATGTTATTTTCACTGGATTTATTCGTGGAAAGAAGCTTCGCGACATTTATTCGATTTCGGATATTTTTGTGATGAGTTCTGTCTCGGAACCATTTGGTCTTACCGCACTTGAGGCAGCTCACCATGGTGATGCTTTGATTCTTACTAAACAATCAGGCGTTTCTGAGATTATTTGGTCGGCGATGACCTATGATTTCTGGGACACTAAAAAATTAGCTGATGAGATATTAGCTATTACAAGAAACCCGGCTCTTCGTCAGTCTCTTCAGGAAAATGTCAAAAATGAATATCATAAGATTTCGTGGGATGAAGTTGCCAAAAAATGTTTGAAGGTCTATAATAAAATGATAAAACATAAGGTTTTTTGACATGCGCGCGATTTGTCTATATCTACATATCCACCAGCCAATTCGCTATCGCGAGTATTCGATTTTTGATGTAGGTAATGATTCTAATTATTATTATGATAATTACAATGGCCGTCAGAGTAATGAACGAATTTTTAGGAAAGTTGCTAAGAAAAGTTATTATCCGATGTTGAATCTTCTATCAGAAAACATGGACAAGTATCCAGAGTTTAAAGTTTCACTTAGCATTACTGGCACTTGGCTTGAACAGGCTGAAAAATGGGAACCGGATTTAATTAGAATTATTCGTCGAATGGTCGATTCAAAACAAACTGAAATTGTTGGCGAAACTTACTATCATTCCCTGGCGTATTTCTATAATCTCGATGAGTTTAATGACCAAGTTAAAATGCATGCTGAGACTATTAAGCGTCTCTTTGGTGTAGAGCCAAAAGTCTTTCGAAATACTGAGTTTGCCTATAATGATTCTTTGGCGCGTTGGGCCGAAGCAGAAGGATACGAGGCGATTCTAGCTGAAGGTTGGGACAAAATTCTTGGTTGGCGTAGTCCAAATCATGTTTACCGTCCAATTGGCTGTAAGAATATTAAGTTGTTACTTAAAAACTATCGTTTATCCGATGATATTGCTTTCCGTTTTTCTAATCGTAATTGGAGTGAATGGCCACTCACCGTGCCAAAATACCAAAGATGGCTCGATGATGACTGTTTGCGTGGTAATCTAATTAACCTATTTATGGATTTTGAGACCTTCGGTGAGCACCAATGGAAAGACACGGGGATCTTTGATTTCATGAATACTTTGATCCCGTCCTGGCTTTCGGAATACGAGAATAAATTCGTCACCGTCTCAGAAGCTGCTAAACTTGAGGAGCCGGTAGATGAAATTTCGATGCCAGATACGGTGACTTGGGCCGATACGGAACGCGATCTTTCGGCTTGGCTTTCTAATTCGATGCAATGCGCGGCGATGGACCAAGTTTATGGTCTGCGTGAGGCAGCCTTAAACACTCATGATGGTGCTTTAATTTCTGACTGGCGTTATCTCACGACCTCTGATCATCCATATTCGATGTGCACTAAGTATTGGAATGATGGTGACGTGCACGCTTATTTCTCTGCCTATGCTTCACCATATGAATCATTTATGTATTATATGAACGTTATACGAGATATAGAATATAGAATAAAAAAATAACCCCCCTCTAGGGGATTATTTTTAGCGTTTCTTCTCTTTGACTTCGTTGCGGCCAAGATTTTTTTTGGTTTCCGTGAAAACTACGTGCTTCCGAAGGATTGGATCATACTTCTTCAGAGATAGTTTATCTGGAGTATTCATCGTATTCTTCTTGGTGTAGTAAGCACGAACGCCCGATTCTTCCGAAACGAGACCAACGAGTTTGCGTTTAGTATTATTCTTCTTTGCCATAATTAGGATTTATTTTACCACAGATTTAAAAAAATGGCAAGGTTTATTACCTTGCCTGAGGCTAATTACGGTAGCTTGCCGCTACCCCCACAATAAATGCATTTACGACGCCAAACGTCATATCCGGTTCCTTCACAGTGGTAACATTTTTTAGGTTTATACCCTAAACCACATTCTCCTACGTGTTTGTCACGTTCTTGTTCGGAAAGAAAGACCTTCCCGCATCTCGGACACGACCATGTCAATCATGCCACCCCCTTTCTAATGTACGATTTGGTCGTATTATAAGATTTTTAGGCCGTTTTTGCAAGCAAAAGCTCGATGAAGTCGCGGACATTTTTCATGGTGTTGTGCTTGTTTGCTTCAATAAATAGCTGATTATCATCTAGAAAGTCTAGGGTGGTGGCGTGATGATAAACCGCCCTTAATAACTTCATAAATTCTTTTTCGTCTTCTTCGTTAAACTCATAGACTTTGTCATGTACTTCTTCGAATTTATCTTGCATAACGAAGAGAATATGGCCCTTAGTGACCTTATAGTCGCGATATTTGATGGAATTATTGAGTAACATTTTATAGAATTCTAGTTGCAACATGTAACCGTAGAGATTTGGCATGGTTTGCCATTTTTCAGGGTGATAGCCGCCAGTTTTATAATCATAGATTTCGATAGTCTTATTCTTTTCGTCAACGATAATGTGGTCGATTTTACCGGTTACTGGTACGCCTTCTACCGCGATTTTGTCGGCATAGAAATTTAACTCAGCGAGGCCGGAGCGAATAATGTTACCGAATTCATTTAAGTCTAACTCAAGATTAATTATGCCTTTTTCGCGTAATAGCTTTTTGTCTTCTTCTTTGGCGTCGTATTTATCAACGGATTCAAGATAATATTTGATAGCTTCTTCATCCGATAGATTATTCTTAGTGACTTCCTCAAAAGTGGCGTGCATTAAGTTGCCGAGCATCAACGGCCATTCTTCTGGACCACTTGGCGCGCCCAAGACGTATCTTTCAAAGAATGACTGCGGGCCACTATATATTATATCTACGAAATTTGTTAAAGCTGAGGCTGACATCTTAAATCCTGACATTTTATTCTTATAATATTCACGCAGGTCAGGAGTTCTGGCGACGTAAGCTGAAATCCAGTTTTTTATGTCTTTTTCGTGTTTTTCAAAATTTTTTTCAACTTCTATTGTGATAACACTCCTAGTTGGTAGGAATGGTGAAATAATATTCTCTTTTCCATTTTCGTCTTTTTCAACATACTCTTCTAAGTATTCCAACCGTTCCGGGCTCTTGCCATCAAAATCATAAAGTGAGTTTGTGATATATAGTGCTTTTTTGGCTCTAGTTAATGCTACATATAGTACCCTGAGCCTTTCGCTATCGGTGATACCGGTATGCCTGATCTGGATAAGATTTTTTGGTAGACTTAAGAAGGTATTATTGCCTTTGCCTTTACCCCATGCTGTGTGATCGGCTGATATAATGAAAACATATTCAAACTCCAGGCCTTTGGCTTTATGTGCGGTTAAAATTTGGACAGCTTCGTCTGCTTCGCGGTACGGGCTAGTGGAGTTCAGCGGCATTTCGGCGGTTTCATAATCGTCCACCATTTCAATGAGGTCGTGAAGCCTCAAAGCCTTGTCGCCAAAGTGCTTAATTAGTTTACCTCTTAAGGCGGCTAGATTTTCATAAAACAAAAATCTATCATATTCACCGAGTTTTTCAATTTTCATTAATGTCGTAAAATACCAAAGCATGACAGTTAGGGTTTCGTCATAGGATTTCTTAATTAGCTCTGCGATTTCTTCAGCCACGGCTTTGAATTTTGGTTCTTCTGATTCTAATAAACATTCAAATATTGTGCGTCTTTCAGCTTTGGCGTGTGCTGCAAGCTTTAAAACATCTAGCATTGTTAGCTCAAAGAATGGATAAGACAAAACTTCCAAAATCTGCACCGTTGATTTCTTTTCGCTGGCAAGTTCATCTACAAACCTGGCCATAGTTAATAGCTGGTGAATTCTAGTATCTTCGAATAAGTTGTCACGTTTCTCATAAGCGATCTTGATTTCATCATGAGCTTTTAGATATGGTAAAAGTGGCTCAAAATATTTTGACTTGTAAGAGATAACGGCGATTTCGCTTTGTTTGACTCCGCTTTTGATTAGTTCAGCGATTTTGTCGGCAATGAAACCGAATTCTAGATCTGAGGAATTAAACTCATAGCGGTATATTTGAGAATTTTCTGGTGCTTCTTTATGAGCAGTTAGTTCTTTATCGCCAAAACGGTCTGGAGCCTGCTCGATGATGTGATGTGAAAAGTCCAGGATTTCTTGGGTGCTGCGATAATTCTCGGTTAAGGCCATTACTTCGGCTGCATAATGTTTTTGGAAGTCTGTCAAATTTGAGCTCATGGCCCCTTGGAACTCGTAAATTGCCTGGTCGTCGTCCCCTACTGCCATAATCATCGGTTTTTCGTAGTCGGTCAGTTGTTTAACAATTTCGAATTGCGACGGGTTGGTATCTTGAAACTCATCTAATAATATATATTGATAACGTTCTTGTAAAGTCATTCTGAAGCCGTCGTTATCTTTAAGTACCTTGGCTGCTTCTTCAATCATGTCGTCAAAATCAAATAGACCGTGCTCTTTTAAAAACGCTTCGTAATCGAGCATTATTTTTGCCAAAGATAGTAGTTTTTTATTGGCGATTTTATCTTTCAGGTAATAATTCCCTTGACTATCTTTCTCAAAATTATCATTTCGCCATTTGGTAAGAGGGGCGATGCTCTCCATTTCTTCTGCCTTAATAATGGCCTCTTTTAATTCTCGGGCTAATATTGAAATAGAGCGCTCGATGTTTTTTAAAATTGGTTTATCTGTTTCGTGGTCTTTGATAATTTTAAAAATCGGTTGATAGGCGTTCTCGAACGATTCTTTGAATTTTCGTGGTACAACTTCTTGAAGATACGGCGAAATAACATCAGATAAAACCGCGGAATCTTCTGTATTTTTCCCGGCAATTTCTAATAAATCTTCAGCGGTTAAATTGGCCGATTTAGCTTCGGAAATGACGGAAATAATATCTTTGACTTTATCACCCCTTAAAATATCATTGCCGTTTAGTTTATCTTGCAGTGATTTGATGATTTTATACTGCATTACTTCATCGATGGCGGAATCAAGTTTACGGTCGTAATTATCGGCATAATTTTTGTATTGCGCCAAAACATCTTGGCCGAAGGCATGATAAGTGCCGATATTGACCTTCATACCGTCTTTGCCGACGATGGTTTTTAAACGTTCGCGCATGTTTTTGGCGCCACTCTCAGTAAAGGTGAGACACAAAATGTTTTCCGGATTGGTGTCGGTGTTCTTTAATATATATGCTACTTTCTCAGACAATAATTGCGTTTTGCCTGTGCCGGGGCCAGCGAGAACATGCAGTGGACCATCCAGATATTCTACCGCTCTTTTTTGCCCTTCATTTAGGCCCATTTTTCACTCCGCGAGATTAGATCTTCGAGATGTGGCAAGCTGTCTGGTAAAATGATTTCGCCACGTTTGATTTTCTTCAAGGCGCTAACACCCTCTACGGTCTTTTCTGGTTGATAATCTGGATTACCACGCAGTAAGTCGCCAAATTCATAATTTCTGGATGGATAACCACAGGTTAGTTTTAAATCACCAATGCCACAAACTAGGTCTACAGTTTTAGGTTCGGCTCCGTTATAGGCTAAAATACTTCGCATTTCGTCGGCAACTTCTACCACAAATTCTCGCCAAGCGTCCGTATCACGCTTCAGGCCTAAAATCCCTGCTAGGATAGCATAGACATTCTTGAGTGCTCCGCACATCAATACTCCGCGTTCGTCATCAGTATAGTCAAACGATAAGTATTCTGTGCCGAACAAATTAATAATCCTTTCATCGGTAGCGGTGAGTTTGGTTTTCTTGCCAGCTTTGATGTCGTCAGCAAAGCCAGGACCGGATAAAACCATATAATCTTTAAATCCGGCGAAGGTTTTGTCGGACAAAACTCCTTTAGTGGCGACAATTAGCGGAATGTTTTTTGGTAAATATGGCAAAACGTATGGCATAGCCTTGGACGGCACTGCTAGTAATATATATTTAGCACCTTTTAAAACGTCGCTTAGCTTTTCTCTTTCCACTTTTGAATCGTAGTAATCAATATCATATCCTTTGTCGGCTAAAATTCCGCCGAGAGCCGTGCCAAACGCTCCAGCACCCATAATAGCGATTTTCATTGTTTATTACTCCTATAGTTATTAATTGCATCTCGAAGAGCGTCGTGCCCTAAAATTGAACAATGAAATTTATGTTTTGGCAAATTACCTAAGTAATTATCAATATCTTTGGCGGAAATCTTTAGAGCATCATCAAGGGTTTTCCCTTTGGCTAACTCAGATAAAGCTGAGGTCGAAGCGATGGCTGAAGCGCAGCCGTAGGTTTTCCAACGGATATCTTCGATTTTGTCGTCTTTTACCTTGATATACATTTTCATCTGATCACCACAAATTGGATTGCCGACCAGACCCATGGCATCGTACTTAAAATTAGATTCGCTGCCCATGAGAAAATTTCGCGGGTTTAAAAAATGATCTTTAACGATGTCAGAATAAACCCAATCTTGTTCTTCGGTTTTACCGTCACTCATAAATATCCTTCATTTTAATTGTACTCATACCTTGTAAATTTGCAATAATGTCCGGGAGAACTTCCATCACTCTATCCACATCTGCCATGGTATTTCCTGGCCCAAATGAAAATCTAATTGATGAATGCGCTACTTCGGCGTCGCCAGTTTTAGCCATCAAAACATGAGATGGTTTAATATCGCCGGCAGCGCAAGCTGAACCGGTTGAGACAATAATTCCATTGGCATCTAGGTATAATTGGATTGACTCCCCTTCGGCTGCCTCAAATGAAGCATTCAGAATGTTTGGTAGTGACTCATCTTTATCGATATCAGTATTTAAGCTGCTGCCAGGGATTTCGGAAAGAATTCGCTTGGCTAGTGTATCTCGTAGTTCACGAATTTTTGTATCATATTTTTTCCAAAGTTCATTTTTTTCGACATATTCTAAAGCTGCCTTGAAACCAACTATGCCAATGGCGTTATAAGTACCACCACGACGTTTTTTCTCTTGGTTACCACCGATGATTAATGGTTTAAATGGCGCACCTTTTCTGACATACAGGGCTCCTACACCAACTGGACCACCAATTTTGTGCGCTGAAAAGGTGGCATAATCTAATCCTAAATCATTTACATTAATCGGTATTTTACCTAGTACTTGAGTTAGGTCAGAATGCAGGTATTCGTCTTCTTTTTTCGACGGTAACTTTAAAAATTCACCAGTCTCATTATTGGCCAGCATATAAGAGTAGAGTTTAGGCTTTTTTTCGCCACCGTATACTTTGGCGGTTCCTAGAATCGAATGATGCTCTAGGGGTGACGTCTCAATTTGGCACCCCTCAAAAGTACGAATTACGGTATTATTTGCTTCTGATGCACCGGAAGTAAAAATGATTTCTTCTGGTTCAGCATGAATCATTTTAGCAAGTTGGTTTCGGCATTCTTCAACCTCATTCATCGCAAGATGCCCAGGCGTATGAAGAGCCGAGGCATTGGCGAAATACTTTAATTCCGCTTCGTGCATTGCCTCTCTCACACCATCCAGAAGTGGTGCAGTAGCGGCATAATCTAGATAGACCATCTAAAACACATCTCTTTTGTGGCGATGCTTCTTAATTGAGGCCACAATGGTTAATATAATTGCTCCAATCGTTAAGAACACTAGCGCCATGAACCAAATTGGTGAGGCGATAACAATCTGTTTTACGGTCTTAACATCACCCATGTAATTTACCGTTTGAGTAACTTCGTAGATACCAAGTGGTGAAATACCCTCGATATTTTTGGCTGTATAGCGAGTTGTGCCTGGCATAATAACTTCTTCCACTACACCACTTTCATCCTCAGTTGGATAGATCAGATCAGATGAAAACACGCTCTTAACTTGCAAACTAATTCTAGCAAATTCGTGAGAATTGCCGTCGTTTTTAAACCCGGCACTAACTTGGATTGGTACACTAGTAACAAAACCCGGAACATAGTTATCTAGGATTTCACCTTCGTGCTTGGTTTCACCACTGACATTAGCATAAATGATGCTGGCCATTTCGAAGATGTTTTTCACAGCCAAACCATCGCCAGAATCACCATCATCGGCTGAACTGACTAGGATGGTGGCATATTGACCACCGGCTGGAGCCGTGCGTGGTACTTTAATGGTAAAGTTAACCTTAGCAGTGCCGTTTGGTTCGATCGTGCCGGTTGGATTTTCAATTGTAATCCAGTCAACAATCTGGGTATGCTCTCCACGAGACACAAAGTCCACATCATAACCTTCGCCGACCACACCATAGGCTGAAATCGAAGCTTTATATTTAAAGTCCTTTGTTGCACTATCTGGGTTAACTACCGTAATAGAGCCAGTGTAGGTTTTACCTGGATCTAAATCTATTTTCTGATTCATCGGCGTCACGGTGAACACGTTTAAATCTTCCATCTTGCCTCCATCTCTACTAATCTTTATATTATTATATCATTAAATACGTCTATTCAATGCCTAAAATTTTTCCAGTGCCGAGTTCTAGATGAAGGAGCCTTTGGTTTTTGGAACCACGATATCTGAGACTTAAATCTTTCAGGCCAATAATAAATGGGCCATCGATTAGAGCGTCGAGAGATTTTAGAAATTCCCACTGTGCACCACCAGCTTTTTTGATTTGTTCATAGGTAAAGCCCGAGAATGACCAGACGTTCCAGCCAAGGTTTTTTCTGACCCAGTCGGCAATCTCTTTACAGGCTTCTGGTTGGACGAATGGCTCGCCACCACAGAAGGTTAACCCGGCTTGGCCCTTAAACTCCTTTAATCTTTCACAGATTTCTTTGGTGCTAACGAGAAAGCCAGCCTCGTAGTCCCAGGTCTCTGGATTTTGGCACTCCTTACAATGATTTGGGCAACCTTGCGTCCAGATGACAGCTCTCAAGCCATCACCATTGACGATGTTGTCATGCTCTAATGGTCCTGAGAGACGTATCATACCTTTTGGTGGCTGAGGAGCGGCCCCCATTCGCTCCACAGCTAGTTTATCCCAATCAATTTTCTCTGCCATTATTTACCTTTCGCGCAGCTACAGACTTTTTCAAATGGCACATCACCTTCGAGACGTCCACAGTGTGGGCAGCGCTCACCTTTGATGATACCAGAGAATCCACAAACTGGATCACGATCTACTGGATGGTTGACTGAGCCGTAGCCAATACCACAGTCGTGCATTTTGCGAATCACAGATTCGAAGGCAGCGAGATTCTGTGATGGATCACCATCGAGCTCAATATAGGTGATATGGCCAGCGTTGCAGAGATTGTGATATGGTGCTTCGATTTCAATCTTTTCAAAGGCGGAAATTGGATAGTAGACTGGCACGTGGAATGAATTGGTATAGAATTCCCGGTCAGTGACGCCTTTAATCTTGCCGTATTCTTTGCGGTCAATCTTGGTGAAGCGACCAGCGATACCTTCTGCCGGGGTGGCAAGAAGTGAGAAGTTGAGTTTGTGCTTCTTACAGTATGAGTCACATTTTTCACGCATGTGAGTGATGATATCAAGACCAAGCTCGCGGGCATCTTCATCTTCACCGTGGTGTTTGCCGGTCATAGCGACTAAGGTTTCTGCAAGGCCGATGAAGCCGATTGATAGGGTGCCGTGTTTAATGACATCACGCAATGTGTCGTTCCAACCGAGTTTTTCAGAACCGAACCAGTTGCCTTGACCCATCAAGAATGGGAAGTTACGAACATGTTGGTTAGCCTGGAATTCAAAGCGCTCGAGAAGCTCGTCTCTTACTAGGTCCATTTTTTCGTCTAATTCTTTGTAAAATCCTTCCCAGTCAGCTTCTTTTCTTTCACCGAGGCAAATACCGTGTTTGATACCGATACGGACTAAGTTAACTGTGGTGAAAGAGAGGTTGCCACGTCCAGTGACAATACCGTCTGATTCTGGAAAAACTGAAGAGAATACGCGGGTACGACAACCCATGGTGGCAATCTCAGTGCGGTAGTCACCTTTTTTGTAATATTTGAGATTGTATGGTGCGTCGATGAAGCAGAAGTTCGGGAACAAGCGCTTGGCGGATACTTCCATCGCTTTTTTAAACAAATCATAATTAGGATCTTTTGGATTATAGTTGATGCCTTCCTTGACTTTGAAAATTGAGATTGGGAAGATTGGAGTTTCACCCTTGCCGAGACCATTTTCGGTGGCTTGGAGCAAGTCTAGAGAAACCAAACGACCTGAAGGGGTGGTGTCAGTACCAAAGTTAATCGAAGTAAATGGCACCTGAGCACCGGCACGTGAGTGCATGGTATTGAGGTTGTGGACAAAGCCTTCCATAGCTTGCAAGGTTTCGCGCTCGACATCTTCGTTGGCGGCTTCAACAACTTCGCGTGGCCACTTAGCCTTCTCTAATTTCTTATCGTCGCCGTATTCATAACTGTCTTTAACATCTAGCTCAATCTTTTTCTTGGTGAATTTGTTGTATTTAGCGAGATTTCGCTTGAGGGCTTTTCGGAAGGATTTATTGACACCTGGTGCCATGGCATAATCGAAATTTGGAATAGATTGACCACCGTGTTGCTCGTTTTGGTTGGCTTGGAGCAAAATTGCGGCCAAGGCACCATAGGAGCTGATTGAATTTGGTGTTCTTAGATGGCCGTGACCAGTGTTAAACCCGCCATTTTCGAATAATACAAACGGGTCTGATTGACAGCAGGTCAAGGTACCAGTAGCATAAAAATCTAGATCGTGAATGTGAATATCGCCATTATCGTGAGCTGCCGCAATATCAGGACGAAGTAGTAATGTCTTAGCAAACACCTTCGAGCCTTCGGCGCCAAATTGGAGCATTTTGCCCATGGCGGAGTTGCCATCGACGTTAGCATTTGAACGCTTCACATCGGAGTCTTCTGAAGCGTCAGCGTGAGAAATGGTGCGATAGATCATCATGAGATCAGATTTGGCATCGCGAATACGAGAGCGTTCTTGACGGTATTGAATATAAGCTCTTGCGGTCTTCTTGAATGAAGAGTCCATCAAAACTTCTTCTACAATATCCTGAATCTGCTCGACATTTGGGGTGCGAGCCTTAATTTGTTCTTCAGCGCGCTCTAATACTTTCTCAGTTAAAGCTTTTGCTCTATCATATTTGAATTCTTCCGTTGCCAACCCAGCTTTTGCAATCGCATTGGTAATTTTCTCGGGATCAAATTTAGCGATTTTTCCGTCTCTCTTTACAATTCGTTTGAACATGAAATATACCTCCTTCAAGTATTTCATTTCGTTATTTATAATATATGACCTTTTTGTTGGGTGACTACGGTGGTAATGCTTGTTGCAGCAACCCTACATTTAGCGTCTTGTATCTATGATACACCACTAAATCTAGTATTTCAAGACTTTTATGCTAAAAATGTAAAAAATACAACAAAAAAACTTTCATGGTGGGGATTACAGGGCTCGAACCTGTGACCTTACGAATGTGAATCGTACGCTCTAGCCA
>CAYSAK010000006.1:0-34761 GCA_964429055.1 uncultured Candidatus Saccharibacteria bacterium
TCACGATTTCACTAGAAAAGATCTAAAATAAAACTAATTTGAGCTTGCATTTTGCGAGCCCAATAATAAACAAGAGTTTTACAGGCCGAGCATGAAACTGTAATTTCAGCGCAGGCCTGTAAAACTCTTGTTTATTATATGGCGCGGAGCAAACCGCAAGCGAAAAATAGTTTTATTTTTTATGATTTTACCTCTGTTAATTTGACAAACCACCAAAAATTAAGCATAAACACTATTGACTTTTTTAGCAAAGTGTGCTATACTGAAGATAAGTTAGAAAATAAAATAAAAATTCTAACAAATAAATAAAAACAAAAACTAACAAAAACAAAAAGGAAACAATATGGCGGAAACATTTAAAATACCAACACAAGTAGTCGACTCAGACTGGAAGGATGACATTGACGTGGACTACGCCATCCACGGTGGCAATGAAAAAAACGAAAGAGAATTTGTTTCTCCAGACAAAGTAAGTGATCAAAGCATTGAATCAATAAAAGACTGGAGAATGAAAAAATGGGGGCGTCTCTCTCTGAAAGCATATAAGGATGCTGCCTAGGATAAAGGCTAAGTTATAAACAAAAATAAACATTAAAATAGGAGTTGTACTTTGAAAGAAAAAATATCAAATTTAACATGGAGGATTGCCAATGTAAATAATTTACAATTAGTTTACGAAGTCGCAGTTATTATCGTTAACTCTATGTAAAAACAAATTTAATCACTAGCCATAAAAGAAAAAACCGAACAATGCGTTCGGTTTTTTCTTGATATTTTCTTTCACTTTTGCTAAAAAATGTTTGACCATTTTATAAGCTTATGCTAAACTTAAAAACAGAAAGGTCAACAAATAACATAAAACATTAATTATGGAAAATTATCTCATTGAACGGGATGTTCTCGGTAAGGTAGTCGATGACCTTATTGCCGAAAAATTCCCGGATCGGCCGTCTTCTGAGCTCGAAACGCTTCGCGAAGACAGCATTAAAAAACTTGACGACAAGATTGGCAAGGCAGTCTTTGGCAGTCTAAATAAGGAGCAACTCAAGAAAGTCAATGAGATGCTTGACGAAGATATTGATGATGCGGCGGCTTTTGAAATGTTTTTTGAAGAGGCTGGTGTTGATTTAAACAAGGTGATTACCGATACTATCACTGATTTCGGTCAAGAGTTTCTAGGAGGTAAAAATGTCTGAATTTGGATTATTCCGTAGTGCTGAGAATGTCGAGAATAATGTCGAAACTCCGCGTGAAACTTTTGAAGAGCGAGGTGGTAAAACTCTCGAAGCAATTGAAAAAGAAAGACAAGAATTGCTTGAACGCAAAAAAGAATTGTTGGCCAGAAGAAAAAAAGTTGAAGAAGAAATCGCCAGACTGATGGCAGAAGCCGCAGAATCTGGTGAGGAAGTGGCGCCAAACCCAGAAGTTGAGGCAGCTGTTGAAGGCGCTGAGGCAGAGGCAGAGCCTGGTGAAGGTGAGACTAATGAGGAAGCTCCAACCGAAGAAGAAGTTGAAGCCACAGTTGAAAAAGCCAAGAAGAAAAATGGTTTGAAGAGGGCACTTTTTAGAGTTGCGTTGGGTGCTTTAGCGACTTTGGCTTTAGCAGCTACAACTTTGGCAGCAGTGGTTATGCAAAAGAAAAACGCCAATAAGAATCCTCAGGCGCCTGAAACGCCAGGGTATACATATACTGTTGAAACTCCAACTGCTGGTGGTGAGACTGAGCAACAGGCTAGATACGAATTCATTTCGGATGGCTTTGTTGACACTCAGAGTGGTAAGATTGAGAAGTTTATTTATCGTGGTGGTTATCATGCTGATTATGATCCATATAATACCAAGTTTGATAAGCAAGATAGCGATGAATTTGAAAATGCAGATGCTTACGGGTTAGATATAGAAGGCGATTCTGATGCTGAAATAACTTCTAACTGGATTAAGCGGGTGATGCTTTCGCCAGAAGCTATCGTGCGTTTGCGTGTTCAGATGGGAATTGAAGATTTGGATTCTATCGAGGCAGAGAACAATCGTGCTAATGAGCTACGCTTTATGAGCCCAGAAGAATATGACCAAATTGCTAATGAGACTGCTCAAGCGTTTTACGGTAAAATTGATGGCGGTAAAATCCACTCTTCTAAGGGTTGGGTGCTTGAAAACTTTATGAATGATGAAAACAGTAGCCATAGAAACTCTGTAGTCCATGGTCGCCTAAACGGCGACGATGATAGTGGCCAAGAAAGAGACCTTCTGTTTACCTTCACTACAGCAGGTGGCCAAAACATTGTTTCTAGTGCTCAAGGTTATTGGAATACGGCTAAAGATGCTAATGCAGGTGGCCAAAACATTGGGCGTATTGCCTGGATTAATGTTGATGAAGGTGGTTCTTGGAAGTGGAAGAATGGCGATAAGCAACCAACTCCTCCACCAACCACTCCGCCAGAAACTCCACCGGAGACCCCTCCGGAGACTCCACCAGAAACCCCACCGGAGACCCCACCGGAGACTCCGCCAGAAACTCCACCGGAGACCCCTACCCCAGATTGGGGTAAGGATGGCGATCCACATGGTGGTGACGATGTAGAACCTTCCGATCCAGTTGACCCAGGTTCTGAAGTGACTCAGGAGGAGAGCGAAGGAGTTAATGACGGAAATCAAGGTTATGTAGATGATCATGGCGCTAAGCCAGGGGATTCTAGCGACCAAAATGGTGTTGGCGAAGATGGATTCGCTGAAAGTGGTACTACTGCCGAAGGAGCTGATACTGATGGTGGTCGTTTGACTGGTGGTGAAGATCAGTCTGATGGCCAGATGGCTGGCGAGAATCCTTATCAAGAAGACAATGAAACTGGTGCTGCCACGGATGCTGGTGGTAATGAGGCCCAAGCGCAGGCGCAAGAAGAAAACGCGCCGGGTGGAGATAATAATAGTGACGCAGAAGAAGAGGCTGCTGTCGCAGGAGGAGATTTCTAAAATGAAAAACTACTTCACCAAATTCAAAAAGACTATTGCCTTAGTTGCAACTATCGTTCTAGGTGCGATTGCATTTATGCCTTCTGCGAGTGCCTTGGTGGATACACCTTGGGGTCCAGCACGTACTACCTTTACGTGGGAAGACCCGGCACCATATGCGACTTTTAACTCTATTACCAATAACCCTCAACTTGGTGATGAGCGTAACTTTGTACGGATTCGCGAAGTTGCTGACGGTTCGAAATTCGGCGACTCAGTAATCTTGGAAATGGGCAAAACTTATGAAGTTTACATTTACTATCACAACAATGCTGATGGTCACGAAGTTGGTAAAACCGCCATTGGTATTGCTGATGGTGCTTCTGTAAAATCTAGCTTCCCGGCTACTGTCAAGAAAGGGAAAAAGGCTACAGTTTCAGCGACTATCTTTGCTGCCGATACTGATCCATTAGCAGTTTGGGATGGTGCTTATATGGTACCATCACGGGATTTGTATCTTCGATACGTTCCAGGTTCTGCCACTATTCATAATGGTGGGGCGTTAAATGGGCAATCCATTGGACCAGATTACCTCTTTGGTGATGGTGCGTTACTTGGTTACAATAAGTTTTCTGGTATTTTGCCAGGCTGTAATGAATATGCTGGTTACATTACGTACCGAATCTTTGCCGATGCGCCAGATTTTACTGTTAAGAAATCTATCGTTGGCGGAGTTAGTACTGTGAAAGTTGGTGATGAAGTTACCTTCAAAATTCGCTATGACAATACCGGTACGATGAATCAGTCGAACGTTGTGGTAAAAGATACGTTGCCAGCAGGGCTTACCTATATTCCAGGTAGCACGGTTCTTTATAATAATAATCTCACAAGCGGTAAGGCTGTTAATGATGATATCGTTTCTGCAAATGGTATGAATATTGGCGATTATGCTGGCAGTACTGGTTGGGCAGAAGTGGTATACAAAGCTAAGGTGAGTGCAGACGTTGAGTGCGATGGTAAGTTAGAGCTAGTTAACTCGGCTATTGTTAGCACTACTGACGGCAATAAAAAAGCTTCCGTCACTATTACTGTTGAAGCTGATAAGTGTGAAGAAAAACCGGAACCAGAGCCGGATTGTACAACTAACCCGGAGCTTCCAGAGTGTAAGAAGCCGGATTGTACGACCAACCCAGAATTACCGGAATGTCAGCAGAAACCTGATTGTACAACTAACCCGGAGCTTCCAGAGTGCCAAAAACCAACTTGTGAAACCAATCCAGAAATGGAAGGTTGCCAGACGCCAGAAGAAATCGTCAGCACTGGTCCTCTTGAAATTACCTTAGCAGTGGTGATTGTGCTTGGTATCGCTGGTGGTTGCTTCTACCTCTATCATACGAAGAAGACCTTGAAACACGTTGAAGATAAAGTTTCTGGTAAAACTGCTGATAAAAAAGTGGAAGAAACTAAGAAAGACGATACTCTTTCCAAATCTTAAATAGTGTGATATAATATAGCGAACTAATCAAGGATTAATATGAAGAAAGCAGTGATCCTCGTTTCAGGGAAGCAATATCTCGTCGAGGAAAAAGAGACCCTACGGGTGGATCTCCTCCCGGAAGGAACTAAAGAGCTCGAAACTGATGCTTTACTCGTAATTGATGGCGACAAAACAACTGTCGGCACTCCTACGGTGAAAGGCGTGAAGGTTTCAGCCAAGGTTAAAACCGCAGAAGTGAAAGGTGACAAGCTTCGCGTGATTCGCTACCACTCTAAGAAGCGTGTTCACAAAGAGACTGGTCACCGCCAGAAATACTCCGAGATTGAAATCGTAAGTATTAAATAAAAATAAGCCCCGCGGGGCTTATTTTTTATGTTATAATATAAGCATTATGAGTGCGAAGGTAATTTGTGTGACTAATCAGAAGGGTGGTGTGGGGAAGACCACTACTGCGGTGAACCTCTGTTATTATCTTGCCAAAAATAAGAAACGCACGCTTTTAATTGACTTTGATCCTCAAGGGAATGCTACTTCCGGTCTCGGTATTGATAAGAATAGTAAAGATTTAGGTGCGACTATGACCGAGGTGATTCTAGGTACGACTCAGTTGTCGGATTGCATTAAACATACTAAGTATAAAAATTATGACCTCGCTCCTACCACTCCGGAACTAGCCAATGCTGAGGTGGAGATTACTGCTATGAGTAAGAAATTTGTTCGTTTACGCGATGCGGTTAACACCGTGAGGGATAATTATGACTATATTATTATAGATCTACCACCGAGTTTGTCACTTCTGACAGTGAATGGGATGATTGCTTCTGATTATTTGCTACTTCCGGTGCAGACGGAGTTTTATGCTCTTGAAGGCGTGGCGCAGCTACTAGAATCAATGAAGTTGGTGATGAAACAGGCTAACCCGAAGCTGAGACTACTCGGCGTGGTGGCTACTATGTATGATAAACGCACCAGCCTTTCGGCTCAGGTTCTAGCGGAGATTAAAAAATATTTCAAGGATTTGACGTTTAAGACTACGATTCCGCGTAACGTACGTCTGGCAGAGGCTCCGTCTCACGGGGTGCCGGTTGGGGCGTATGATAAGTTTAGCAAAGGAGCCAAAGCCTACAAAGATTTTACTAAAGAATTGGAGGAAAGAATTAAATGACAGCAAAAGGACTCGGTCGTGGATTTGAATCACTAATTCCTACAGATTTGGTAGATGAAGAATTTGATTTGACGGCGGTGGAAGATAAGGTTTCTAGCGAACTAAAATCGCTTAGTCTCGATGATATTATTCCTGACGAGGAACAGCCGCGACGTGATTTTAGTAAAGAAGCGATTGAGGCGTTGGCAGCTTCGATTAAAGAACATGGGGTGTTGCAGCCGATAGTAGTGACAAAAGAAGATGGTAAATACAAGATTGTAGCTGGTGAACGTCGCTGGCGAGCTTCTAAGTTGGCGGGCTTAAAGAAAATTCCGGCTATTATCCGGACGCTAGATTCTCAGAATCGCCTGGAGCTTTCGATTATTGAAAACGCACAGCGTGAGGATTTGAATGCGATTGAGCTCGCGACCGCTTATGCTAAACTCAAGACACAATTTAATTTATCGGTTGAAGAAATATCTGCTAAGGTAGGGAAGAGCGAAGCTTCTATTCAGGGGACAATGCGACTTTTGAATTTGCCCGATGAGGTGAAGAAAATCATGGTTAAAGAGAAGCTTACTGAGGGTGTGATGCGCCCACTGGTTTCTCGCGATGAGGCGACTATTAAAAAGGTTCTTCCGAAGATTATCAAAGAAGGCTGGACAGCGCGCAAAGTTGAACGCTATTTCCAGGATAATAAGAAGAAATCCAGCGCTTCAATGATCAAGCGCCATGAATCACATAAGGATGAGGATGCTCTTTCCAAGAAGTATAAAACCCCAGTGGTGATTAAAAATCACTCACTAATTTTCAAATGCAAAACTGATGCTGATTTGAAAGCTCTGATTAAAACTTTGCTATAATAGATACATGAAGAATCCAGATTCGGAGCGCGTTTCTCGCGCGGTTGAAATGGCGAAAAAGGCCCACGAGGGTCAGTTTAGGAAAACCGGTGAGCCATATATCGTGCATCCTTTGGCAGTCAAAAAAATTCTGGAAGAATGGGGGATGGATGAAGATACGATTATTGCGGGGATTCTTCACGATACGATAGAAGATACGCCGCTGACTCTTAATGATATTAAAAAGGAATTTGGTGAATCGGTGGCATTTCTAGTCGATGGTGTGACGAAGCTTTCTACCGCAAGAAATGGGATGCGGGATATCGATACTTATCTTCCGGAGACGAAGGATAATTTCTTGAGACTAATGATTGCGCTGGGTAGTGATATTCGGGTGCTGATTATTAAACTGGCCGACCGTCTACATAATCTGCGGACTCTTTCTGCATTGCCACCAGATAAACAGAAGAAGATTGCGAAAGAATCGCTTGAAGTCTTTGCGCCACTGGCTGACCGGTTGAACATGGGGCTTCTGCGCGTGGAGATGGCGGATTTGGCATTTAAGTATGTCGATCCGCGTCGCTACGAACAGCTGAAGAATTTGATTGAAAGATACAATAAATCTGCGGCGAAATCGCTCCAAAAAATTGAGGAGGAAGTTTCGGAGGCTCTCAAAAAAGAAAGGATTAACTTTACGATTTCGGGTCGCGTGAAATCAGTTTATTCGCTGCATAAGAAGCTAGCAAAACACAATCAGAACATGGGTGAGATTTATGATCTTACGGCACTTCGGGTGATTGTTGACGATATTACGGATTGTTATTTGACATTAGGCGTGATTCACTCGCTTTATACGCCGATGGGCGGTCGGATTAAAGACTATATTGCGATGCCAAAGCAAAATGGTTATCAGTCGTTGCACACCACGGTGATCACCAAGGATAAACGGGTGGTTGAATTCCAGATTCGGACTAAGGAAATGCACGAATACGCGGAACGAGGTTTGGCGGCTAGCTTTTATTATAATGAACAAAAGGTGACCGAGAATTATAAGAAAGGGAAGATTGAGCATTTGCCGACTAATTTGCTTTGGATTACTGAGTTACAAACTACGGCAGCGAGACTACGTGAGGGTAAAAAGGTTGATTTGAAGAAGTTGAAGCTCAATCTATTTTCGGACAAGATTTTTGTGTATACACCAAAAGGTGACATTATTGATCTTCCGGTTGGGGCAATGCCGCTAGATTTTGCTTATCGGCTTCACTCTGAGATTGGTGACCACGTAGTGGGCGTGAAGATTAATGGCAAGATGAGCAATATGAATAAAAAATTGGAACAAGGTGATATTGTGGAAATTTTGACTTCTAAAAACCAGACCCCGAAGATTTCTTGGTTGGATCGGATTATCACTCCGCATGCTCGTCAGAAGCTTCTGCGTGCGCTGAAACTTCGTCCGAGTGAGAACGAGACGCCTATCCCACCGCTGAAAAAGAAGTAAACTCTTTTAAATATGATATAATAAGTGGTGTGCCGTTGTAGCTCAGCTGGTAGAGCAGCTCATTCGTAACGAGCAGGTCACAGGTTCAAACCCTGCCAACGGCTCCATTTTTTTATAGTTATGCTATAATGGTTATAAATATAAGAGGCTGTTATAAGGTGAAGAGTTTCGCTGAAAGTATTAAAAAGCTTTATCAATCTGAAAGATTAACTTTGGTTTTGATTATCTTAAACTTGCTCGCTTCAATTGCGCTTTTTATTGTAGGTATAATTAAACTAAATCCTGATAGTGCTATTGTCAAAATTGGCTATGGTGATATTGGTGGTTACCGGAATGGTTCTTGGGCGGATATGTTGACGTTTCCACTCCTCGCGATTATTTTTGGGGTTTTACATAATCTGATTGCGCTAAAGATTTACCAGAAGCGTGGTGTAGGCGTGGCTAAGTTCTTTTTGCTGACGACTTCGGCGTTGATTGCCGGCGCTTTCATTGTACTATTTCGTTTGACCGGAGGAGCTTAATGCGCCGAAACTTGGAGATTCCCCAAGGGAAACGTAGCCGAGGATATCGGTTCCTAGAGATTTTACCGGGGTTAATTTCTTATGGGGCGATTATTTTATTGTTTGTTTTGTCATGGCTGGATCCGGTGGTTGGTTCTATCTATCTATTTATTATTATTGCTTCGACCCTCGTGAAAGCTATTGGTGTGGCTTATCGTACGGTGCAGGGTTACGAGGTTTTAAAAAGTGCAGAACGGGTGGATTGGCGAAAACGGGTAGAGGATTTAGCGAATCCGCACGACGCTTATGAACGTTTGAGGGATGATGAAAACAAGAGTTATCATTTTGAGGAGCATCTTGAAAACCTGAAATTTATGGCAGCGATGGGGAGCGAGTATCCTAATCCGACGAATATTTATCATGTGGTGATTATTGCAGCTTATAACGAAGGTGCGGAAATTTTGGAACCGTCGATTGAGGCGATTTCAAAAACCACTTTCCCAAATGACCACATTATTGTGGTTTTAGCACATGAAGAGCGGGGTGGTGAGGCGATGGCGGAGACTGCAAAAACCCTGAAGGCCAAGTATAAAGATACTTTTAAAGCATTTCTGACTTTTGAGCACCCGGATAACGTGCCGGGCGAGATTATTGGTAAGGGCCCGAACTTAACTTACGCTGGTGAAAAGGTGGCGGAGTATGTGAAGAGCAAACATTTGCCGGTAGAAAACGTCATTGTGACGTCTCTTGATAGCGATAACCGTATGCACGAGAAATACTTAGATTCGGTAGCTTATGAATTTATTACGCACCCAAACCGCCAACGTTTGAGTTACCAGCCAGTATCTTTATTTATGAACAATATTTGGGACGCACCGGCGCCGACGCGGGTGATTGCGGTGTCGAACTCGTTCTTTAACGTGATTACGACGATGCGCCCGCACGCCTTAAGAAATTTTGCTTCACATTCACAGCCACTGCAGGCTCTTGAAGCGATGCATTTTTGGAGCAAACGAACCATTGTGGAGGATGGCCACCAATATTGGCGGAGCTTGTTCTTCTTTAGCGGAGATTATTCGGTGCTACCGATTCGGATTCCAATTTATCAAGACGCTGTGATTGATGAAACCTTCTTTAAAACGGTGAAGGCTCAATTTGTACAAGTACGACGTTGGTACTACGGGGCTTCGGACGTGGCTTATGTGGGGACTAAGTTATTCGTGAGTAGGGAAAAACGGATGATGCCGTTTTGGCAGCTGTTTCCAAAATTTTGGCGGCTTCTAGATGGGCATATTACGCTGGCAATTCTGGCCCCTATCGTGGCTTTTGGTGGTTGGGTGCCGATGATTATGAATATGTCGTCTCATACGATGGTAGCTTATAATCTTCCGAACATCGTTAGTGTGGTAGAGACATTCGCGTCAATCGGTTTGATTGTTTCGGTGCTGGTTTCGTTTAAATTGCTACCTAAGCGCCCAGCGAAGTATCATAAGAGTAAAAATCTTGTAATGGTTCTTCAATGGATTTTGATGCCGGTAACTTCAATTATTTATCAGTCACTGGCGGCTTTTTATGCGCAAACTCGTTTGATGTTAGGATTATATATGGAAAAATTTGATGTAACAAAGAAGGTTATCAAAAAATAATAGATTTTAAAAGTGAACACCAAAATTACCGAAAACAAACTGAAAAACAAAAGATTTAGAACCACTGAAGAGGCTATTATAATGGCGTTTTTCTTGTTGAAGGATAAGATTTGCTTGAAAAGGCTTGTAAAGACGGCGGGAATTTCGCGGGCGACTCTGTATCGTCATCATGACAATCTTTATCGGATTGTGCCAGATTATGAAGAGTATATGGTGAGCAAATATAAAAGGGTTGCTACGCGCTCTTTAAGGTTTAAGAGGATTTCTTTAAGAGTGCTTTATGAACAATTATTGAAGCTCATGTCTAATAATGTTAAGGTTATGGAGTTCTTGTTTGAATTTGATAGTCATGAGTTTATCGAAAAGATGATTTTAGTTTTAAAGCCAAAAATTATATCAGTGAGTAAAGTCTCAAACTCGGAAATGCTAAAGATTTATATTAAGGAAATTGCAGGAGTGGTTGAAGAGTGGGGAACGGCGGGGTTTGAAAGTAGCAAAATCAATGTGACGGTTGAAAAGATGATGTTTTTAACTAATACTGCATATTTCCGGCTCAGTCCGATTGCGGGGCTAGCCTAAAGAAGGTATCTGTGGTATAATTATCCTCAGTGGGTGATTAGCTCAGTTGGCTAGAGCGTCTCGTTTACACCGAGAAGGTCGGGGGTTCGAGCCCCTCATCACCCACCAGACGCATAAAGCGTCTTTTTTGTGCACGGGGCTCGTTCTTACGAAAGAGGATCTAAAGATGCGAGCCCCTCATCACCCACCATTTTTGTTGACTAAGTGTTCGATGGTGTTGATTAAGTCGCTGAGTGCTACGGCTTCGCCATCGATTCTAAATGTTGGGGTGCCGGCGAGATTGACTGCTTTTCCGAGTTTTTGTTCAAATTTGAGACGTTTTTTGACGGCATTACTCTTCATATCTTCTTGAAACTTATTGACATCTCCTTTATTGTTGGAGGCTTCCTTAAAATAATTAACGAATAACTCGTTTAATTTGGCGCCTTCTTCGTAATACCATTCGGCCTGATTGGTAAAAAGTAGGTCTTTGTACTCTTTGAAGTAGCCTTGAATTTGGGCGGCCGTAGCGGCACGTGCTGACAGGGCGCTGTTTTTGAAACCAAGATTGTAGCTTCTGAAGATGAGAGCGATTTTGCCATCGTATTCTTTAAGTAGGTCGTTGATTTTTTTATTCCATTCGGCGCAGTGCGAACAACCAAAATCAGCGTATTCGTAGATAATCAATACGGCTTCATTTGGATTGCCAACAATTTTTTCACCAATCATGCCGGTTTCTTCTGAAGCTTCAATGATTGAGTCGGCGTTTATTGGATGGTCGTTTTTAGGGATAGCAAGGTAGATGATACCAACTATCACGGCGACAATCGCGCTGATAATCAAT
The DNA here is from genome assembly GCA_964429055.1 of uncultured Candidatus Saccharibacteria bacterium. Taxonomy (GTDB): domain Bacteria; phylum Patescibacteriota; class Saccharimonadia; order Saccharimonadales; family Saccharimonadaceae; genus Nanosyncoccus. The sequence continues at coordinate 11,480 of CAYSAK010000006.1, forward strand.
CCTTTTTTGACCGATTTTTTCATAACACTATTTTAGCACAGTTATGAGACAAAAGTTGCATATCTTTAAAAATCAAGAATTTTTAGAGGTGGGAGCGTGGTAGAATCGATCTATCGGAGGAAGAAAGGATTTTTTATGCTCAAAATTGTGGTTTTCGATAGTGGTTACGGTGGTGAGCTGTTTGCTGACTATTTGGAAAACGAACTGCCTGTAACAGACATTATCCGGGTGGTTGATTGGCGAAATGCGGATAAAATGCAACACAACGCTAGGTTGACACGACGTCTGGCCGAAGAGGCGCTGAAACCATATATTGGTAAGGTAGATTTAATTGTATTTGCGAATTATCTGTTGTCGTTAACTAGCCTGAGATATTTCCAGCGCAAATATAAGAATCAACGGTTTATTGGTTTGGCGCTTAATCATCCGGCGAATTTTCGCTATCGGACGGCCATTCTGACCACAAAGGCGGTGGCGAAGACATTGCGTTATAGAATTTTTGCTCGGCAGATTAAAGCGAGGACTTGTATTTTAGACGATTGGCCGATTCTGATTGATGATGGAGAACTGGGGCATGGTAAGATTCGTCGCGATTTGGCTCCACTGATATCTTATAAACCAGAGCAGTTGATTTTTACCTGTACACAATTTGCTGATCTTGAGAGGGAACTAAGACGAATTTTTGGGCACAATACTAAGATTTTGAATAATTTTGAACCGGCGGCACATGATATTTGTCGTGCTTTAAGAATTCGCGGTGCGTTGAAGAAACAAAAATAGTTTAAAACATGATAAAATAAGCATATGCAGGTTGAACTGTCGGTCTTCTATGCTCGTCTTGGCTCCATCGCTTTGATTATGGTGCTAGGATTTTTACTTGGGAAGTTTAAACTGATTAGTGAGCATACTAATAAACAGATTACTAATTTACTTTTGACAGTGTTTATGCCGGCTTCGCTATTTATGGCTTTTCCGTCAGAATATGATCAGGCTTCGGCTAATTTATTCTTTTCGGGGCTTCTGGCTGGCGCTATCGTGATGCTACTTCTCATTATTCTCGCGAAGATTATCTTTAATAAGAAATGGATGAAGAAGGAGTTGTCTCATGAGTCGCAGTTTGCGATGATTTTTAATAATGCGACATTTCTCGGTTATCCGATTGTAGCTAACACTTTTGGGCCGAGCGGGATTTTAGCTTACTGTGGTTTTATTATTTCTTTTAATATCGCGCTATTTTCGTATGGTATTTGGCTGTTTGAACAAAAGGTATCTGTGAAATTGTTATTCAATATAATCTTTAATCCAAATATTATTGCGGTGGTTTTAGGTATGGTGCTGTTCTTGATTGGATTTAAACTACCGAACTTCTTTACGGATGCGGTAGGGTATGTTGGTGGGGCGACAACGCCACTTTCGATTATCTGCATTGGATTTATGTTGTCGCAAGCTAAACTGATTAAGGTGCTTGTAAAATGGAAACTGATGCTCACGGCAATTATTCAACTTGTATTGGGGCCACTGGTAACTTGGGGAATACTTACTTTGCTACAATTCCCGATCGAAGTGATTCAGGTTTGCGTGTTAATTCAGGCACTGCCTACTGCCACATCGTTAGGGCTCTTTGCGGTAAAATATGGTGGCAATGAGGCGGAATCCTCTGAACTGGTGACTATTTCAACTTTGTTCTCGGTTATCACCATGCCTTTGATGGTATTATTACTCTTAGCTTAACCTAAGTGTGATATAATAATACGATAAGAAAGGAAGGATAAAGATGAAAGAAGAGAACTATCTCGAAAAAATGAGGCACACTTTAAGTCATGTACTCGCCGCTGCAGTACAGGAGCTTTATCCTACAGTAACATTCGGGATTGGTCCTGCAATTGACAACGGTTTTTATTATGATATTGACTTTGGTGATGTAAAAATCTCCGATGCAGATTTACCAAAGATTGAGAAGAAGATGCGTGGGATTGTCTCGCGGAAGCTCTCAATGGAGAAACGCGTAGTTTCTAAGATGGAAGCCTTGAACTGGGCACGTGATCATGCTCAGAAGTATAAAATTGAGTTGATTGAGGATTTGCCGGAAGGCGCTGAGATATCATTTTATGATTTAGGAGATATCTTTTCAGATTTGTGCAAGGGACCACACGTTAAAAATACCGGTGAGGTAGGGGCGTTTAAGCTGATTCGCGTAGCTGGTGCTTATTGGCGTGGTGATGAGAAAAGGGAAATGCTCACCCGAATTTACGGTGTAGCTTTTGCTACTGAAGAAGAGCTAGATGAGTATTTGAAGCGTCAGGAAGAGGCGAAGGCACGTGACCATCGTAAGCTTGGTAAGGAGCTTGATTTGTTCTGCTTCTCAGATTTGGTGGGTGCAGGTTTGCCGCTCTTTACTCCGCGTGGTACTGAGCTTCGCGAACTGATGGCTAACTATTCTTTGAGCTTGCGTGGTCGTGAAGGATTTAAGAAAGTTTGGACTCCACACATTACCAAGACTGATCTTTATAAGACTTCTGGTCATTATGCTAAGTTTGGTGATGAGCTCTTTATGGTTCATTCTCAGGTGAACGGGGAAGATTTTGCAATGAAGCCGATGAATTGTCCGCATCATGCACAGATTTTTGCTTCTCGTCCGCGTACTTATAAAGAGATGCCGGTACGTTACATGGAAGCTACGACTGATTACCGTGATGAAAAGACTGGTGAACTAGGCGGACTTTCTCGTGTGCGTTCGCTTACGCAAGATGATTCACACGTTTTCTGCCGTAAGGATCAGATTAAAGATGAGGTGAAGCGTTTGGTAGCTATCGTAAAAGAGCTTTACACCACGGTGGGGATGCAAAAGTTGCGCGCTCGTTTATCATATCGTTCAGATGAAGATAAATACCTCGGCGATAAGAAGCTTTGGGAGATGGCGCAGAAGCAAATTAAGCAGGCTGCTATTGATAACGGGCTGGATTATTTTGAACAAGAAGGCGAAGCGGCTTTCTATGGGCCAAAGATTGATTTTATGGCGGAAGATGCCATTGGTCGTGAGCACCAACTGGCGACGATTCAGCTAGATTTTGTGCAACCAGAGCGTTTTGAGCTTGAGTTTGTGAATGAAAAGGGTGAGAAAGAACGTCCAGTAATGATTCACCACGCCACCCTTGGTTCAATCGAACGCTTCTTGTCAGTTTATATTGAACACACTGGTGGTTGGTTCCCATTCTGGTGTGCTCCAGAACAGGTTCGTATCGTGACGGTAAATGATAAGGTTTCAGATTACGTTTCTAAGATTGCAAACATCTTGGATGGTATCGTGCTTGAGAAACCACTTAAGTATAATGAATTACGCTATACTGTAGATGATTCAGCTGATTCATTAGGGAAGAAGATTAAAAGAGCTACTGACTTTAAGATTCCAGTTCTTATTATTGTTGGACCAAAAGACGCCGAGGAAGGTATTGTTTCGCTTCGTCTTCGCGATAAGGAAGAGAAGATTAAACTTGCCAAACTCGCAGACTACCTATGCAAACTATAATTATTCTTGGACCGACGGGGTCAGGCAAGACTGGGATTTCGATTGAAATTGCCAAGGCGATTGGTGGCGAGATTATTTCGGCTGATTCGCGGGCGATTTATAAGGGGATGGATATTGGTACGGCCAAACCTACCAAAGAGGAGATGCAGGGTATCCCTCACTATGGTTTAGATTTAGTGGAGCCGGGCGAGCGTTTTACAGTGGCTGATTGGAAAGAGTATACTGAGGAGAAAATTAAGGATATTGTGTCACGTGGTAAGGTGCCGATGATTGTAGGTGGCACTGGCCTTTACATTGATGCTTTGATTTATGACTATAAGTTTAAAGGTCCGACGGGTCAAAAAATTGGCGATTTTGAGCAAAAAACTTGTTCTGACAGGAATGAAATTAAAGGAGATTATTTAATTGTTGGTATCGATTGGCCAACCGAAGAGCTCAGAGCACGCTTGAAGAAACGAATTGACCTGATGTTTAGAGAAGAATTATACAACGAGACTAGAAAACTTGTTCAGGATTATGGATGGGATAATCAAGCGATGAAAAGCGATATTTATGAATACGCTTGGAAATATTTACATGGTGAAATGACCGAAGCTGAGGCGAAGGAAAAATGCTTTTTTGAAGATTATCATCTGGCGAAGCGTCAGTTGACTTGGTTTAAACGGAATAAAAACATCAATTGGATGCCTTTGGAACAAGTTTATTCGTTCGTGATAAACAATTTTAATTGATTATTTAAAAACGTGCTACAATTGTATATAAGATGAGTAAAGAAAATAGCACGCCTACTGAAAAATTATTTGGCAGCAAAACTCGTGCCAAACTCTTGAAACTATTTTTTGAAAACCCGGAGAAATCTTTTTATGTTCGTGAGATGACGCGGGTGATTGACGAACAGATTAACTCTGTGCGTCGGGAGCTTTTGAATCTCGAAAGTATCGGTGTGATCAAAAATGAGACTTTTGATAATAAAGTTTATTACTCAGCTAATGCCAAACATCCATTCGCGAGACCACTAGCCGATATTTTCTCGAAAAAAATTGATACAACTCGTGAAAAAGATGTGCGCGAGACTACGTGGGAAGAATATTGCCGTCCAGTGAAGAATTATTTGAAAGGTCTTATTGTGACAAACCGCTTGCCGGGGCAGGATGGAATCGATCTTTTGATTATCGGGAACGACAAGACTAAGAAACTGACACGTTGGGCAGAGATTATTGAGAAGAAACAGGGTAAGCCAATTAATTATGTAATTATGTCGGCGGACGATTTCTCTTACCGAAAGAGCGTCAAAGACCGTTTCATTGAAGATGTGCTCGAGATGGAAATTACCGAAATTATTGACCCAGATAAAATTATTAAGGAATAGGAGACAAAATGTTTGAGATTGAAAGCAAAAACCAGGATGAAATTATCATCACCACTAAGAAGACGACGATTAAGTTCAATGTGAATAGTGAGACTATCGATGCTGGTTTAGCAATTGGTAAGATTAAAGGGCCGGGTGAGTTTGAAATTGGCGATGCGACGATTAGGGGAATTTTGACGGTAAGTGGTAAAACGATTTATGATGTCGAAATTGGTGGGGTGCACGTAGGAATTCTGGGTGGTATCGAAGAGAATCTAGATGATATTGTAGCTGATATTCTCTGTACTTCTTCGATTCGCGCGATTCGTGAGATCGAGCCGAAATTGATTATTTCGATGGGGAACGTTGATGCTATGGTTTCTGAGCTCAAGCTTTCCGCTCGTTCTGAGAAGAAGCTGAAAGTTAAATCCCTTGATACGCTCCCAACCACTAAAGAAGTAGTGGTGCTTAGCTAATGAATAGTAATATATTATATATACTGTTTATTCTTGTAATTGTAGTTTTTTCGGTGATTTTACACGAGTTGGCGCACGGTGTGACTGCTTACTGGTTGGGTGATCATACTGCTAAGGATGCTGGGCGGTTAACATTTAATCCGATTAAACACATTGACCCTTTTATGTCGATTATCGTGCCGGTGATGCTTTACATCTTAAAAGCGCCGGTATTTGGTGGAGCTAAACCGGTGCCAATTAATTATCACAATCTGAAATGGCGCGAGTGGGGGATGGCACTTACGGCGCTAGCTGGACCGCTAACGAATTTTCTTTTGGCGTTCATCGCTTTTCTGATTGGGCATTTTACCAGATTACTCTATGGCGCGGGCGGGGAATTACTAGAGTTTATCTTTACTGAGTTGGTGTTTGTGAATCTAGGTTTTATGATTTTTAATTTAATTCCGATCCCGCCGCTAGATGGTTCGCGCATTCTTTATGCGATTTCACCAGATGTGGTGCGGAATTTTTTGGCGTCGATTGAATCGATTGGCTTTATTTTAGTTTACATTCTGATACTACTGTTTGGTGAGGTTTTTTCTGGAATCATGATTGGTGGAATGGAAGGGATTTTACAATTCTTTTACTATCTGGTACAATGGAATTAGCCCTACCGGCAGCATGATTTTCCTGAATAATCATGTTTTAGGGATTTCGTGGCTTACGTCCGTGGATGTATCGCATAAGATTTTACCCACCTTGTATATATTACGGGGAAAACAGGCCGGCAGGGTTCCTTAAACAAAGAGTGGGCATGAAACAAAGAATCCGTGTAGTGGGCATTATTAGAAAAGAGGATGGGGTATTGATTTTGAAACGTAACCGAGGCCGTTCTGACGCCCCGGTTTTTTGGGAGCTTCCTACTGGTAAGATTAAATTTGGCGAACAACCGGAAGAGGCGATGGCCCGTTCGCTCTCTGAGTATACAGGCTACCGGGCGAGTTCGATTAAACTGCGAGACGTGATTACGTTTTTGAATCTGGAGGGTTCTAGCCGTCTCAGTAATCTATATATTGTTTACGATGTAGAGGTATTTGGTAATGCTCAGCCAGAACCACGCGATAGATATATTGGCTATAAATTTATTAAAGATTTCACTAATACCAATGTTCACTTGAATGAGGCAAGCCTTTCGGTCTTTGAGATCATGGAAAATAAGGTGAACAACACACACATTTCCTCTCGTGGTGCCGCTAACTCCGTTAGTTTTTATGTCGATGGGGCTTCGCGGGGGAATCCTGGTCCTTCAGGGGTGGGGTATTATGTGGTTGACGTCGATGGGAAGGTCCTTGAGCGGGGAGGGAAGTTTATTGGTTTTGCTACCTCTAGAGTGGCAGAGTATTATGCGATGAAGAATGGCGTGGAACTTGCCGTTTCAATGGGATTAAAGTCAGTACACTTCTTCTCTGATAGCTTGATGGTCGTCAACCAATTAAACGGGATTTTTTCGATTAAAAACCCGGATATTATTCCGATTTATCATGCAATTTCAAAACTTCTGGATAATTTTGAGAGCGTGTCATTTACGCATTTGCCACGCTCTGAGAATTTAATTGCTGATTCCGAGGCAAACCAGGCGATCAATAGCATTTTACAGAGGTAGAAGCGCCTTAAAGCATTGACTTTTAGCATAACCTGTGATATAATAAGAGGATATGGTACAGCACCAAAAATCAATGAATAATAGTGTAATTGGCTCGACAGAGCTGATTGAAGTTGCCGGCATCAAAAAAGTGCCAGCAAAAGTGGATACTGGGGCTGATACTTCGGCGATTTGGGCTTCAAATATCGATATGGAAAAGGACGGCACGCTGGTTTTTTGTCTGTTTGGGCCGAAATCTCCATTTTATACCGGGGAACTTTTAAAAACCTCGGATTATTTGGTGAGGACAGTACGTTCTTCGCATGGCGACGTTCAGATTCGCTACCGAGTAAAGTTGCCAGTGGTGATTAACGGGGAGGCTTTTTCTACTACTTTTACTCTGGCAAATCGTACGCGGAACCATTTTCCAGTTTTGATTGGACGACACACGCTTGAGGGGAAGTTTTTAATTGATGTTTCAAAGTCGTGTGTGGAGCGTCCAGTCGCCAAGAAATCCGTGCGTTTAAACCAAGAATTAAGGGAGAATCCTTATGAATTTCATCAGAAATATTTAAAAAATCAGGAGAAAAAAGCATGAAACTAGCTATTTTATCAAATGGGCCAGGGAACTATTCCACTAAGCGTTTAGTTGAAGAAGCTAAAAAGCGTGGACATGAAGTTCGCGTGATTAAGTATAAAAACTGTTATTTGTCTCTTGATGACAAACATCCAGATGTCTATTATGAGGGCGAAAAGCTGAAAGGTTTTGATGCGATTTTGCCACGTATCTCTAATAATATGACTCGTTACGGTTGTGCCGTGGTGCGTCAATTTGAGATGCAGGGGGTCTGGACTTCGGCTTCTTCGGTGGCGATTACGCGCGCGCGTGATAAACTGCGTGCCGCTCAGATTTTGGCTAAGTATGATATTGATACGCCGAAGACTTTGGTATCGAGAAATACCTCTGATATTGATGATTTGCTTGAACAGATTGGTTTGCCGGTAATTATCAAGTTGGCGACTGGTACGCACGGTAACGGGGTGATTTTGGCGGATACGCGCAAGGCGGCAAAATCGGCGTTGCAGGCGTTTTATCTCTATAATGAAGATGGTACGAATATTCTATTGCAGGAGTTTATCAAGGAGTCGGCTGGTACGGATATCCGTGCGTTTGTGGTAGGGAATAAGGTGGTGGCAGCGATGCAAAGAGCTTCACTAGATGATGATTTTCGTTCAAACCTTCACCAAGGTGGTCAGGGTACTCCAGTAAAATTGACGGCTGAAGAAAAGAAGATTGCCTTAAGGGCTGCAAAGGCGATGGGTCTTCATATCTGCGGTGTTGATCTGATGCGTTCTGCCCGTGGACCGTTGGTGCTTGAGGTGAATGCTTCACCTGGATTTGGTATTGAAAAGGTGACCGGCAAAGACGTGGCTTCGAAGATTATAGAGTATATTGAGCTTAATGCTCCTCGTCACAATGGCAAAGACAGGGTAGGAGCCTAGAATTATCTCTAGCTTTATGGTATAATGGTGGGGAGCCAGTAAGGCAATCGCTTGGAAACACCCAAGAGGAAAGTCCGGGCAACGAAGAGCAAGGTAGTCGCTAACGGCGACCGTCCGTAAGGATAGGGAAAGTACCACAGAAACAATACTGCCCCTCACGGGGTGATGGTGAAAAGAGTGGGGTAAGAGCCCACAGCATCTCGTAGTGATACGAGGTGGCGGCAAACCCTACCTGTTGCAAGGAGTGCTATCAGCTTTTGCTCGAAGACGCACGCTCACCGCTCGAATGCTATAGCAATGTAGTATCTAGATAGATGATTGCCAACTATATATTATATATAGTGACAAAACCCGGCTTATTAATGGCTCAACATCAAAACCCCACCCGAAAGGGTGGGTTTTTGTTTGACATTCAGTGCTAGGGAGGATAGAATAATAAAAGAAGGAGGAAAATGAACGAAACATTAAGTAATAAGCCTGGCGACGAGCAAGAGGGCATAAACCCAGCCGAAGCTCTTGCTGAAATGCCAAGTTTTGAAGAACACATGGAAGAGCAGGCCGATCAGAGTGCCGAAACGGCCGAGCAAGCAAAGGAAAGACTTGAAACAAGAAGACAAAAGTATATTGACACATACACTTCCTTTGCTACACGAAGATTATTTGCAAATAGTAAAAGCGGCGAAGACATTGATCGAAGAATTTTTAGGGTGCTTAATAAAGATATACCATATGGGAATCTTGACAGAAGTCGATCTGTAGTAAAAAGTATAGTTTCTGAAGAATGTGACCAAGAATGGAACGGGCAAGTTTTCCCAACCAAATATCCAACATTCATGTCGTTAGAGTTAGCCAAATTGGCTTACAAGGTCGGTTGCTTAACAATCGCTGGCTCAGAAAGAGGAGTAGATACTGCTGCTAAAATGAATTTGGAATATGATAGCGAAGCACACCCACCAGTGAGACTCGAGGGCACTTTGTATAAATACCCAGATGCCAGAATTCCAGACGCCATCAATATTGATAATGTTGATTCTAAGGATGCTAGATTAATCCAGATTGGAGCCGGGGTAATAAAAGAATCATTACAAAAATCTATCGCAAAACAAATCAAAAGATTTACGCCAGAATTCGATAAATAGCGGTTTTATTATTAGTATCAAAAAATCCACCCTCAAAAGGTGGATTTTTGATTCAAGCAGATTAACTATTTGCTCGCTTTTTTCGCAGTTTCCTTTGGTGCGGTAATTAAACCTTTTTTCTTCAAAGTGCGAAGAGCTGATGTCGAAACATTACACTTCACTTTTTGACCATTAATAATCAAAGTACGCTTTGAGACATTTGGTTTAAAAACTTTGCGGGTATGGCGTTGAGAAAATGACACATTGTGGCCATACATTTTGCCTTTTCCGGTAACTTCACAAATTGCCATGTTATTTCTCCTTCACCGTATTAACGATTGCTTTGAATGCTTCAGGATTATTTACTGCAAGATCGGCTAAAACTTTACGATCGAGATTGATATTTTTAGCTTTCATACCGGCAATTAATTGCGAGTAGGAAAGACCAAGTTCTCTTGAAGCATTGTTGATGCGGGTAATCCAAAGAGCGCGTAGATCGCGTTTGCGACTTCTGCGATCACGATAGCTATATCGTAATGCCTTAATAACACCTTGTTTACCCAAACGAAAACTGCGGGTGCGGGCATGTTGCATGCCTTTTGCAGATTTCAAAATTTTCTTATGTTTGGCCATTGCGGCCACACCACGTTTTACTCTCATAGTTAAACCCCTAATGCAGTCTTAACGTTTTTCTTGATTTTGCCATTGATGGCGGCAGCAGTTTTCATGTTGCGCTTTCTGGCTTTGCTTTTTTTCGCGAGAATGTGATTCCCGTAGGCGCGCTCACGCGTAATTTTACCAGAACCGGTAATCTTGATGCGCTTGGCGGTGCCTTTATGCGTCTTTAGTTTTGGCATAGGTTTTCCTTTAGTTTAAAGTTAGTAATAAATGTGCGACCAGGGAACCGTGGAAGTAGGAAATTACTTCTTCCGTATTCCGACTGATAGGTTACGTCCGTTAAATTGCGACTTACCATCGAGAACGATGTCGTCACCGATTAGCCCGAGCACTTTGTCTAAAAGTTCCGTACCAATCTCTTTGTGCGCCATTTCGCGACCTTTGAAAACTATCATAATTTTCACACGGTCACCGTCGTCAAGGAACTCACGCATTTTGCGAACTTTGATGTTTAGGTCGTTATCTGAAATCTTGAGGCCAATCTTCATTTGCTTCAACTCGGACTGCTTTTCACGAGCTTTCTTACGATTTTTGGCTTCTTCTTTCATCTTTTGATACTGGAATTTGCCCCAGTCAATGATTTTAACGACCGGCGGATTGGCGTTAGCGGCAATTTCCACTAAATCCACTCCTTGGTCTCTCGCGAGAAGTTGGGCTTCGCGACTAGACATAATGCCCAGTTGCTCACCTGATGAACCTATTACGCGTACCTCCGGATAACGAATTTCTCCATTAAGTCGGGTGCGTGACAAATTTTTTATAGTATTCCTTTCTTCTCTTGAATTAACCTGTGATTAATTATACCTCATCTTCTTCGATAAGTCAACGCTTCGGCGAGGTGTTTTGAAAGAATGATTTCGGTTCCTTCAAGATCGGCAATGGTTCTGGCGACTTTGATGGTTTTGAAATAGGCCCTTGCCGATAAAGTGAGTCGTTCGGAAGCTTCAGTGAGAAGCTTTTTGGCGGCTGGTTCCATAGTGAGAAGGTTCGAGACTTGGAAGCTAGAAAGTGAGCTGTTGTATATTCCATTTTGCTTGTAGCGGGCTTTTTGGCGGGAAATTGCCTCTGTTATAGTATTTTTTACAACATTATGCTCATGGTTAGTGGTGGTAATGGTGGCGGCGAGTTCTGAGTTTTTGACTTTCTCGACTTCAATGTACATGTCGATACGATCGAGCAAAGGCCCGGAAATTTTCTTGTGGTAGTTTTGAATTTGAGTTTCGGTGCATTTACATTCGTGTGTGGGATCGCCGAGATAGCCACAAGGGCAAGGGTTCATGGTGGCAACTAGCATAAAATCGGCAGGATAGGTGGTTTTTTGGTTGGCACGAGAGATAGTGACTTCTTTATCTTCGAGGGGTTGACGGAGCGATTCCAAGACTGAACGGGGAAATTCAGGGAGTTCATCTAAGAATAAGACACCTTTATTGGCGAGGGAGATTTCGCCTGGACCGTTTACGCCACCGATGATGGAGGTAGCGGAGGCGGTGTGATGTGGACTTCTGAACGGTCTACTTGTTACAACTTCACCGGTGGTCATGCCAGAGATGGAGTATAGTTTAGTGATTTCAACCATTTCTTCTGGGGTTAAATCAGGGAGTAAATTGGCGGCAGCTTTGGCGAGGAGGGTTTTACCGGCTCCCGGTGGGCCAGATATGAGGATATTATGATGTCCGGCGATGGCAATTTCCATGGCGCGCTTGGCGTTTGTTTGCCCGCGAATGTGGTCTAAAAGCGTCTCAGAGGCCATGTTGGTGGTATTTTTTGGATTTTTTACGTCTTGGTTGGTTTTTAGGATTTGACCCTGGTTTTTTAGTTGTAAAAATAAATTAATCAGGGTATCAACACCGTAGATTGTGATGCCTTTAATGAGCGCCGCTTGTGAGAGGTTCTGAATTGGTACGTAGATTTCCTTAAAACCGGCGGTTTTTGCGGTTTCTACGATGTTAATGATACCTTTGACAGGGCGGAGTTCGCCACTTAATGACAACTCGCCGACGAATAGTTTACCTTCGGTGTCGGGCTTGATGAGTTGTCCGGAGAGCATTAAGACTGACAGCGCGATGGGTAGATCGAGGTAGGAACCATCTTTTGAAAGGTCTGCTGGTGCCAAATTGATGGTAACTTTGCGATCCGGGAACGAAAAACCCGAATTCACGATGGCGCTTCTTACACGTTCTTTGGCTTCGTTGATAGTTTTGTTGGCCATGCCCACAATATTGAAAGTTGGAAGCCCACGATTTTTATCGCCTTCGACTTCCACCAACTTTCCAATGAAGCCGTAGGGCATTGCTGAATGAATTTTACTTGTCATACGGACGGTCCTAACACGAGCCAAAATTTTTTACAACCCTCCACCCAAAATCAACATGCTTGTGCTAGAAAATGAGGCTGAAAATGCTTGTGGAAAACTCGCAAAAAATATACAAAAATTGTTCAAAAAATCTATTGACATTAGCATTTTTTCGCGATATTATAGAGGTAGCTTCTGAATAAAAAAATTATTCAGAAGGTCAAAACAAAAATTTAGCCAAAATAACTCCACACTCTACTTTGAAGACCGGTTTTCCTCGCAGTTACCGGTCTTCTTCTATGCAAAAGAGACGTTTTGTGATATAATAAAATGCAAGTTGGGGCTGACAAAGCTTAGACGGATCATTAACAAGCATAATGCATATCGACTAAATACCGTAAGTATTAATAAGTGCTAAAAACACTAAGTCTGCGCATGTTTTATACATGCCAGCATATGCCTAATTTAATGTAGGCTGGTTTGCGTGTGAGATTCCGTAGCGCGTAAATTATCATACAACGGGACTAAGGCCATTAATGTGGCGAAGAATGGCACGAAAATTTAGCCACGGCAATTGTTAGTTTCGTTTTCTGCAGCTGACAATAAATGCCAAAATTAAAACAGGAAACTAAATATGTAGATTTATGCTCACGTGATAATTCGGACCCGGAGGCAGTATCCGGCAGCTCCACCAATGTATGAAAATTACCACCAAAAGGTGGTTTTTTGTTGATTTTTGCGCGTGTTTGTTGTAAAAAACACAACAAAACGAATAAAAAAATTGAACAGAGACAAACAGGGAAGAGAATTGTAAAAAATACAACAAATTATTTGAACAAATCTATTGCATTTTTAAACAGTTTATGCTAAGATGGAATTAGTCGAGATGACTAAAATAAAAACGAAAAATAAACCTTAAAAATATGAAAAACTTCTACAAAAAGCTAAAGAAACCATAGTCTTTGGCGGGCGAAAAGGTAATTTCTAGCCATAAATTACACATAGGAATTACCTAGAGCTCCGCCAAAAGCGTAGAGCGCGTTAGTAAATCTTCCACTAGCACCTTAGAGAAACATAAACTAGAGTGAAAGAAAAGACTAACAAGGATCAATGCTTCACCTAGCGTGAAGCGGTCAAACGAAGGGAATAGCGGATACGGGTTGTGGCCAATAGTTGTGAATATAGCGCCAGATAACCCCCGCTTCCCTCCAAATATACTTGGGGGATTAAACCAGTTATGTTATAATGAAGGTATGAAGTTTAAGAACATCATGCCTTACATAAGTATTATCGGACTCGCAGCCTTAATTCTTATGCTCAACTTAACATCACCGACGGAAATTGGACCGTTCGGTGTTTTATTATTTTTTACAACATTATATATCATCGTGTTTAGCATCGTAGCCCTAGGGCTTCGAGTTTTTTATCGCTTGGCTTTGAAACGGAATAGTTTTGGTAGCAAGGACTATTTCTATGCGGCAGTTTTTGCTTTTGGGCCAATTATGCTTTTGATGGCACGGTCTTTTGGCGCAATCAGTATTTGGACGGTGGGATTAATTGCAATTTTTATATTTTTAGCGGAATTTTTAGTGGCAAAACGCATATAAGTATGATAAAATAAGCATATGGACTATAGTCAGAAAGGTCAAACAAACAGTCAGGCGTTTTTTACTGCCGGGGTTGGTAATACTCCAGTTGAGCAAAATGACACTGGTGAGAGCCTAGATACTTCATCTTGGTCACCAGATTTTGAGTTGCCAGATAATAGTCGCGAGATTGGTGGTAGAGCCATTCAGCTTTCTAAAGAACAGGCTGAGATAGAGGCGGCTTCGAAACAACTGATGGAAGAAGAACTAAAAAAAGCAGCAGTTCTTTTGCAACCTCAAGCGCCTGCACCAGAGGCTATACCGAATGTGATTCCTGTTTTTGATCCTAAATTGATTCGTACAGAGGGCGATAAGATTAGCCGGGCGACCTTAGTAGAGGTTGAAAAAACTGAGGCTAAATTTTATCAGACTGGCGATACGGCAGAATTTTATGCATCTATTAGGGGAGACGAAAATAATCCTGGAATGGTACGCAATAACCTGAAGAACTCATTTAATAGAGAGGTGGGCTAATGAATTCTTGGGTGGCAGTTATAGCAGTAATCTTGCTCGTTATCACTATTGCGGTGATAATCACGGTTTCTCGCATTTCTAAACTGAGGAAAGCTAAGAAATATGAACGTGGCCTTAAAATGGTGTCACTTCTCATTCATTTGCCGCCTACCACTGATGATATTGAGAGCGGTGGGCGTGATAAACGTGATGTGGCTAACGAAGCTATCTCTAAAGCGCAAGTGATGTATTCTATCTTAGCTTCGACGATTACTAAGGGTTATAAGACTAAACTTTACGGTCAGAGGCATTTTTCTTTTGAAATTATTGCTAAGGATGGCTTTATTAGATATTACGCCATTGTCCCGGCAGTGTTAACAGATGTAGTAAAACAATCTATTCAATCCGCCTATCCTACCGCTAGGATAGAAGAAAAGAGGGAAGAGAACATTTTTGCTCCTAATGGTAAGGTAGATGCGGTGGCCGGTGCTGAACTAACCCTAAACAAAGATTATTATTTGCCGATTGCTACTTATGAAGACACTAAACGTGATGCTTCGATGGCGATTTTGAACGCGCTTTCAAGCGTGGGTAAAAATGAGGGCGCCTCTGTACAAATTTTGTTCCGTCCTGCACAAAAAAATTGGTTTACGGCCGGAAAAGAACGTGTTGAAGAAATTCAGAAAGGCAAGAAGACTAAGACTGGAGGTGCAGCCTTTAGTGATATAGCCATGGATGTAATTAAGGCGCCGTGGGAGGTGCCAAAAGAGCATGAGAAAAGTGAAGAAACTACAATTTCGACTATAAAACAGGAAGAAATCCAGGCTATTTCCGGTAAGATGCGTTATCCTGGTTTTGAGACTTTAATTCGCATTGTGGCTAGTTCTGATACTAAACCGCGTTCGGATGCGATTTTAGGTGGGATTGTTTCGGCTTTCTCGCAGTTTAACTCGCCAGAATTAAACGGTTTTAAGGTGAATCCATTTAAGGATCCTAAGAAGTTAGTGGTGAGCTATACTTTCAGATTTTTCCCGCTTAAGAGTAATAAAAATATTTTAAATAGTGTGGAGCTGGCGTCTATTTTCCATTTGCCAGAGCAGAATGCAATCCCGAATTCTCAGGTTGAGAGGCAGCTGGTTAAGCAGGTTGATGGTCCGGCTAAGCTTGTCACTGAGGGGGTGTTACTCGGAACTAATGAATTTAGAGGTGCCAAGAAGGCGATTTATCTTGACGATGATGACCGTCGTCGTCATATGTATGTGATAGGTCAAACTGGTATGGGTAAATCTGTCTTCCTGGAGAATATTGCCTTCCAAGATATGTGCGATGGTCGTGGGTTTGCCTTTATTGATCCGCACGGTGATGCGGTGGAAGCACTCTTAAAGCGGGTACCAGAAGAGAGAATCGACGATGTAATTTACTTTGATCCGGCGGATATTGAACATCCGGTGGGTATGAATATGTTTGAGTACACCTCTGAGGATCAGAAGGACTTCATCGTTCAAGAGGGGATTTCTATGCTCCAATCTTTGTTCGATCCTTCTAACCAGGGTTTCTTCGGCCCACGTGGTCAGCATATGTTTAGAAATGCGGCGCTGCTTTTGATGTCAGACCCGGCAGGAGCAACCTTTATCGATATCCCGCAGTGCTTTACTGATCCAGAATTTGTGAAGTCTAAGCTTAAATTCGTCACGGATAAGGCAGTTTATGATTATTGGACCAAAGAATTCCCAGCTTCTCAAAAATCTAGTGATGCAGGCGAGGTGATTACTTGGTTTGCAAGTAAATGGGGCCCGTTCATTTCAAATACAATTATGAAAAACACCTTGGGGCAGGTAAAATCTGGCTTCAATATTCGCGAAATCATGGATAATAAGAAGATCTTCTTAGTCAACCTTTCTAAGGGTAGGCTCGGTGATATTAATGCGAATCTTCTTGGTATGATTTTTGTGATGAAGTTCCAGCAAGCCGCTATGTCACGTCAGGACATCCCGGAAGATCAGCGTCAAGACTTTTGTCTTTATGTAGATGAGTTCCAAAACTTTGCGACGGAGTCGTTTGAGTCAATCTTGAGTGAAGCCCGTAAGTATCGCCTTAACTTGATTGTGGCGAACCAGTTTATGACTCAGCTGACTGATAAGATTAGGGAGGCGTTGCTCGGTAACGTGGGTACGATTATTTGCGGTCGTGTGGGTGTGACTGACGCTGATTTGATGGTGAAGGCCTTTACACCTACTTTTACTGCTGAGGACCTCACCAAGACGCCAAATCATGCCGCTGTGGCCAAAGTAATGATGTTTGGTATGCCGTCGAGCGCCTTTACGATGAATTTGCCACCTCCGATGGGTGAGCCGAATGACGAGTTGATGAATACGCTCAAAGTCTATTCAGCTACTAAGTATGCTAAAACGCGCGCTGAGGTGGAAAGGGAAATTCAAAGCCGTTGGTCGGTTGCTGCGAAGCCGAAGGCTGACGTAGTAGAACAGCCGGATAGTTTTACCGATGATGTTTCTGACGAAGTGATGCCTGGCCAATCAGAAGCCGACAAGAGCTTTTTAGATAAATGGTTGGCTAAAAATAAGCCTAAATCGGCGCCGGAACCGGTCCCTGAGGCGTCACCGGCGTCAGAAGAAGCGGAACTAGAGCCAGAAGCGCCAGAATCGGCAGAATTGGAGCTAGCAGAGCCAGAGCCGGCGCCAGCTCCTGAACCAGCTCCTGAACCAGAACCAAAACCTACCCCTGAGACACCGCCAGAAGAAGTCATATTTAAGATAAGATAACCCTTGAATTTTTAACCTCTTAGGTGTATAATAGAGAGGTATATTTAAGAAGAGGTATTAAAATGGCCAAAGAAGCCTATGATTCGTCTGAGATTCGGGTACTCGAAGGTCTTGAGCCAGTACGCTTGAGGCCAGGTATGTATATCGGTTCTACCGGTTATGATGGGTTACATCACCTTATTAAAGAGATTGCCGATAACTCTATTGATGAAGCGATTGCTGGTTATGCCAACAGGATAGATATTACTATATTAAATGATGGTGGCGTTAGAGTAGATGATAATGGTCGTGGTATCCCAGTAGATATCCACCCGAAAACCAAGAAGTCTACCCTTGAGACAGTTCTTACAGTGCTCCATGCCGGTGGTAAGTTTGGTGACGGCGGTTACAAGGTTTCATCTGGTCTTCACGGCGTAGGTTCATCTGTAGTGAATGCACTTTCAAGCAAGATGGTGGCCGAGGTTTATCGTGATGGCAAGACGCACCATATTGAATTTGACACTGGTAAGCCTACGATGGAACTAAAAGTTACTGCTGGCTCACCTAGAGAACATGGTACCTCAATTACTTTTTATCCGGATCCGACTATTTTTAAAGAGACGACGACTTTTGATTACGACTGGGTTTCGAGCTATGCTCGTCACCAAGCTTATCTAACTAAGGGTATATTAATTACGGTCAATGATGAACGAAATGGTGCCAGGGAATCGTTCTACTTTGAGGGTGGTATTAAGAGCTACGTAAAGCGTTTGAATAATGGCAAGGAAGTTTTATCAGATGATATCTTCTATGTTGAAAAACAAGTTGGTGATACAGGGGTAGAAATTGCTCTTCAATACAATGACACCTTTGCAGAGATTATGAAACCGTTTGCCAATAACGTGCTCACCCCAGATGGTGGTATGCATGTGGTAGGTTTTCGTACTGGTCTTAACCGTACAATTAACGATTATGCTCGCAAAAATGGCCTCTTAAAAGAGAAGGAAGATAATCTGACTGGTGATGATATTAAGGAAGGTCTCACCGCGGTAATTTTGGTGAAACTCCCTGATCCACAGTTTGAAGGTCAGACCAAGAATAAGCTTGGTAATCCTGAAGTAAGAGGTTATGTTGATAAGGTGATGACTGAATACTTCGGTTATTATCTTGAGGAAAACCCAGCAATCGCTAAGAAAATCGTGGGCAAAGCCACTCTTGCGGCTCGAGCGCGTAAAGCAGCTCGTGCGGCACGCGACAACGTAATTAGAAAAGGTGCTTTTGAAGGGTTAAACCTTCCTTCGAAGCTGGCCGACTGTTCCTCTAGAAACGCTGAAGAGTGTGAGCTCTTCATCGTAGAGGGTAATTCTGCTGCCGGTTCCGCTAAGGAAGGCCGCGATTCACGTATTCAAGCGATTTTGCCGCTACGTGGTAAGGTATTAAATACTGAACGGGCGAGACTAGATAAGATGCTAGCTAATGCCGAGCTGGTCTCTCTGATTAAAGGTTTAGGTGTAGGGATTGGTGACCAGTTTAATATGGATGGCCTGAGATATCACAAGATTGTCTTCATGACGGATGCCGATGTCGATGGTTCACATATTTCTACGTTGCTTCTTACTTTCTTCTTCCGCTACATGCCAGACATTATCAAGGCGGGGCACGTTTACCTAGCAAAGCCGCCGCTATTTGGTTTAATTAAAGGCACGGGGAACGGTCGTAAGATTGATTATATTTATGACGAACAAGCCTTAGAAGACACTTTGACTAAGAAGATTGCCGAGCGTAAGGCAGCAGGGACCAAGATTGACGAGGAGACTGAGCGCTTCAAACAGGCTGGTTATACTGCTCAGCAACGGTTTAAAGGTCTTGGCGAAATGGATGCGGCTCAACTTTGGGAGACGACCATGAATCCAGAGAATCGTATCTTGATAAGAGTAAATATTGAAGATGCTGAAAAGGCCGACGCAATCTTTAGTAAACTGATGGGTGATCAAGCCGAACTACGTAAAAACTTTATCCAAGCTCGCGCTGCTAGCGTTGATCTGGATGATTTGGACTTTTAAGGAGGAACTCTGGAAGACGACAAGAATAACCAAATTCCAGCAGAAAACCTAAACGATGATATCATCGCTTCCGAAGATGGTCTCCCTACTACTGAGGATGGCATTGAGCTAAGGACTGTCGAAAGCACGATGGAAGATTATTTCCTACGTTATTCGCTTTCAGTGATTGTAGACCGTGCGTTGCCGGACGTTCGCGATGGTTTGAAGCCGGTAAATCGCCGTATATTATATGCGATGAACAAAAACGGTTGGAAGGCTCCGCATGCGACAGTCAAATCCGCTCGTATCGTCGGTGAAGTCATGGGTAAGTACCATCCGCACGGTGATTCATCAATTTATGATGCCATGGTTAACCTAGCACAACCTTGGAAGATGCGCTATACGCTCGTTGAAGGCCAAGGTAACTTCGGTTCGATGGATGGTGATGAGCCAGCTGCTTCACGTTACACTGAGGCTCGCCTTGATAAGGTTGGTGCTGAACTCTTAGCAGATATTGAGAAGGAAACAGTAGATTTTCGTGATAACTTCGATGGTACCGAGAAGGAGCCATCGGTGTTGCCGTCTGCAGTGCCAAATATTCTCTTGAATGGTCAGATGGGTATTGCAGTCGGTATGGCGACCAACATTCCACCACACAACCTTGGAGAGTTGGTGGATGCTACAGTGGCGCAGATTGATAACCCTGAGATTAGCTTGGAAGGTTTGATGAAATATGTCAAAGGTCCAGATTTTCCAACCGGTGCAGAGGTTTACGGTGGTGAACCGATGAAACAGGCCTATGCTACAGGTAAAGGTTCCGTGACTATCCGTGCGGTAGCTAATATCGAAGAGCGCAAAAACGGTAGATATAATATTGTGATCACCGAAGTTCCTTACGGTATGAGTAAGGAAGACTTTATCGATAAAGTTCGGGATTTGGTACTGGCAAAGAAGCTAGACCATATTGCTGATGCTCGTGATGAGTCTGCTCGTGGTAAGGTTCGTGTAGTGGTAGAGCTGAAAAAAGATGCTTTCCCGAAGAAGATCTTGAACCAGCTTTATAAACTCACTCCACTTCAAACGTCATTCCATTATAATATGTTGGCGTTGGTTGACGGTATTCAGCCTCGTATCTTAGGGCTCAAGGAGATTTTGGCAGAGTTTATCAAACACCGTCAGAAAGTGATTCGTCGTCGTACAGAATTTGACTTAAGGAAGGCTAAAGAGCGTGCTCATATATTGGAAGGTTTGAAGATTGCACTGGATAATATCGATGAAGTAATCAAAGTCATTCGCGCTTCTTATGATGATGCTGATAAGCAGCTCATGAAGAGGTTTGGTTTGTCCGAAATTCAAGCCAATGCTATTTTGCAAATGCAACTTCGCCGTCTCCAAGGTCTCGAACGCGATAAGATTGAAGAAGAGTTGAAACAGTTACATGAACTGATTAAGAAACTTGAAGCAATTTTGGCCGATGAGAAGGAAGTGCTCCGTGTAGTGAAGGAAGAGCTCATCGCGATTAAAGAGAAATACGATGATCCACGTCGTTCGAAGATTATCAATCATGAGGTTGGCAAGTTCTCCGAAGAAGAACTGATTCCGGAAGAGGAAAGTGTGATTTTGCTCACCTCTGAGAACTATATGAAGCGTGTGCCACAAGCTGACTTTAGAAAGCAGAATCGTGGTGGTAAGGGTAAGCGCGGGATGACTACTAAGGAAGAGGATGTAATTGCTCAAATTTTGACTGCAAACTCCCATGACTATCTGTTATTCTTTACTAGCCAAGGTCGCCTGTTCCGAATGAAAGCCTACGAAGTACCACAGGCTTCACTGGCGGCGAAGGGAACTGCTGCAGTGAACTTACTCAATATGCATCCAGAGGAGAAAATTACCGCTATTATTAAGCAGGGTGACGCCGGCGCCGATGGCTACCTCTTTATGGCTACCAAGAAGGGAACAATTAAGAAGTCGGCAATTAAAGAATTCTTTAATGTTCGTTCTAACGGTTTGATTGCTATTAAGCTAGATTCTGGTGATGAGCTTCGTTGGGTCAAAGAAACTACCGGTGAGAACGATATCGTGATTTCAACTTCCGCTGGTCAAGCGACGAGATTTAATGAGAAAGAAGTCCGCGCCATGGGTCGTTCAGCGATGGGTGTCAGAGGTATGCGCCTTCGCCCGAAGGATGAAATCGTCGGTATGGACGTGATTACTGATCCTGGGCAGAAATTGATTGCGGTTTCGGCGAATGGTTATGGTAAGGCGACGTTGGTTTCTAACTTCCCGCCGCATAAGCGTGGTGGTGTAGGCATCAAGGTGGCGGCGGTAACTGCGAAGACTGGTCCAATCGTAGCGGTTCATACTTTGGATCCACTAGCTAAAGAAGTGATCATGATGTCTACTAAGGGCCAAGCCATTCGGGTGTCTATGAAAGAAATCCCAACCCTTGGTCGTGCCACTCAAGGCGTTCGGATTATGAAGATGAGTGAAGGCGATACTGTGGCGTCAATTGGCATCGTATTACCGGAAGAAGAATCCGAAGAAGAAAAAGCCTAGGCGTTTTAAGATAAGAAGCTTATGCCGGTTTTGATATAGGTGGGGGGTTGTAATATTCAACTCCCCATGTCTATACTCCTTAAAAATCAAATTTAAGGAGTATTTTTATGAAAAGAAATGCCATTTTTATAGCAATTATAATGGTGGTTTTAGGGATTTTTCCTGTCGGCCAGGTAAGTGCCATGGCACCAGATTATGGCGATTATTGGACGCTAGAAGAAATTATGGACTTAAGAGAAGAAGTTAAACAGGAGATTCTTGAACATTGTTATTTTAGTGAAGAAACTGATTGCATGGAGAGATATTATATTGAAGAGATATCGCAACGGGGTAGCAATTATCAGGCCGTAGATAATATGAACGTTTTTAGATATTTGATTACTGCGGTGAACCCGACGCAAAACACTGTGCGGGTGGTGTTTTTTGAAGATAATATGGAGATGGCTTATATTACTGGCGAATTATCTGATGACAATATTAATGAGTTAATTATGGTTTGGTTTGACCTAGGGTTTTTAGGTTACAATTTTTATAACGAATATCATGCAGGAGCTTTGCCATCTCAAACGCATCTTCTATTTGCAAGGGATAATCTTGCGGAATCTTTTCCGTCTGGAGAAGAAGTTACATTCGAATTAGACGGTGATGTTTCTGAGGATTACCGTAATGTGATTTATTATTTCTTTGTGACTGTTAGTGGTAATAGATATATGGATCCGATAGATTACACTAGTTGTGTTGAAGACCCATTTTACCGTGAAGGGATGGAATGTCGGCTGTTTTTTAGTAAAGAAGAAGGTGGTAATCCGATTTATCTGCCGGTTGAAATTATGACAGACGATACGGGGGAAGTTCCGGATTCAACAATAGATGAGACCGGTCAGGGAATAGTGTCAGAGGTGCCACTGGCTCCAAATACTGGGGTGGGAGTTGAGTGTGAACGACGAATTGAGTTTCCTTGGTGGATTATTGTACTAATTGCGGCTGCGGAAATCCTCATAATTTGGTGTTTGCTACCAAATTTTCAAAAATTCCCGAAAAATCGTCAAAAAAAGTCTTGACAAAAATCGCGACTTTTGATAAACTGATATCAGTCTAAAGCTGCGAGCAACATCTTATTTTAGTAGTCTTTGGAAATAGTTTAACAATTTAGTTGTGCAATTAATCATCGTCAGTTTATTTATTTTAATTTGAGTTTTTCAAATTTTCTATAATGGAGAGTTTGATCCTGGCTCAGGATGAATGCTGGCGGCGTGCCTAATA
>CAYSAK010000007.1:0-27281 GCA_964429055.1 uncultured Candidatus Saccharibacteria bacterium
CACAATCGTTTTATACTCGTGTTTCTCTAAGATAACACCATTAGGGATAATTTTACCTTTTTTCATATGCCGGGCATTATATCTAATCCGTCTCAGTTTTTCAACCCCCTACCCATTTGACACGTTTTTGAATGCTTTTTTGTTTTAACTACTATATTAGGGATTGTTATGGCTATTCAGCCTTTTTTTAGTTCTTGATTTTTGCGGAATGCTTCGAAGTAATTACGGACAATGGGTTCGAGTGCGTCATAATAACTACTGTTGTCGAAAACTCTTGTTTTTACCTTTCGAGAACTACCTTTTAGTGAAAAATCAATATCAATATGATTACTGTTAAACATCTCTATATTTTGGGAAATTTTATCCTTTTTAATCATGGCCCCATTTTTGTTATCCCAAATGACAACATCAAAGCTGTCGAATTTTGGGATAGTTTGAGGTGCAGGAATGCTTCTATCCGTTGCTGTCTCTATTATCCTTGTAGTTTCTTCTAGGGCATCCCTTATGTAATCTAGCCTTTTAGCTAGTTCAATTTTTGAGGCCTCAATAGATTTGTCATCTAAATGATTATTAAACCTAAGAGATGCTCTGACATCCTCAATAGCTTGATATTTGCTTGTCTTAAAATAACTCATACTCTGGAGTTCTGCAATTTTCTTGTCAAGTTCTTCGTAACTATCTTTCTCGCTTATCGAAGCTATTATTTCCTCACCCTTTTTATTAGCTTTTTCTTCGTAAACTGACAATTCGACGTTCACTATTGGTATTTTGAAAAACTTAGCATGACGGAGTGATTCTTCAGTAATTTTTCCTTTTTCAACAATAATATAGTCCGGTTTTTTGGGCATACCATTTTCAGTATAGCGTCTTAATGTCACCTCGTTATAATGACGTTTAGACGTGCTTGGTTTTTCGAGGCTGCTTATTGCATCTGGTGATGATACCTCTGTTTCTGCTCGGCCATACGTGCTATTGGTACCGCCATCTCCATCACAAGCTTGAATGATTGAATCACTTTCGACATGATCAAATCCATACATTAATGTGCGACCACTTACGTAGCTATCTAGATTCCGCTCAGAATTCCAATAAGATGTACATATTGTGTCTGCTCTTTCGTCAGTATGTCCTGTACCGAATCCTTTTGTTTCTTCCACCTCATCGCGCCGTTCTGTCCAAACGGCCGGATTTTCTAGAACCATTCTGGCAGTTTCATAACTTCTACCCCCCTTTACATTCTTATAATCTACAGTTGTTGAAAGAATAGAAAAAGGGATACCTTTCAAATCATAAACTGGAATATCCGCACCTTCAAAAGAAACAAAATGCTTTTTAACTTCGGGGTTTTCCGAAATGACTTCTGTTTCTAAATAATCTATTTTTAACAATCGTGAGTTCAAATCGCGTTCTACGATCTCTTGGGCTCTTTGGTTCCTTAATAATCTGTTTTTATGATTATCAAACGCATCTCTTGCACCTGCCATGTCTTTGGCGAGTTTTTCTTGCTCTTTTTGAGCAGCCTCCCAAGCTTTTCTTTCTTCTTCAGCTTTAATTCTTCTTTCTTCTTCAGCTTTAATTCTTCTTTCTTCTTCAGCTTTAATTTTTCTTTCTTCTTCAGCTTTAATTCTTCTTTCTATCTCTTCTTTAAAATATTCTTTTTTGGCAACGAATCTAGCTTCTTTTTCGCGTTGTTCTTCGCTACGCTTAGTCTTAATTCCAAGTCTATCAGCCATCAGCCTAACTGCTTTTGTAATGGTGCTCGGTGAAGTCGGATCTGTGAACTCGCCATTTTTAAATATGCCACGTGATTTTTCTAGATCTGCTTTTATCCTATCAATCCTGGGGCGTTCCGCAGCACCATATTTGCTAGTTATTCTACTCGATATCGTTCTTTGCTTGGATGTATTTTGCTGTTCATCAATTTGATTAGTTGGACTTTCTTCGGCAATTTCTCTTCCGATAGGAGTAAGCTCTCCGGTGTCTATTTTTTTATATGACTCTTTTACTTTGGCTGCAGCTTGAAAAATCCTTTCTTGTCTTTCTTCCTGCGTTTCACTTTTCACAGATTCACTTATATCAACGCCCGCAGGTCCATCTTGTGCCAATCCCTCAAGTTCAGACCATTCATTTTTCTCACCCGGTTCAATAATGTTTTTTTGTTTTTCGCCACTATCCATGTTTTATATTGTACACTAATGTATGATATTATCAACAATAACAGATATTACAGGTTGTTATGAATTAAAAGACTGGGATTTTGTATTTCTAAACCAACCTGTTTCTTTTATCCCGTTAGTTGTCAAAACCCATTTGCCAAAACCGAAATGGAAAAACATATCAATAAGAAAAAGATAGGGCTCGCCTATTCCGAGGCAAGCCCTATCCGAGGGCGGTGTCCCGCATATTACACTGCAGGTCCTGCCCTCACTACATATTATTATACTACGATTATTTCTCAAAATCAAGAATTCTACCATTCTTCGTGATAATCTTTAAGCGTTTTATACCTTTCTTGCTTATAAACTGCTTTTCAAGTTCTTTTAGACACTTTGCCTGATGTCTTTTTGTGTGTCTAAGGTCAACAATGACATTTTGCGATTGCCTCAGGGCTCTTTGGATAGTGTTTTCCATCAGTTGATTCCCTTCGCCAAGAGGGGCTTTCATTTCCCACTCAAGCCTATTTATTCTGATATCAGGTGTGTGCACATTTTTTATATTACTCTTGGGTATTAATTCTACGTCAATTCCCATTTCAGTAAGCAATAAAATCGTCTTGTATTCGTGCTTCTCAAGAACCACACCATTTGGGGTTATCTTACCTTTTTTCATGCGGTGCATTATATCTAACCAGCCTCAGTTTTTCAACCCCCTACCTAAAATGTGGTATAATTACAGATATGAATTTAAAGATCGGGATTGTTGGATTACCTAATGTCGGGAAATCGACATTATTTAATGCGCTCACAAACGCTGGCGCGCTAGCGGCTAACTATCCTTTTGCTACCATTGAACCAAATGTCGGTATTGTGCCGGTCCCAGACGAGAGATTAGATGTGCTCGCCAAGATGTATGAGACAGATAAAGTTATTCCGGCCACAGTGGAGTTTGTGGATATTGCTGGTTTGGTAGCCGGTGCTTCTAAAGGCGAAGGTCTCGGTAATAAATTCCTCGCTCACATCCGCGAATGCCAAGCTATTTGCCATGTGGTGCGGGCTTTTAAAAATGATGATATTCTTCGCGCTGATCAAAAACTCGTCACTGATATTGTGGCGCAGGCAAAGGATGATATTGATATTATTAATTTAGAGTTACAACTTGCTGATGAAGAAACTAAAGCCAAGGTCGAAGCTAAACGCAAAAAAGACCCGGCCGACGAAAACATCCCTTATCTTACTGAAAAGCCGGTAATTTATATGTTTAATGTGGACGAGCAAGGCCTTACTGATCAAAATCTGCAAGCAAAACTCCGTGCTCTCGTCACTCCCGCTGAGGCGATTTTTGTCAACGCTAAGCTCGAGGAAGAAATGTCTGGCATGAATCGGGATGAACGCAAAGAGTTCCTAGAAAGTTATGGCGTTAAAGACGACGCCCTTGGCGAACTGATTAAGGCCGCCTATAAAACGCTCGGCTTGCAATCTTTCCTTACCGCCGGTAAGAAAGAATGCCGGGCTTGGACCATTAAGAAGGGTGCCACCGCTCCCGAAGCTGCCGGTACCATCCATTCAGATTTTGAAAGAGGGTTTATTGCAGCTCAGATTTGTAATTATGATGATTTAAAGGCTCTTGGTTCTGAACAAGCCGTCAAAGCCGCTGGCAAGCTTCGCACTGAAGGCAAAACCTACGTAATGCAAGATGGCGACGTGGTTGAATTTAAATTTAATGTCTAAAGACCGTTGACTTTTGATATTTCATCCACACCAACTTCGGTGTTGGTGGCTTCTAGGTTTACTGCGTCGATAGTGACGATGCCACCATTTTTGCCGGATTTGCCCCATTCTGTCGTTCCGGCGGCAAGAATGAAGTATCCGTCTTCATAGAAACTGGCTTTGACGTTCTCAAGTTCGATATTTGCTGTAGTGTTAGTTACAAAGAAGAGTGGTGTTGTTTCATAAACACTAGAGCTAGATAAAACTGTCATTTTAGTATCTGTAGCTCTAAACGAACCGGCACCCTCGGCTGCATCGCCCGACATTGATTGATAAATCATTACTGCGGCATTGTCTACTTGGCCACGATTGCCGTTGCCATTAGCTGAGAAGTCACAATCATTCAAAGTGATAGAGTTTTTGCCTTCTACGACAGCGATTTGAGCACCAGAGGCTGTACCGGTGGAGCTGGAGACTTCAATATTGCCGGTGGAGTAGATTAATGGTGAGCCGGCTCCCTCGGTGGAAAGTTTCATCCCGGATACCTTAACCGTACCTTCGCCTCGATCAGTTGCTAAGGCCGCACAGGATTGGCCAGCCGTGGCAATTGTGCCTTCATTTCCGATTATTTTACCGCCGAAAGTCGCATGAAGTCCTCTTGAGGAGTCTTTTGTGGTGTTGATAATGATATTAGAAACTATCACGCTGCCACTATCGGTCGCAACTACCGCATTGGCGCCATCTACTGAAGTGTTGATGGTTGTATCGGTGAGACCAGCTTGCGAATCTTCGCCTGCTACCACTATTGCTGAATTGGTGCCATAGAAGCTATAGTTATCGCCTCGTCCGTTAAATGTTTCACTGCCAGATTTGTTGATTTCAACATTTTCAAGACTCAAAGTACCGCCATTAATAACTAAGAATACGACCTCGTCATCGTCCGTAGATTCGTAGGTGCCTGATTCTATTACTGCGGTTACGCCGTCTACTACGTATTTGGCTTTGTAAGATACGGTTTTTCCGCCAATCGTGGTTTTTACTGTGCCAGCTGAAAGATCATCGATACCTAATACCTCGGCGTCGTCGTCAATCACGATGGCTGGAGTGTCATCATCATCCGTGGTGGCCCCTCCGCCGTCACCATTATCGCTTCTTTGCATCCACGTGGTTACTAATACCGAGATAACAATTGTTAATATGATTAAAAACGAAGAACTAACGCCAACAAAAAGGCCAGTTTTCTTCTTCGGAGCTTCGGCCTGTGGTTCTTCGGTCATAACTGGTGTTTCGTTTTGTGGTTCTGTGTTTTCTGGTTCTATATTTTGCGCATTAAAATTATCTTCATTCATACTATTATTATACCCTACAAACTAAAAATAAGCTTAATTAATAGAAAACCAATTTTTTACTTCGTAGTCACCGGTCACTTCCGCTGCCGCTAAAATTGGATTGAATTTCTGGTACTTTGGCCTAACTTTTAGAAACACCCCGGCGGCAAATTCCATCTTCTTTAGTTTGTCTTTAGTGATGGCCGCAAGGCCACCGCCGGCAAGGTCAGATTTACGATATTTTACTTCGGTGAAATAGATGCTGTCATTTTTTATCGACACAATATCAATTTCGCACATTTTAGTCTTGAAGTTGCGAGCGATAATCTCGTGACCGAGGTTTTTTAGATACTCGCAAACTGCGGATTCGCCTTTTACCCCAATTTCTGTTGTATTTTTTACAACATCTTTGATGCCGTCGCCGTCACGGTCAAAGCCAACCATGGTTTTGATTGGTTCAAAGCTTTTGCGGTGTTCTGGACAAATGCCGAGTTCACGAATCGCCGCTAGGTGTCTGGCCGTGCCATAGCCGACGTGTTTTTCAAACCCATAGCCAGGGAATTTTGCGCCGATTTCATACATATAGTGATCACGCGCACGCTTGGCTACCACTGATGCTGCTGAGACTTCTTTGATGAGATTGTCGGCTTTCACCTTAGTAGAGACATATTTTTCTAATGCCGTACCATTTAGAAAATTTATTTTGCCATCAATTACAATTTGCGAAAAAGGAGTTTTTGTTTTTTGGACTTCTTCTACGGCACGTCTGGTGGCAAGCCTCAAGGCTTCCGAAATTCCCAACTGGTCAAGTTCGTCTGCCATCACCCATCCGAGACCGGCGGTGGCTTCTTCTAAGACTAGGTTTGCAAGTTTTTCGCGTTTTTTGATGCTTAGTTTTTTGGAATCTTTTAGTTCACCGACCCACTCTGGCCACGGGTCAGGCAAAATCACCGCTCCTACTACTAGTGGTCCAGCGAGCGGGCCGCGTCCCACCTCATCAATTCCTAAAATCGCCATATATTATATATAACACAAAAAGAGCTCGGTTTCCCGAGCTCTCAAATGCGAATAATTATTCAGCCTTTGGTTCTTCCGCTGGAGCTTCTTCTACTACTTCAACTTCTTTGACATCGTTAACTGCAGCACGGTCAAAATCCTTAGCACCGAGACGAGCGGATTTACCAGAACGCTCGCGGAGATATGACAAATTATTGCGGCGAACCTTTGAACGCTTGGTTACTTCAATCTTCTCCACGAGTGGTGAGTGGATGAGGTAGGATTTCTCCACGCCAACACCGGAAGTCACCTTGCGCACGACGATGCGAGCCGTGTGAGATTCTTTGCGATCTACGCGAATCACTACACCTTCAAAAACCTGTAGACGGAACTTGCCACCTTCCTTAATTTTCTGAGTCACCTTTACGGTGTCACCAGAGCGGACGTCCACCACAGCTTTCTTCTTTTGGGCGTCACCAATTTGCTTTAAAATCGAAAAACTCATATTTTACCTTTTATATTAGACAATTACCAGTTATTTTACCATACTTACTCTAAAATATCAAGAGTTTTTCAGGGCTAATCTCACGCGTTCTTCTACTGGCAGATTAAGGTCGACTTTTTCGAGAGCGGCGGTGGCTTCTTTTAGTGGAAAACCTAGAGCGATTAGCGCGTCCAAAGCTTCATCTGGTTCATCGGTTTTCTTGGCAAATTTTGCTTCTGTGGCGCCATAGTGAGACGGAGTGCCGACTTTGTCGCGTAAATCAACAATGACCCTTTCGGCGGATTTTTTACCTACGCCGGAGGCTTTAGAAATAAACGCTGTATCAGCATTGGCGATGGCGTTTCTTACTTCTTCGGCTTCGGCTAGTGATAAAATCGCGATGGCAGCTTTTGGCCCTATGCCTTGTACTGAGATTAAGAGCTCAAAAATCTTCTTGGCCGCTAGGGTAGAAAAACCATACAAGTCTTCGGCATTTTCCCGAATCGCATGGTAAGTATAAAACTTCTTTTCTTCATCTAAATGCACTGCTTCAAAATCCGGAGTCGGCACGGTTACCTCATAACCCACGCCATTAATATCAAGAATGAGGGAGTTTCCAAATTTTTCAGTAATTTTACCTCTAATATGCGCTATCATAGATCGATTATATCACCTCCTTACGCGAGTTAGAAAACTTGTATTTCTCTTCTTCACTCGTTTGATACAAAAAGGCACAGGTAATGGCCGCTGCAAGAGCATCTGCTGCGTCGTCTGGCTTTGGTTTCTTTTCTAGACCTAAATGGACGCGCACCATTTCCTGCATTTGAGTTTTATTGGCGGCGCCGTAGCCAGTGAGGCTCTTTTTGATTTCGTTCGGGGTGTATTCATAGACTTTGATGCCTTTTTGCTCTGCTACGAGAAGTACAATACCTCTGGCTTCTGCTACGGCAATACCGGTGGTGATGTTTTTGGCAAAAAACAGTTTTTCTACCGCTACTAAATCAGGTTTGGTTTGATCAAAAACTTCGGTTAATGAATCGTAGAGTTCTTTTAAACGACTGGGGAGCGGTGCGTCCACTGTCGTAGTCACTACGCCGTAGTCTAAAGCCTTTGCACCAGCGCGAGTGGTGGTCTTGATTAGCCCGAAACCACATCTACCAAGGCCAGGGTCAATGCCTAAAATTTTCATTTGACATACCTGATTAAGGTTTCGCGGAGATCTTTGACTGGTACCACAAATTTATTATGGACTGTAGCAGGGCCGATGGCGTGTTTGAAGCCGAGTTTTTTGGCTTCGGCAATTCTCTGGTCCGCTCGGAAGGCTGAACGAATCTCACCACCGAGACCGACTTCGCCAAATACCACATATTCTTCACTGAGTTTTCTGCCGGCAACTGCCGAGGCGATGGCCATACAGACGGCTAAATCTGCCGCTGAATCTTGCAGTTTCATACCACCGACTACGTTAATGAAAATATCTTTGTCGGAAAGCTTTAGTTTAGTGCGTCGCTCTAGTACTGCGATTAATAGGTTTAGCCGATTAATGTCAAAACCGGAGGCAGTGCGTTTTGGGTAACCGAAATTTGACGGTGTGGCGAGGGCTTGAATTTCCACGAGAATCGGGCGATTTCCCTCTAAAGTTGCCAGGATGATTGAACCGTCGGTATTAGTTCGTTCTGCGAGCAAGGCCGCTGATGGATTCTGGACTTCTTTTAAGCCGGACGAAACCATTTCAAAAATTGCCACTTCGTTAGTCGAGCCAAAACGGTTTTTGACTGCTCTCACCGTCTTGAATCCACCATACCTGTCGCCTTCAAAATTTAACACTACGTCGACTAGATGTTCCAAGACTTTCGGACCAGCAAGGGTGCCATCTTTAGTCACATGCCCGACAATTACTACTGCCGTATCGGTGTGCTTGGCGGCCCTGATGATTAGGTTGCCACAGTTAGTTACTTGTGAAACGGTGCCTGGCGCGGAGGCAATTTCATCCATAGCTAAAGTTTGGATGGAATCGACAATCACAAGATCGAATTCGCCGGTTTCGATGGTTTTGGCAATGTCATTTCCGGAAGTGGAGGCGGCAAAATTTAATCTCTCTGAATTAGCACCTAAACGTTCGGCGCGTAGTTTGACTTGCCCGGCCGACTCTTCGCCGGATATATATAATACGTCGTGGTTTTTAGCGACTTCTGCGCAAATCTGCATGAGAAGCGTAGATTTGCCAATCCCCGGCTGTCCAGCTAGTAGTGACACTGAACCAAGCAAAATTCCACCGCCAAGTACCACATTTAAATCTGGGAACTCGGTTAAGAGCCTAGCTTTTTTGTCGGATGGTACGACGGATTTTAGTTTTACATAATCTAGTTTTTTGCCGGACACTTGACCTTTGGCTAGAGCGGATTTCTTGTCAGATTCGGGCTCTACGATTTGTTCGACGAGCGTATTCCACGCTGAACAATTAGTGCATTGTCCAACCCATTTTCCGTAGACAGCACCGCATTGCTGACAAACAAACTGATTCCTCGCTTTTTTCATACCCCCATTATATCATACTAGTATCTTGGCGCTAATTCGTGTTCGTAGACTTGTCTAATCTTGGTGTCGTCAGTATCAACTTTGCCTCTGCCCCAAAGAAGGAGTGAAGTGTCAAAGTTAACGATTTCGGCTGGAATCTTGGAATAAGCGCCAATACCAGCACCGAAGGTACGGTTAAAGACTAGACCACCAGTGAGGATGGCACCGTTGACTACTAATTGATTAGAGTTGGCCGCATTGTTGATATTATCCGAAGAAGAACAAGTGGTTACTGTGTCTTTAGCGATTAAGACTGCATCAATTCTTTTGACTCCACAATTGATATTGATGTTCCCGGTGGCCAGAATGATGAGTTTTGGAATATCGGTGATAGCAGTATAGGCAGCATCAGCATATTGGATATTGCCATTAATGGTAATATTGCCATTGGCTTTAACGATATGAGTTTTACCAGCTGGAATAGTAGCAGCATTAATAGTGAGGCTACCAACACCAATGTGGCGAATAGTGTTTTTATCACCACCAATGGTAAAGTTTACTACGGCATTATTGGCATAATCATTTTTGACAAAGCTATCTTCTTCTGGCAATGGATCAATGAGAGATTCTTTGTCAGTTTTGATGTTGATGCCGGATTCGCCAGTGGCACCAGCACTACTGTCGCTGGTACAGAGTCTTAGCAACGAGCTCTTAGCATAGTTAGCAAAGCTTAGTGGTACACGATACTGACAATAACTACCAGACTGACCAAATTCTAGGCTACCACCACCAGCTGCATTGCTAGCTAAACCAGTAGAGGCACCAGAGGCAAGACCTTTGACTTCAGCATTAGAGACAACACTTTGTTCTACCCATGAGGAGAAGACAAGAGCACTATTATTAAAGATTGTGCCGTCAGATAGTTTTTGTTTAACGATAGTTGAGGTAGAGACATCTACATTGGAGTAGAAGCTACCACCCCAAACTTGGAAGGTTGGGCGTTTACCAGTTGAAAAACATTTAGAGTTGGAGATGCGCCAGGTACCACTACCGGAAGCACTGAGATTATTATTTGCGCCGGATGAAGACGGATAGAGAGCTACGGCAACACAGAACTTATAACCAGCATAGACATCTGGGACATCTATGGTGAGTTGGAGATTCTCGTAGGTTTTACCAAGACGGTTACCTTCACTATTTAGATAACTATTGTCTGTATTATTGTAGTTTGTTTCTTCTTCATACCAACAGCTGGTTGGGGTTTTGTCGCTATAATATGAACAGATACTGTCACTACCGAAGGTCGCAGTGCCAGCTTTCTCGCCAACATTAGCATTGGTAGTATAGACGATTACTTTGGATTTAGCGTCTTTGACGACTGTGGCATAGGCTTGAGATTCGCTACCATCAGTAGTTAAATCGTTTATCTTTGGCAAGATATCAATCTTGTAGGTGATGACACCAGTTTCGCCGGAGATTAGGGTTTTGCCTGTATCAGCGGTGACTTCTACATTGGTATTGAAGTTGTATGGAACTTCCGCTGTTGCTTCGCTTTCTGCATCGTTAGTGAGGACATTACCTACGACATTATCGCCACTTTTTGTGAATGTAACTTGGCTTGGAGTGGTTTTAACACTATCATTGGCATTTGTTTTAGCGGTTTCTTTAAGCACTCTACCTACTTCGGATGCTACAACAGCATGATTATTGGTTCTAGTTTTATTGGTGCTGTCTCCTTTATCAAAGGTGAAATTCTCTTCATATTTAGTAATGAAGTTGGTACTGTTTACGGCAATAGCATTATTCCAGTTCTTGAGGCTTGAGCCTTTCTTGGAATCGTAGAGAGCTTGCAGAGTGTCAGTAGTATTGATGCCACTAGTTGGATAAATCGTACCACCATTAATCTGCATTTTTTGTGGTTTGAGATAGTACGTATATTGTAAGACTGGATTATAGACTGCACGATAGGTTAGAGAGTCTCCTGGTTTAGCGTAGACTTTCTTTTGGTAATCGCTGCCGGTAATGGAATTATTCTTCACATGCATTTTGAGAAGGGTGCCGTCGTCAGAGGTTGGTGAGGATGGCAAGCTTGGAGTTGGTTGGGCGTTGCCGGTGGCGAGAGCACAGGCTTTTAGACTTACCTTGGTGTCTGGCGCTTTGGCTTTTGGATTAAAGGTCAAGGTTTCGCAGACTACTTGGCCTGGATAAAGGGTGAGGTTGTTGTCTGGGTGAGCAACTACGGTATTACCATTAGTAAAGTTTTCTGTGACATTGTTCTTTAAGGTTCTAGTGTCTACGCCTTTTTTATCATAGTTAGATTCACGGGTAACAGTATAGGTAACTGAGCCGCTATTGACGCGTTTTAATCTATGGGTGAAGGTAACCTTGCAACCAGCTACTGGATCATCACATGGAATTTCATAGTTAACAGTTGTATTAGCATTTTTCCAGCCAGTAGTTTCAGGGCCGACGTCTGATTTTCCTTGGAAGGTATTCTCATTAGCGGAGGCAGTAACCGTAACATTTGCGCCTACGGTGTGAGCAATTGTGGTGTCGGTAGTATTGTTAACATCTTTACCGACGAAACTATGTGAACCCCAAGAATAACCAGCTTGCAAAGTAATTGTTGCGCCGATGACATCACCTTGGTAGAGGGTTGCATTGTTAGCTAGATTACCGGTTCCGCCGCCGCCATAGGTTGAGGAAACGCGATTCACCGTGATGGTGGTACCAGTGCCTGCACTAATAGTTAGTTTCCATTCTTTAACATAATATGCGTAGACCGTAGCATTACCGGTCATACTATTTATGGTATAGGTATTACTACTTGCATTGGTTAATGCATTCTTATCCGCATTAGGTGAAGTACTCCAACCAAGGAATTTATAACCAGTGGCTGTGGGTTTAGTGACCGTTGCAGATTGACCATGAGTCACTTCAGAAGATGTAGTATCTGAAATACCGCTGATCAATGTCTTAGTAGTGACATCAACGGCTTTAGCGGTAATCTTATATTTATTTTGACTAGCTGAGGAAGTCACCGATACATTTGCCCCAACTACGTGATTAGAAATAGTGGTATTAGTGGAGTCATTCTTGTCTTTGCCCACAAAACTATGTGAGCCCCAAGAATAGCCAGTACTTAGATTAAATATTGCTGTAATTTTGTCTCCTTCGTAGAGAGTGGTGTCATTCGCTAGATTGGTAGAACCAGTACTGGCACCACCATACGGAGATTCACTTCTTGTTACGGTGATGGACGTGCCTTCACCCTCAGTCTTTGTTAGTTTCCATTCTTTGACAAAGAAAGCATAAACTGTGGTATTGGCGCTGATACTATTAACTGTGTATGAATTATTGCTTGCTCCAGTTAAAGCAGATTTAGCGGCGTCTTTGTTTGTACTCCAACCGATGAATTTATAACCACTGACTGTTGGTTTAGTGACTGTGGCATTGTTGCCTTTTTGAACTAAACCAGAAGTAGTATCTGTAGTGCCAGAAATTTTGTTTCTTGGAGTAGCGGCGGCAATATTGATGGCTTGAGCTTTTAATGTAAATTTCTGGACCGCCCTAGTAGTTACCGTGACGTTTGCCCCAACAGTATGATTTGAAATAGTCGTGTCAGTAGTGTTATTAGTATTTTTACCTACAAAACTATGCGAACTCCAATAATAGTTATTAGCGCTATCTACGGTCATTGTGGCAGACAAAACATCCCCTTCAAGAATATCCGCATTATTAGAAAGATTCGTGAGCCCACTTGACGTTGCTTTCTTTACCGTAATAGTAGTACCAGAACCTTGATCGATAGTTAGTTTATATTTATTTTGTTTTTTCTTATATAATGCATAGACGGTTTTGTCAGAACAGCCACCGCTACATGTATCTATAGAATAGCTGTTACTGCTAGTGTTAGAACCACTTGTGGCGCTTTTATTCGTACTCCATCCCACAAATTCCCAAGTGGAAGTAGATAAATTAGCTCCTGGTCTACTACTAATTGAAGCGGTAGATGAAGAGGCTCTTACGGAATTTGAAACTACATCCGTGGTGCCAGAAATCTTGGCATGCGTGGAAACGTCGATTGCTTGGCCAGTTAATATATATGCATCAACCTTGACTAGTCCGAACAAATCTTGTTGTGCTGTTTTAGATGGGCCCAAAAAAACATCAAAATAATCCGCGCTGTTAGCATGTTTCCAATAGGTTACTACAGTCTTCGTGTCGTCAATTCCTCCACGTGCAGTTGTTTTCTTGCCTCTAGTAATACATCTGAAACCATAATGGTAGCCGGCACTACTAATATAGAAATCCACTTGATGGACATCAGAAATTGTAGGGTGATCCTTATCACAACTACCTGAACCACCGTTTTTTCGTCCATAAAAAACTACTGAGAAAAACTCATCCCTGGCTTGTCCTGCGGTAAACTCGCTATCTGGTTTGGCTGCATTCATGTAAGTGCCACTAGGACCATAAATTCTTACGAGCCATTCACGCTCCAATGTTCCTAAATTATCCCTATAGCCCTGCGAGCCAGGATAAGGCACGTTCAGATAACTAGGACCATCACTAGAATTACCATCGTCCAAGGTTCCACCTTGCGCATCGCGCATGACCGACCTAATGTGTTCGATCGATGAACACGGGAGAAGCTTATTTCTGTTATTGCTGTCTTTTCCATAGTCATAGGCCGGAACGGCATATGCGTCTTGCCCAAAACTCGCCCACAAAAGAGCAGGCATAATTAATAAGCCCACTACTGTGTATAATAGTTTTTTGCTTACTTTCCATTTCCCTATCATAAGCTCTTCCTTTCGCTGATTACGATATCATATAGCTCTTTGGCTTCACTTGAATTACTACAAGTTTTGTTATAACCATCACTCGTGTTCGCGGATAATAATTCATACTTAGATAGTTTTTCGGTATCGCCTAGTTCTTTAGCTAGTGAAACGGCATCAAAGATAATTAAACATTTTTCTATACCTGCAACATATAATACATCCACCGAGTTGATGAAATCTAATGCTTCCTTCTTTAACCCTTTGGCTAGTAGTTGCTCTATGCCGGTTTGCAAGAATTCGCCAACTAAATCCGCGGTCTTTTCTGAAACATATAAATCAACTTGCTTTAAATATAATTTCTCCACTGCATAAGTATCAGTCGGGTTAGCTTCTAATAATCTATCAGCTTCGGCATCAATTCTTTCTACGTCATCAGTATAATAAACGTATAGTTTTTCTAGTTCACTAAGTTGTCTAGTATTGCCGCCATCTGACGCACTACCACTTTCTGGGTCTTTGTTGCCGGTGATAGCAATTACTGCAATGGTAACTGCTAGGCCTATTGCAATTATTGCGAGCACAAAAATAACCCACTTTAATAGTTTTCTTTGTCTACCTTCTTTTACCTCATCCATGATAAATATATTTTATCATAAACGTTTTGAAGGCACAATGTATTTATCTAGTATCTTGGCGCTAATTCGTGTTCGTAGACTTGTCTAATCTTGGTGTCGTCAGTATCAACTTTGCCTCTGCCCCAAAGAAGGAGTGAAGTGTCAAAGTTAACGATTTCGGCTGGAATCTTGGAATAAGCGCCAATACCAGCACCGAAGGTACGGTTAAAGACTAGACCACCAGTGAGGATGGCACCGTTGACTACTAATTGATTAGAGTTGGCCGCATTGTTGATATTATCCGAAGAAGAACAAGTGGTTACTGTGTCTTTAGCGATTAAGACTGCATCAATTCTTTTGACTCCACAATTGATATTGATGTTCCCGGTGGCCAGAATGATGAGTTTTGGAATATCGGTGATAGCAGTATAGGCAGCATCAGCATATTGGATATTGCCATTAATGGTAATATTGCCATTGGCTTTAACGATATGAGTTTTACCAGCTGGAATAGTAGCAGCATTAATAGTGAGGCTACCAACACCAATGTGGCGAATAGTGTTTTTATCACCACCAATGGTAAAGTTTACTACGGCATTATTGGCATAATCATTTTTGACAAAGCTATCTTCTTCTGGCAATGGATCAATGAGAGATTCTTTGTCAGTTTTGATGTTGATGCCGGATTCGCCAGTGGCACCAGCACTACTGTCGCTGGTACAGAGTCTTAGCAACGAGCTCTTAGCATAGTTAGCAAAGCTTAGTGGTACACGATACTGACAATAACTACCAGACTGACCAAATTCTAGGCTACCACCACCAGCTGCATTGCTAGCTAAACCAGTAGAGGCACCAGAGGCAAGACCTTTGACTTCAGCATTAGAGACAACACTTTGTTCTACCCATGAGGAGAAGACAAGAGCACTATTATTAAAGATTGTGCCGTCAGATAGTTTTTGTTTAACGATAGTTGAGGTAGAGACATCTACATTGGAGTAGAAGCTACCACCCCAAACTTGGAAGGTTGGGCGTTTACCAGTTGAAAAACATTTAGAGTTGGAGATGCGCCAGGTACCACTACCGGAAGCACTGAGATTATTATTTGCGCCGGATGAAGACGGATAGAGAGCTACGGCAACACAGAACTTATAACCAGCATAGACATCTGGGACATCTATGGTGAGTTGGAGATTCTCGTAGGTTTTACCAAGACGGTTACCTTCACTATTTAGATAACTATTGTCTGTATTATTGTAGTTTGTTTCTTCTTCATACCAACAGCTGGTTGGGGTTTTGTCGCTATAATATGAACAGATACTGTCACTACCGAAGGTCGCAGTGCCAGCTTTCTCGCCAACATTAGCATTGGTAGTATAGACGATTACTTTGGATTTAGCGTCTTTGACGACTGTGGCATAGGCTTGAGATTCGCTACCATCAGTAGTTAAATCGTTTATCTTTGGCAAGATATCAATCTTGTAGGTGATGACACCAGTTTCGCCGGAGATTAGGGTTTTGCCTGTATCAGCGGTGACTTCTACATTGGTATTGAAGTTGTATGGAACTTCCGCTGTTGCTTCGCTTTCTGCATCGTTAGTGAGGACATTACCTACGACATTATCGCCACTTTTTGTGAATGTAACTTGGCTTGGAGTGGTTTTAACACTATCATTGGCATTTGTTTTAGCGGTTTCTTTAAGCACTCTACCTACTTCGGATGCTACAACAGCATGATTATTGGTTCTAGTTTTATTGGTGCTGTCTCCTTTATCAAAGGTGAAATTCTCTTCATATTTAGTAATGAAGTTGGTACTGTTTACGGCAATAGCATTATTCCAGTTCTTGAGGCTTGAGCCTTTCTTGGAATCGTAGAGAGCTTGCAGAGTGTCAGTAGTATTGATGCCACTAGTTGGATAAATCGTACCACCATTAATCTGCATTTTTTGTGGTTTGAGATAGTACGTATATTGTAAGACTGGATTATAGACTGCACGATAGGTTAGAGAGTCTCCTGGTTTAGCGTAGACTTTCTTTTGGTAATCGCTGCCGGTAATGGAATTATTCTTCACATGCATTTTGAGAAGGGTGCCGTCGTCAGAGGTTGGTGAGGATGGCAAGCTTGGAGTTGGTTGGGCGTTGCCGGTGGCGAGAGCACAGGCTTTTAGACTTACCTTGGTGTCTGGCGCTTTGGCTTTTGGATTAAAGGTCAAGGTTTCGCAGACTACTTGGCCTGGATAAAGGGTGAGGTTGTTGTCTGGGTGAGCAACTACGGTATTACCATTAGTAAAGTTTTCTGTGACATTGTTCTTTAAGGTTCTAGTGTCTACGCCTTTTTTATCATAGTTAGATTCACGGGTAACAGTATAGGTAACTGAGCCGCTATTGACGCGTTTTAATCTATGGGTGAAGGTAACCTTGCAACCAGCTACTGGATCATCACATGGAATTTCATAGTTAACAGTTGTATTAGCATTTTTCCAGCCAGTAGTTTCAGGGCCGACGTCTGATTTTCCTTGGAAGGTATTCTCATTAGCGGAGGCAGTAACCGTAACATTTGCGCCTACGGTGTGAGCAATTGTGGTGTCGGTAGTATTGTTAACATCTTTACCGACGAAACTATGTGAACCCCAAGAATAACCAGCTTGCAAAGTAATTGTTGCGCCGATGACATCACCTTGGTAGAGGGTTGCATTGTTAGCTAGATTACCGGTTCCGCCGCCGCCATAGGTTGAGGAAACGCGATTCACCGTGATGGTGGTACCAGTGCCTGCACTAATAGTTAGTTTCCATTCTTTAACATAATATGCGTAGACCGTAGCATTACCGGTCATACTATTTATGGTATAGGTATTACTACTTGCATTGGTTAATGCATTCTTATCCGCATTAGGTGAAGTACTCCAACCAAGGAATTTATAACCAGTGGCTGTGGGTTTAGTGACCGTTGCAGATTGACCATGAGTCACTTCAGAAGATGTAGTATCTGAAATACCGCTGATCAATGTCTTAGTAGTGACATCAACGGCTTTAGCGGTAATCTTATATTTATTTTGACTAGCTGAGGAAGTCACCGATACATTTGCCCCAACTACGTGATTAGAAATAGTGGTATTAGTGGAGTCATTCTTGTCTTTGCCCACAAAACTATGTGAGCCCCAAGAATAGCCAGTACTTAGATTAAATATTGCTGTAATTTTGTCTCCTTCGTAGAGAGTGGTGTCATTCGCTAGATTGGTAGAACCAGTACTGGCACCACCATACGGAGATTCACTTCTTGTTACGGTGATGGACGTGCCTTCACCCTCAGTCTTTGTTAGTTTCCATTCTTTGACAAAGAAAGCATAAACTGTGGTATTGGCGCTGATACTATTAACTGTGTATGAATTATTGCTTGCTCCAGTTAAAGCAGATTTAGCGGCGTCTTTGTTTGTACTCCAACCGATGAATTTATAACCACTGACTGTTGGTTTAGTGACTGTGGCATTGTTGCCTTTTTGAACTAAACCAGAAGTAGTATCTGTAGTGCCAGAAATTTTGTTTCTTGGAGTAGCGGCGGCAATATTGATGGCTTGAGCTTTTAATGTAAATTTCTGGACCGCCCTAGTAGTTACCGTGACGTTTGCCCCAACAGTATGATTTGAAACTGTTGTGTCGCTAGTATTGTTTAGATCCTTGCCGACTACGCTGTGTGAACTCCAGTAATAATTACTACCGCTGCACACACTCATGACTACATTTATTTTATCTTTGCCGTAAATGTCTTTATTGGTGGTTTCGCCACTACCTGAGCAGGCATCTTTTTCAATAATGGTGGTAAGACCACTACTAGTAACTTTTTTCACGACAACGCCAGTTCCTTGTCCTCTATCAACTTTCAAATTGTATTTAACTACTTCATTTGCAGCTCTTGTTGTGACTGAAACATTAGCGCCGACTGTATGATTTATACTAGTATTCGTAGTGTCATTAAGATTCTTGCCGACTACGGTATGGCTAGTCCAGGTATAGCCACTGCTTAGTGTCATGGTTATAGCGAGGCTTTCTCCTTCATAGATAGTCGCTGTTTCCTTTTTATTCGTTCCGCTAAAAACTGTGGCAGTTTCACCGTAATATGAGCGTTTTACTGTCACTGTCGTTCCAACACCAGCATCAACACTCAAGGTATATTCTTTTCTTTTCACCCTAATGACGCCATTTAACCTCTGCTCGCTACTTTTATTTGGATGTGCTATTACGTCATAATAATCATACGCAGGTGATACTGCTTCTTTAAAGGAGCTTTTAATGTTTTTAACTTCATTTTCAGTAAGTAATTTCACCTCGGTTGAACTATCGGACAAACTCGTTGGAGTGTCCTTGCCGTTATCCATACATTTAAAAGTCCATGTATATTTTGTGCCATCATAGTTTGAACAGAATTTCTCATTGTAGGCATCTTTCTTCGGTGTACAGTTTTTGCTCGGACTTCTAGAAAACTCACTACCTGAACCATATGTGATAAATCTATAAACTACTTCCACATTAGGATTTGGATTAGTACTGGACGCGCTGCACCCTTTGTTTGAGTTATTCCATCTTTTTCCTACGGTATCTACTAACAGCAACGTGTCACCATTATAACCATCCTTGCCTTTTTTCAAAACAAGACCAGTGTTACCATCTGAAACGAGTAGATATCTTAAACCGTCATATGGTTTCATTACCACTAAACATGGTAATAAAGCCGGGCTAAAACTGCTTTGTAATGTATAACCGGCGGTAGCAACAGCATTATTACTAATAAAAAACCCGAAAAAAACAACCATCCAGACTAGTAGTGTTTTTATTATTTTCTTCATATTGTCCTCCTATTCATCATTGGTTAA
The DNA here is from genome assembly GCA_964429055.1 of uncultured Candidatus Saccharibacteria bacterium. GTDB lineage: Bacteria > Patescibacteriota > Saccharimonadia > Saccharimonadales > Saccharimonadaceae > Nanosyncoccus. The sequence continues at coordinate 19,458 of CAYSAK010000007.1, forward strand.
AGCGCCTTCTTCTGGTTTTTGTGATTCTTCATAATAGCTTCTTAATTCTTTTAACATCGGCACATACTCTGTTTCTGTTTCTTCATCACCTAGCTGTCTTGCTAATACAACGATGCGTTCATAATGAAAATAGCGTTCTAGCTCAGGAAAAGAACTCACATCTATAGATTGCAGGAAGTCTAAAGCGTCCTTTCCTAGATTAGCGGCGGTCATTTTATCGGCTGCCGCACTTATGTAGGATGCTGCAATACCATAATTGCCCAAGGAAACGCTTTCATCAATTGCGGACATATAAATTTCTTTGATTTTTTCTAGATCGATGGTTTCTGCTGCTAATAATGAGTCTACTTCGTTACTGATTTCGACAGATTTTTTACGGAAGTTTAGCTGTAATAATTGCTCATCACTTAATTCAATCTCTTCATCTGCGGTTTGCGGAGGATTATCGTTCTTTGTCGCTAAGTAAATACCTACTCCTAAGCATATTGCCACTACACATAGTATTGCAATAACAATAGTCAAAACTTTTTTTGTTTTACCCTCTTTAACCTCATCCATAATAAACTAATTTTACCATAACTGGTAAAAAAACATAATAGTTTTATTGATTTCTCAACCATTCGTCGGCCGGGCCGGCGGTCATCAACATGACTAAATAACCTTCGTTTTTTAAGGCTAGCATTTTTTCATAGAGTTCGTCGTTTAATTCGGCGACTTCGGCGTTTTCAATTTCTTCGATTAGTTCTTCTGGAGTTAAAATCTTCAGATTCGGATCTTCGCGCACTAAATAGGTCGGAAGCCACAGGACCTTGTCGGCTTTTTTGAAGGCTTCTTTGTAACCTTCGCGTACTTCGTGTTGCCTGACGTTTTGATGCGGTTGATAAACTACCACTACACCTTTATTGCCACGTAGTCTAGCTTCGTCTATGGCCACGTCGATTGTCGCACTGATTTCTTCTGGATGATGTCCGTAGTCAGTGTAAAAACCGTTTTCGAGTCTTTCAAATCTGCGTCCGACTCCCGGGAATTCATTTAAGATTTCAATAATTTGTTCGCTGCTCACGTCTGGTGCCATTTTGTGAATTGCTTCGTAGGCTAGCGCTGCGTCATGTCGTCTTGCTTCACCAGCTAGTTTAAATTTGTCTAGCTGGATTGTAGGAGTTTGGATTACTATTTCTGATTGATTTTTAAACTGCTCAAAGGCAGCTGTGTAATCTTCTCTGGTTGGATAAATATCTGGATGATCATAAGAAACTGCCGTAAGTAAAGCTAACCAAGGGTGATATTTCAAGAAATTACGGTCGTATTCGTCGGCTTCGTAGACAAAAAATTGGTCATTTTCATGATATATCCCGCTCGGGGCAAAACCAAGTGTGGTGCCAACGATGTATGAAACTGGTAGATTTAGCTTTTGTGCAGCCCAAATAATCATTGAAGTGGTAGTGGTTTTACCGTGAGTTCCGGCTACGGCAACCATTTTGAGTTTTAATTCTGAAACTAAAAAGGCCGTGAGGTCGTCTCTTTTGGTACATTTGATACTGGCTTCTTTGGCGATTAATAATTCCGGGTGGTCGGAAGGAAGTGCTGAGGTATAGCAAAACCAGTCTAGTCCGTCTAGTTTTGATTTGAGAAATTCGCCATCTTGCTCGCCAATACTAACTTCAATACCAGCTTTTTCTAGCTCTGGTAAAATTGCGCCGGCAAGTTTGTCCGAACCGCAGACGTTGAGCCCGGCTGCTTTGGCCATCAGAGCCAACGGCCCCATCCCCGTGCCAGATATCCCCGAAATATAGATATTCATGGTATAATTATACAATGAAAATCGCTTCCGAACAAGAAATGCTGGACTTCGGCAAACACTTTGCCGACAAGATAGAGCCGTCACCCGCCCATGTCATAGAATTAGTTGGTGATGTTGGTGCCGGGAAGACCACTTTTGTGCGGGGCTTAGCTCAGGGGCTAGGTGTCAAGCAGGAAGTGACCAGTCCGAGTTTTACCATCTCCAAATCTTATGCGCTACCGGATGGTCACAATCTCGTTCACTATGATTTTTATCGTCTTTCAAATCCTGGCCTGATGCTTGACGATCTTCAAGAAAAAATAAAGGATGGTAACATCGTGGTGATCGAATGGGGTGAAGAGGTGGCGGACGTTCTGCCAGAAAATCATACTAAAATCACGATAGAATATAATGATGACGGGACTCGGGAGGTGACTATTTTATGAAATTATACTTGGATACCAGCACATCAACGACCATTTTGAAATTAGACGACAAAGAATATACTTGGGAATCCGGTCATGACCTTGCGGAAAAAATATTGCAATTTATCCACGAAAAATTACAAGAAAATAAATCTGATTGGCACGATTTAACAGAAATTACTTTTATGTCTGGTCCTGGTTCTTTTACCGGTCTTCGGATTGGCGCCGCGGTGGTTAATACTTTGGCAACAGAATTAAACATCCCACTCAAAAATCACAAAGGCGAAACAGTTAAAATTATTTTACCTGATTACGGTCGCGACGCGAACGTCTCCACGCCACGGAAATAGTCATCACAATTACTGAACCTAGGGCGCCCATGGCCACGATTTGCGAAACCATCATGGTCATCAAGGCTTTGCGGTTGTCTGGTCGTACGGTCAAACTTTCACCAAGTGGTGCAATATAAGATGGATTGGTTGGATCGTAAGCTACTTCTACGCCACCATCTTCGCTAGCGATGCTGGTGTTGGTAATGTTGAGAAGCATATTCACAAAATCTAGATTGAACTCTGAGCTAATACCATTTCTATCGGCGTGGAAAATGCGCACAATGGAACTCTCACCGCTTTTTAGTTTCACGCCCGTGAAAGCTAAGTCTTCACCATTGACGCTGGCATAAACTTCACCGTCTTCGTTGATAATGAAATTGCCGCTGATGGTGTCATGCACGCCGCCCATGTCAAGCACTAACGTGTCACCTACGAATACCCAGGTATCATCATCCGCTGAAATGACAAACTTTTCCCCACCATTTAGTAATGCCTGGAATGGCACACCCAAATTCAAAGTGAATAAATGGTTGTGAGCTTTATTCCCAAATTCGTCACTTTTCATAGTGATGTCGTCTAGTGGATAGTAGTTTTCGTTCTTGTATTCAAAACTACCGGTTTCTGAATTGTAAGACAAATTCATCGTCCCGGCATAGCTTTTACTCTTACCTTCTACTTGGTTGAACCACCTTTTGAAATTCTCGCCATTTACGCCACGGTTTTCTAGCAAACTACCACCGGTTGCGACTGGCAAATATTGATCGTCTAGTTTTGATGAAACCATTCCGGCTTCAACTTCTGAATTGTAGTAGCCACAATCGCTCCATTCAAACTGCCGGTTGCTTACCGCTTCGTTCATGCTGATATTATAAATATCTAAACAGGCGTCCTTTTCCTGATCGTAATACAAAATCGGCACCGAGACGTTGGTACTGTTGTTGATGTTGGCGCTTGCCAAAATCACATCGACTTTGTTGTCTTCTTTGGTCGCGCTGATTTCTTGAGCGGTGCCAATAAAACCACCCAAAATCCCGCCCATCGCGACGACCGTTAACGCTAATATTGAAATAGAAATAATCTGACCTATCTTTTGCTTTTTCATATTTTCAGTATAAACTGAAAAATTAAAAAGGTCAAGCTATCTTATAATTTCGTCAATGATGCCGTATTTTTTAGCTTCTTCTGCGCTCATCCAATTGTCGCGGTCCATGTCTTTTTCAACTTGCGCCAGAGATTTACCAGTATTTTTAGCAAAAATTTCGGCGAGGCGTTTTTTTAGAAACACACCTTCTCTAAGCATGATTTCCTGGTCGGTGATTTTACCTTCCGTGCCAGACGATGGTTGATGAATCATGATTCGAGCATTTGGAAGGCAATATCTTTTACCCTTCGCGCCGGATGACAAAAGCATGGCGCCCATCGAGGCTTGCAAGCCGATGCCGATAGTTTCCACATCTGGTTCGATATAATTCATCGTGTCGATAATTGCGAGGCCATCATAGACTGAGCCGCCAGGCGAATTGATATAAAGTTTGATTGGTTTTTTCGGATCTTCGTGCGCCAAGTATAATAGTTGTGCTACGACGAGATTTGCCGTATGCGCGTTGACGTCTTCACCCAAAAACACGATGCGGTCGTTTAAAAGCCGCGAATAAATGTCATAAGCTCTTTCGCCTTTATTAGTTTCTTCCACCACAGTTGGTACTAAATAGTCTTTCATTTTAGTCCTTTCATTTAATTAAACTATTTTTCTCCACATTGGAATTCATCACGTCAAATAATTCGTTGTTTTTAAGTACGTTTTGATCATACTTTTCAACTAAATTATTATACTCCGCGATAAAATTAACTATCTTTTCATATAATTCATTTATCTTGGCTTTTCTTTCTAGTAATTCGGCTCGCTTTTCGTAAAAATAACCGTTGGCACTGAAGCATCCGGGCTGGTTGGCGCACTCGTTGAACTCTGTTATTTCAGCCACCAGTGCCGAGCTGTCGCTTTTGTACTGCGCGGTCAAAACTTCAATTTCGTTTTTGAGCTCTTTAAGTTTTTCTTCAATCTCTTTTCGTTCAGCTTCTAACTTTTTAAATTCAGATTTATACTTTTCATAAAAATCAACTATCTTGTCTTGATCTTTGAAATATTTAGCATAGTAGGTTTCTAGTTCGTCGGGCAGTTTTTTGAATTCTGTGCCAATGCGCGAATGGAGCTCTTCGACTAAGTCTTCCGATGGATAGTTTTTTAAGTCGCTCAGTAATTCTTCGCGATATTCGGAATTTTCGTAGACGTCTTTTAGGAGTTTTTTGATGGTTTCTTTTTCGGCGCCGTCTAGTCGCTGCCATGCCGCATGTAATAGTTCGTGCGCCATGGTCGATTCAACTATACCGTCCAAGGCTTCGTGGTTGATATCGTAGACATAGATATAATTGTTTGCGTAGCAGCCGAGTGTGGAAACGTCTTGGCTGTGCGAATCACAATTTTGGTTAAATTTTTGCTCCGATTCTAGCGAAGGGTGCGAGGCTCTGAGCATCAAGCTCGCACGGTCGGTGAGATTTAATGACTCTTCGATGGCCTTGATTCTTTCCGGTTCTTCATATGACATTGCGCTAAAAAAATCTTTGATGTAAACGCGGTTTAGAAAAACTGTCACACTGGCCGCGATGACAATGAACGAAATGATAATGCCGAAAACTTCTCTTTTTTTCACGCTTTTTCCTTTACTAATTGTAGCTTATTTTTAACTAGCTTCAAAGTTGGGAGGTCGCCTTTTTTGAGTTTGCCGGAAATGATTTCTTCGGAGAGTAATGATTCGACTTCGTCTTCGATTTTACGGCGCAGTGGACGAGCGCCATTCTTCGGATCGTAACCTTCTTTGATTAAATGAGCCTTGGCTTTGTCGTCGATTTTAATGCCGATGCCTTTAGTGGCGAGACGTTTTCTTAAATCATTAATTAGATTGTCAAAAATCTTCTCAACGTCTTTTTTGGTGAGGGCGTGGAAGACTTCGATGTCGTCAAGGCGGTTGATTAGTTCCGGGCGCATGACTTTTTTCAAGGCCTTCATGGCGTAGGATTTGTTTTCTTCGTATTCTTCTTGTAGGGCCTTTTTGTCTTTTGGTGTTTTGGCAGTGAAGCCGAGTTCTGATTCGCGATACATGTCTGCCGAGCCGAGATTTGAAGTAAGGATGACGATGGTATTGTTGAATTTAATTTTGTTGCCTTGTCCGTCGGTCAAAACGCCGTCTTCCAAAATTTGGAGGAGGAGGTTGAAAACATCCGGATGAGCTTTTTCAATTTCATCAAAGAGTATAACTGAATATGGTTTTCTGCGAACTGCTTCTGTTAATTTGCCGCCATCGTCGTAGCCGATGTAACCGGCTGGCGCACCGACTAAACGAGAAACGTTATGCTTTTCGCCAAACTCGCTCATGTCAATTTTGACCAAAGCGTTTTCGCCGCCAAAGACTTCGCGAGCAATGACGCGGGCTAATTCAGTTTTGCCGACGCCGGTCGGACCCATGAAGAGGAATGAGCCAATCGGGCGACGTGAGTCGGCGATGCCAGAACGACCGCGGCGGATGGCTTTCGCCACAGCTTTTACGGCATCGTCTTGGCCGATGATGGATTCTTTAATGTGGTCTTCGAGCTCCATTAACATTTTCATTTCGGAACCGTGGACTTTGGAAACTGGAATGCCGGTTTTTAGCGACACAGCAGTAGCGAGATTTTCTTCGGTGAGTTTCGGATTTTCGGTTTCTTTGACGCCGGCTTTTTCGAGCTTTTTGATTTCCTGCTCAAGTTTGGCTAGTTCGGTTTTAAATTCGGCGGCTTTTTCGTAATCTTCTTTTTCGGCAGCTTCGGTGATTTTGTCTTCGAGCTGAGATTTTTCAATTTTCATTTTCTTGTATTTGCCGCCACCTTTTTTGTCTGCCGCAACTTTACAGATGGCCGAAGCCTCGTCGATAATGTCAATCACTTTGTCTGGCATGAAACGATCGTTGATGTAGCGTTGCGACATATTGATGGCAGTTTCTAGAATCGAATCCGGAATGACTACGCCATGGTGGTTTTCGTAATGCTTTTTGATGCCTTTTAGAATGCGCAGAGTAACTGCTGCCGACGGCTCTTCCACCATCACGGTCTGGAAACGACGCGACAGGGCTTTGTCTTTTTCGATGGTTTTGCGATATTCGTCGAGAGTGGTGGCACCGATGAGGTTGATAGAGTTTCGGGCGAGGGCTGGCTTTAGAATGTTGGCCGCGTCCATTGAGCCTTCGGAACTTCCGGCACCACAAAGTAAATGAATTTCGTCAATGAATAGTAAAATTGAATCGTCGCCAGTCGCTTCGTCGATGATGCCTTTGATACGTTCTTCAAATTCGCCGCGGAATTTCGTGCCGGCAACTACGGACGATAAATCAACTTGGTAAATGTGCTTACCGATGAGATTGCCCGGGACTTCGTTTTTGACAATTCGGGTAGCGAGGCCTTCCACGATGGCGGTTTTGCCGACACCAGCTTCGCCGATTAGAACCGGATTGGATTTGGTACGACGCGACAAAACGGTCACCACGCGTTCGATTTCGTTTTCACGGCCGATGACGGTGTCTAGTTTGCCGGCCCTGGCTTCTTCGGTAAGATCCTTGCCATATTTTTTAAGGAATCTAAGTGAAGAGCCTTTCATGTATTTGGCTTTTTCGGCTTTTAATTTTTCGTCTTTGGTTTGTTCTTCAACTAAGGCTTCGACTTCGTTCATGATTTTTTCGGCGTCAATGTTGAGACCCTGGAGAATCAAGGAGGCTCGTGAATTTGGCTGAGAAAGTAGCGCGTATAATATATGCTCGGTGCCGATTACCCGGAGGCCCTGCTCGCGGACGTAGTTTTGCGCCATGCGAAGGGTAAGTATAACGGCTTCGGAAAGTGACATCATCGCCATATCTGAGCCTGGTACCTCAACCGCTGTCTTATTTAAAGCTTTTTCTACTTCTTCTAGCGTGGCGCCATTTTCGCGGAGCATCTTCGCGCCAGTCGAAACATCAATTGATAACACCCCAAGTAGCAAGTGTTCCGTACCCATGTAACCGTTGTTGTATCTCTTGCTATAATAATCTGCCTTTTGGAGTGCGAATCTCGCATTCTCCGACAAATTCCTCATGATTTCACTAAATTCTTCTTGCATAGTAATTACAGCATAACAAATTAGCACTCGCATGTCAAGAGTGCCAGCTTACGCTGGCACCTTGCCCGCTGGGCGTCGCTTCGGAAAATGATAAATCATTTTCACTCA